>CALFHF010000144.1 GCA_937875855.1 uncultured Flavobacteriales bacterium
AAGCACTGTTATTCAACACTTTATAGAATTTATTAAGGAGAATAACATTATTTGGAATACTCACTTCAGGCGTTGAAATAAAATAAATCAACAATAGATCCTGTAGAATAAAACAGCAAAAGATTATGCTTAGAAAAGCGTTCTGGGTTGTTTCAGTGTATATTCGCCTTAGAACACTTAAAAATTACATCATGAAAAAGAAAGTATTACTAATTGCAGCATTATTCACTGCTGGGCTATGTTTCGCTCAGGACGGATTAACTTCAAAGAAAGGTGTGCCAATTTTACCAGAAGCAGGTGACTGGGCAATCGGATTTGATGCATCAAGTTTATTAAATTATGGTGGTAACCTTTTGAATGGTAACACAAGCAATGGTTTAGCTCCAATCGGAGACATCAACGCTAACACTATTTACGGGAAGTATTTTGTTGATGCTAACAAGGCGCGCAGAGGTATGTTGAGATTAGGATTCGGAAGTGATACCGAGAGATCATTTGTTCCTAATCTTACTGCAGATGGAACTGTTGAAGATGAAGCTAAAACAAGCTCATTTAACATTACCGTTGGTGCTGGAACTGAGTACAGAAGAGGAAAAGGAAGATTGCAAGGAGTATATGGTCCTATGGCAATGATTTCTTTAGGTACTTCAGGAACTGAAAACACGTATGGAAATGCTATATCAGCTACCAACGGTGGTGCTAGAACTACTGAAACAAAAGCTGGATCTAGCTTTGGTTTAGCGATTGGTGGTTTTGGTGGTGTTGAATATTTCTTCGCTCCAAAAATGTCTTTAGGTGCTGAAATAGGATGGACTATTGCTTTAAACACAACAGGTGACGGAGAATCAACTTCAGAAGCTTGGGATGGCACTGCTGTTGTTTCAACTACAAGTGAAACTGCAGGTAGTTCTTCATTCGGTTTTGATACAAGACCAAATGGAAACATTACTTTAAACTTCCACTTTTAGTAAGTAGAAATAAGTTTAGAATAACCTCGACTTCGGTCGGGGTTTTTTTATGCCCTAAAGTTTCTTGACAAAGGCTCGCAGGCTGCGCTTATTCGATACTCTCACGAATCGCTCATTAACGATAATTTAAAATTCACATCCAAGGATTCAAAGAAATAAAGTCACATAAAATTCTTGCTCAGATTATATCTTAAGCACTGTTATTCAACACTTTATAGAATTTATTAAGGAGAATAACATTATTTGGCATACTCACTTCAAGTGTTGAAATAAAATAGATCAACAAGAGATACTGTAGATTTAAACAGCAAAAGATTATGCTTAAAAAAGCGTTCTGGGTTTTGGAAGTATATATTTGCCTTATAACACATAAAAATTACACATGAAAAAGACCATAGCCCTGCTATTCATTGCGGTATTCGCAGTTGGATATACATATGCTCAGCAGAACAAGCAAGTTGCTGGAAGCAAGAATCTAGAAGTATTGTTCGCTCCACTTGGAGGTAGTCCAATAAGCCTAGGTGGAATCAAGTTCAGAAGCTTTAGTTCTGAGACTAGTGCTTTCAGAGTTTCAGTATTTGTTGGATTTGACAGTTCTACAGATGTCTCTCTTGGAGGAGGTAGTGACGGTTTAGGAGAACTGAATTCAACTTCCAGTACGTTTGATTTTAGTGTAAGACCAGGTTTGGAAAAGCACTTCACTGGTACTGATAAGCTTTCTCCATATATCGGAGGAGAGGTACTCGTTGGATTCAGTTCTTCGACTGAAAAAGACGAAATGTATGCTACTGAAGCATTTGAGAACGAAACGAAGAACGGTTCCCTCACTTTTGGATTGAATGCACTAGCTGGAGTAGACTACTATTTCGCACAGAATATTTATCTTGGTGCTGAGTTTGGTTTCGGATTCTCTTTTGAGTCAATGATGGATCAAAAAGAAACATCAACAGCTGAAGGAGCCGAGGACATTATCACACCTAAAGGATCTGGGATTAATCTTGGACCTACTGCAGTTGGTCAAATTCGTCTAGGTTGGTTGTTCTGATTAAAAACAATAACCTAATGAAGACTACTATTCGAAGATTATTCATAGTTCCTATCTTATTGCTTGCGTTTTCTTGCGGCAAGACGGACTATGCACCTGGTACCTCATCTCCTAAAGGATTAAATGACAAGTACACACAGGACAAAATGCAAGCGATGGCCAAGAACATGCCTGACTTAGCATTCTATAATGTGGCCATGAACAAAGTGATTACCATTAAGGCTGGTCATGAGAAAGATGGGTTCAGTTTTTCTGACCCTGTTGATGGCTGGAACTATGGCGGCAGCCCTAACATCACCTTCACCCAGTCACAATCTGGTGGTGGTGTTGTATTCATCGGAAGTCCTACCGCTGGCGGTGGGAGTAATGCCGGTGGAACTGTCGTTGCAGGTAACACCACATTAGACATCGCATTTGCTTTCTGCTTTACTGTAGATGATGAAGCACTAGGAGTTGATTTCACCGGATTGGATAATGACTTCACCGGAGTTTCTGGTGTTATCGGAATCTCAGGTGATTTTGATGCGCTTATCAATGGAGAAATCGATCAAGATGCTGACGTAACTGATTACTTCTATGGTTATGCCATGTACTTTGTCTATGCTGATGAAGCAAGTGGAACATATGACATCTTGAACTGGTTCGATGATGTCAATGAATCTGCTGACGATTTAGCTGACAAAGGATTCTCCTTCGTGTTTGACTTCCAAGAACTAGATATCTATTTCTCTAGTGAAGGAAGCATGAATGTAACAGGAGGTGACATGTCATTTAACGGTAGCTATTTCGGATTGATTGGCTTCTTTGATGCGCTTCTTGATGGTGAAGAGCCAGGAGAAGCAAGCTTTCAAGAAGTTGACGGTTTTGGCCAAATGGGCTGTGACTGATTCTGAGAGCTAATCTTATTCAAGGCCCCCTCTGAAATGTGGGGGCCTTTTTTATGTCAATTATTCTACCTTGGTATCATGAAATTACCTGAACTTTCTATCTCCTTATTATGCATGGCTCTAACATTGTGCATGAGCTCTTGCCAAACCACTCAAGTCGAATCTGAAGAATCTATGGTCCTTACTGCTCCTGTCGCTGAAAAAAATCCACACCCCCTCACCCATCATGGAGTCACCCGTGTCGATGACTATTACTGGATGAAATTGAGTGATGCTCAGAAAGAAGCCAATGAGCCAGATGAGCAGACAAATAAAGTAGTAGACTATCTCAATGCAGAAAATGAGTATCAGAAACAGGTGATGGCTCATACGGAGACTTTTCAGAAAAACCTCTATGATGAGATGGTAGCTCGTATAGATCAGACTGATCAATCTGTTCCTGTTAAAGAGAATGGATTTTGGTATTACACACGCTTTGAAGAAGGTCAAGACTATCCCCTAGTATGCCGTAAGGAAGGCACTATGGAGAACCAAGAACGCATCATGCTTAATGGTCCTGCTATGTCTAAAGATCACAGTTATTTCGATATAGGCGGTCGCAGCGTGAGCGAAGACAACAAGTTGCTTGTATATGGTCTTGACACTGTATCTCGGAGGCAATACACGCTCTATGTGAAGAATTTAAAAACTGGAGATTTACTGGCAGATCGCATTGAGAATACCACAGGCGGAGCTACTTGGGCGAATGACAATAAGACTCTTTTCTATACGGTGAAAGACCCAGTCACCTTGAGGTCGTATCGCATTTATAAGCATAAACTAGGCACTCCTCAATCAGAGGATGTTATGGTCTTTGAAGAGCAAGATGAAACATTTAGCACTTATGTCTATAAGTCTAAGAGCAAGAAATACCTCATCATAGGTTCTTTCCAAACCCTGTCTAGCGAATTCCGTTTCCTATCTGCTGATTCACCAGATGGAGACTGGAAAGTGTTCCAAAAAAGAGAGCGTAATCATGAATATAATATCGCTCATTTTGGCAAAGACTTTTATGTGGTGACCAATGAAAAAGCCAAGAACTTCAAACTCATGAAGTGTCCAGAAACGGCTACATCTATGGAGAACTGGACTGAGGTACTTGCACACCGTCCTGATGTATTGCTCGAAGGAATAGAGATCTTCAAGGATTATTTAGTGATAGAGGAAAGGTCTAATGGATTGAATCAAATCCGTGTGAAGCGCTGGGATGGAAGCGCAGACTATTACCTTGAATTTCAAGACCCTGCTTACACTGCATACACCAGTTCTAATCCAGAATTCGACACGAAAGTGCTGCGCTATGGCTACACCAGCATGACTACGCCTAGCTCTGTATATGACTTCGATATGATGAGCAAGAATCGCACATTGCTTAAGCAACAAAAAGTGCTAGGAGGTCAATTCAGTCCTGACGATTATAGCTCTGAGCGTGTCTTTGTTACAGCTGATGACGGAACGCAAGTTCCTATGTCTATTGTGTATAAAAAAGGATTCCAAAAGGATGGTACTCAACCTGTTCTTCTTTATGGGTACGGATCATACGGGAACAGTATAGATGCCTACTTCAGTTCTGTGAGACTGAGTCTTCTTGACCGAGGATTTGCCTTTGCCATTGCACATATACGTGGTGGTCAAGAGATGGGTAGAGCCTGGTATGAAGACGGAAAATTGCAAAAGAAGATGAACACCTTCACTGATTTCATTGACTGTGGAGAGTATCTCGTTTCAGAAAAGTATACGGGCAGCGAGCACCTCTATGCCATGGGCGGTAGTGCTGGAGGATTGCTTATGGGAGCTATCATTAATATGAAGCCAGAACTTTGGAATGGAGTGGTAGCGGCAGTTCCATTTGTGGATGTAGTCACCACTATGCTTGATGAAGATATTCCATTGACCACAGGAGAATATGACGAATGGGGAAATCCGAATGAGAAGCCTTCCTTCGATTATATGCTTAGCTATTCACCTTACGATCAAGTGAAAGCACAGAATTATCCTAACCTCTTGATTACTACAGGTTATTGGGATAGTCAAGTACAGTATTGGGAACCTGCAAAATGGCTCGCCAAATTGAGAGACATGCGTACCAATGACAAGCAACTCATGATGCACTGTAATATGGATGCTGGACACGGTGGGGCTTCAGGTCGATTTGAGCAATTCAAGGAGATTGCCTTGGAATATGCTTTCATATTAGACCTTGAAGGAAAAACAAAGTGAATTTTCAAGTAGCCCAGGAAAAACGTTGGAGCGTAAAGCCCGTCCCTTCTGCCGCTGTTGTGGAGGGGTTAGCTGTTGCTATCAACATAAGACCTGAGCTCGCCTCTCTTCTTGTTCAGCGTGGTATTACTGACTTTGAAGAAGCCAAGAAATTCTTCAGGCCTTCATTAGCAGATTTACATGATCCTTTCTTAATGAAGGATATGTATAAAGCTGTCGATAGATTAATCAAAGCGGTTTCAGAGAAAGAACATATAATGGTCTTCGGGGATTATGATGTGGATGGGACCACGTCTGTTTCTCTGGTCTATTCCTTTCTTCATGAATTCCATGAGCAAGTTGTCTATTACATTCCTGACCGATATAAAGAAGGATATGGGTTGTCCTTTGACGGGATAGACTTTGCCCATGACAATGGTATCACTCTGATGATTACGCTAGACTGCGGAATAAAAGCCGTGGAGAAAGTGAAGTATGCCAAAGAGAAAGGTATAGATGTCATCATATGCGATCATCACCGTCCTGGAAAAGAGCTTCCGCCAGCTGTGGCTGTGCTTGATCCTAAACAAGATGAATGCTCATATCCCTATAAAGAATTATGCGGTTGCGGAGTGGGATTCAAGTTCATGCAAGCCTATTGTATTAAGAGTGGCAGGAATCAAGACGAGATACTGAAGTACGTAGACATGCTTGCAGTAGCCATAGGAGCTGATATAGTTCCTGTAACGGGAGAGAACAGGATATTAATGTACATGGGTCTTCAGAAGATCAATGAAAGTCCCTGTGAAGGATTAAAGGCATTGCTAGGAGTTGCAGGTGTCAAAAAGGAATTAAATGTCACTGATTTAGTCTTCATTCTAGCCCCGAGGATTAATGCGGCTGGTAGAATTAGTCACGGGTCGAATGCCGTTGCTTTACTCACTTCACCCAACCCAGAGCAACTAGAAGTACTGGCCAAGGAAATAGATTCCTTCAATAGGGAGCGTAAAGACCTAGACAAACAAATCACTCAAGAAGCTTTGCACATTCTCCAAACCGACCCTAGTTATACCGATATGCAGAGTACAGTTGTCTTCAAAGAGGATTGGCATAAAGGTGTAGTGGGCATCGTAGCTTCTCGATTAATAGAGCACGTCTATCGTCCTACCATTGTCTTGACCGAGAGTAATGGGATGGCGACAGGGTCAGCTAGATCCATTGCACATTTTGATGTGTATGAAGCTATAGATGCGTGCAATGACCTACTGGTGAATTTCGGGGGTCATACACATGCTGCAGGTATGACTATGAAGGTGGAGGCTGTTCCAGAATTCAGGAGAAGATTCGAAGCCTCAGTTAGGGAGCGAATGCAAGAAGAATGGTTAATTCCTGAGTTACAAGCCGACCTTGAGATTTCCTTAGCTCATTTAGATTCCAAGTTCCTAGGCATATTGAAACAGATGGGACCATACGGACCAGGGAATATGAATCCCGTCTTCTATTCTCAGCGATGCAAAGAAAAAGGCTGGGCCAAAGTAGTAGGTGAAGACCATTTAAAACTACAGATTATAGCTGAAGGCATGAATCATCCCATAGATGCTATTGCCTTCAAGCAAGCACATCATCTGGATACGGTCCGTGCGGGAAAACCGTTCAGCATTCTATATACCATTGAAGAAAATGAATGGCAAGGGATGGTCAAACTTCAACTGAACATCAAGGATATCAAGGCTGAGAAGAACTCTTGGGAATGAGCTTTCTTATTTGAAAGCTGCAATTCCTGTGATGTCCATTCCAGTAATCAAGAGATGAATATCGTGTGTTCCTTCATACGTAATCACACTTTCTAGATTCATCATATGACGCATAATTGGATATTCATTCGTGATACCCATAGCGCCATGAATCTGCCTCGCTTCTCTAGCGATTTTCAATGCCATGTCTACGTTATTACGCTTAGCCATGCTAATCTGTGCTGAAGTAGCTGTACCAGCCTCACGTAATTGACCAAGTCTGAATGTTAAAAATTGTGCTTTGGTAATTTCTGTGATCATCTCAGCGAGTTTCTTCTGTTGCAATTGGAACGCAGCAATAGGCTTCCCGAATTGTATACGCTCCTTCGCATACCTCAGTGCAGAATCATAACAATCCAAGGCTGCACCAATGGCGCCCCATGCAATTCCATAGCGCGCTGAATCAAGACAACCAAGTGGCGCGCCTAGTCCGCTCTTGTTAGGAAGTAGATTTCCTTTGGGAACCTTGACATCAGCAAATACAAGTTCTCCTGTATTTGAAGCACGCAGTGACCACTTTCCATGAGTTTCAGGGGTAGTGAATCCTTCCATACCTCGTTCCACGATTAATCCATGGATTCTACCTTCTTCGCTCTTAGCCCAAACTACGGCCACATCACAGAAAGGAGAATTACTAATCCAGAGTTTAGAGCCATTGAGTAAATAATGATCGCCCATATCCTTGAAATTGGTAGCCATGCCAGCAGGGTTACTTCCATGATCAGGTTCAGTGAGGCCGAATGATCCAATGAACTCTCCTGAAGCAAGTTTGGGCAAATAGGTATGTCTCTGCTCTTCAGAACCGTATTTCCATATCGGATACATGACCAACGAACTTTGCACAGAGGAGGTAGAACGCAGACCAGAATCACAACGCTCTAATTCTTGCATAATCAATCCATATGAGATCTGATCTAGTCCTGCTCCACCATATTCAACAGGAATATACGGGCCAAAACCTCCTATAGAAGCCAAGCCCGGAATGACCTGCTTAGGGAAGGTACCTTTCTCGAAATATTCTTCGATGATTGGAGACATCTCCTTCTTCACCCATGCTCTAGCCGAGTCACGCACAAGTTTGTGCTCATCACTGAGCAGCTCATCCATTTGATAATAATCATGTCCTTGATATAGGTCTGTTCGCATTTTCTAGAGTTTAAAGCGGTGCAAATCTAAAGAAATAGCTTTGGTCACTGAGTGGGTCTATGAAAGCTTCTACAGCTATCTTTGCCGCGCAGGTCAGAGCTATGGAGGGAATCGAACGCAGTGCACTTATTCTTGGGAACACCTGGATAGTATTGACCATTCTATTCAGCATGATGCTGCTTGCATACGTACACAAGGCCTATCCTGCTCGATTCGGGAAATTATTTAGAGCCACCTTCAATGAGCGTATCACACGACAAGTAATGAGGGAGGAAATGGTATTCTCTCACAGGGCCACTTTGATTTTAATGTTGATTGCTGGTATCGCCACATCTTTGAACTTAGAACTTTTAAGAGCTAATTTGAATGAATCGACTCCCAATATTGGATACTTTTTCGTGATTTTCTTGCTACTTGCAGCTGCTTATTTTGCCCGCCAAGGCATGAGAGCATTATTGAATATTCTTCTGAGTTCGAAGTCAGGTTTAACCGAATTTAATTTCGTTTCCTCTCTGATTTACAAGGTTTTAGGATTGGTTTTGATTCCAATCGCGGTGATTAGTTCATTGGTTGAAAAGAAGCTCTCCTTGTACTTTATGGGCCTCTTCTTAGTATCAATGATCCTAGCCGCTTTATTCCGCTGGTATAGAGCTTGGAGAATAGGAAGACATGCAGGAGGGGCGGTATATCATCTATTGATTTATCTTTGCACTCTTGAAATCCTCCCATTGCTTGTAATAATCAAGGGAGTGATTGAAGATAGTTCAATCTGAGCAAAGGATAGCAATGGCAGTAGAAGGAAAAGTGAAGACCATATTGGTCTCCCAACCAGCACCACCGAAGGATAGATCACCTTATCATGAAATTCAGACCAAATACAAGGTCAAAGTGGATTTCATTCCGTTCATCCATGTGGAAGGGCTGAATGCTTCTGAATTCAGGAATCAGAAGGTACATATACTTGAACACACTGCAGTCATCTTTACCAGTAGACATGCAGTGGATCATTTCTTCCGTTTATGCGAAGAGACTCGAGTAGTGGTGCCTGAGACCATGAAATATTTCTGCATCTCTGAGGCAGTAGCCTATTACATGCAGAACTATATGGTGTATAGGAAGCGCAAGATTTTCTTTGGAAAACAGAGGTTCTCTGAGTTGGTAGAAATCTTGAAAAAGCATAAGCAAGAAACCTTTCTCCTTCCTTGTTCTGACATCTATAAAGAAAGCATGCCTGAGGCATTGGAGGAAGTGGGTATTCGGCACACTGTCGGTATCTTTTATAGGACTGTAGCCAGTGATTTAAGCGATCTTGCTGATATCAAGTATGATATGCTAGTCTTCTTCAGCCCATCAGGAATTTCCTCACTCTACAAGAACTTTCCTAAGTTCAAGCAAAATGGAACCCGTATAGCGGCATTTGGTCCAAGTACGGCCAAGGCCATCGCTGATGCAGGTCTGAGGTTGGATGTTCCAGCTCCTACAACTGATAGCCCTTCTATGAGTAAAGCCATAGAGGAGTATATCAAGAAGGCAAATAAGTAATCACTTGACTTTTACCATCTCTATGCTTCCGCTTAGAGATGATTTACCCTTGGACTCATAAGCGCCTTTCTTTCGTTTCGCCTTTGACTTGAGGAAACAGGATCTTTTTTCTTGCAGCTGAATGACTACGTCAGTTTCAGAAGTTGATCTTGAATGCAGGATTCCTCCATCTAGGATTAGTTTCCCTCCTGGCTCTACTATGACTTCGGCTTCTGCTGGCAAGCTGAGTTTACATCTTATGATTAGCGTAGCTCCATCCTTGATCACTATGTCTTCATAGGCTTTGAAATCAATTTCTAAAACCCTGTTTTCTTCAATTATAATGGGTTTCTTGACGTAGACATCTTCCTGCAAGAAGTCACGGATATTGCTAACCCTCAGGTTCAAGTGCATCTTTCCTATTTCTGAAGGTTGGAGGTAATTATGCGGACTCACAAAGAGCTGATTCATAATGCTCTCATGACACTTATTCAGTCCATGATATTCATTCCCATGACTTAAGCCCATGGAATGACCCAGCTCATGAGCCAGTACATTCCCTCTTCCTGAATAGTTCCATCCTTGAAGAACAGACCAAGGTTCCATTTTGGGATTCAGTGCTTCCTCCTCGATAACCACATTCTTTAACCACCAAAACTGGTTATAGTCATTACCTAAGCATATCCTAGAGCTTCTGTCCAAGTCCCTGACCGTAGGCAGTTCAGAGCACCCAGGTTTCCCTTTGGGTTCATCTCTGAAGGTTTTTTCTAGAACGAGGACATCGTAATCTGAAGAATCATTAGGCAAGTATATATTGATTGCTCTATCATACTTAGGATTCTTCCGAATCTCTATTTCAAGGTCATTCAAGAACCAGTTCCCATCATTAGGGCATCCTGCTCCATTCTCCGCATTCCAGTAATAATCGTCTTGAAAGTAAATGAATTCATTTAGCACGAATTGGACATAGGTACTTGATATGAAATCATCACCGGTATAGCACACTTTGTTTCTAGGATCAGTTAGTTCTTTCCAATGCCAATTTGCGATATCAATAGATTTACGAAGCAAGAATTCATGCTCAGGATCACTGGCCGTATAATTTCCTGAACCGTCTTTTTTCTGAGGAATCACATAGTTAACCCGGACAAAAAAAGTGGGACTGTCCTCGGCCGGAATGAAATTCATAGGGTCTTTCCAGAAGGCCTCCTTGCCTTTACATTCACTCTGAGCTTGGCTATAGAAAAAAATAAGCAGGAGGATGGTCGTAAGAATGTAAGAACGGGCTGCGAGCTGCATTGCTTTCGTTTAATTTAGACCGAATATAAGACCTACAGCAGGTATTGAATAAAAATTGGGAATAAGCACTACATACAGCCTCAAACACAGGAGTCGCATAGCCGCTGTGGTGAAGAAAGGGCAACGTTACCGTTCCTTCCCAATTCACCTAATGGCCCTAGAGCATAGCCCTGAGGAATATGAGGATCTGAAGATTGGATTCTCTGTTCCTGCAAGAATTCATCGCTCCGCAGTTATGCGTAACAGGCTCAAGCGCAGAATGCGTGAAGCGATTCGACCTTTGATACCTTCCTTGCTTGAAAAGAAAAGGGCCACTGGACTTTCCTTAATGTTCGTCCATGTAGGGCCTGAGGAAAGTGACCAAGCCTTGATCCACTTGAAAATAAAGATACTTTTAGAACGTTTCACAGAACATACTCCAATCCCTTCTTCTCATGAACATTGAACCGAAAAAAACTAGAAAAAGGACTTTCAAAGGATTGATTGCGCTCCTTTTGGCCGTAGCCGTAATAGGACCAGCGGCCAAAATAGGAGATGATTTTTTCGAGATCTCTAAGAACTTGGAGATCTTCTCTGACCTTTATAAGAACATCAATCTCTACTATGCTGATGATACCAAGCCTGGTGACCTGATGAAAACTGGGATTGATGCCATGTTGGAATCCTTGGATCCATATACGACCTATATCCCCGAGTCGCGCATGGAGGACTATCGCTTCATGACCACAGGACAATATGGTGGAATAGGCTCATTAATACGCACTATGGATGATGGTATTTATATCTCAGAACCTTATCAAGGTTTTCCTGCCGAGAAAGCAGGATTAATGTCAGGAGATAAAATCTTGAAAGTAGATGGCAAGAGCATTCTGGACAAGGATCAAGAAGAAGTGAGTGAATTCTTGAAAGGATCACCAGGAAGCACGGTGAAAATAGAAGTGGCTCGTCAAGGAGAAGGAGTCAAAGAGTTTAGTATCAAGCGTGAAGAGATTAAGATTCCAGATGTTCCTTTCAAAGGAATGATCGATACGCAGACAGGATATATCAAGCTGAACGGATTCACTCAAACAGCAAGTAAGGAAGTCAGAGATGCCTTCAAGGAACTAGAAGGACAAGGCATGACCCAATTGGTCTTGGACTTACGCGGAAATGGTGGTGGCCTTCTACGTGAAGCTGTGAACATTGTGAACTTCTTCGTACCAAGAGGAACAGATATCGTGAGTACTCGTGGTAACATAGAAGAGTGGGACAAGACACATAAAGGGTTGAATGAACCGCTGAGCGTAGACATTCCTATGGTGGTATTAATTGATGAAGGTTCGGCATCAGCCAGTGAGATTGTCTCAGGTACGCTGCAGGATTTAGACCGAGCGGTAATCGTAGGGCAACAAAGTTTCGGTAAAGGACTTGTTCAGCAGACCAAGGACATCGCATACGGATCTAAGCTCAAACTAACTGTAGCCAAATATTATACGCCAAGTGGCAGATGCATACAGAAACTCGATTATTTCCATAAAACGGATATTGGAGGTGTAGAGGTTATGCCTGATTCTTTAGTCAAAGAATTCAGAACGAAGAATAATCGTCCCGTGTTTGATGGAAGAGGAATAGAACCAGATATAAAGATTGAAGATGAGAGCTTGGGCAAAGTGGTGGGCGCATTATTCAAAGGAAATTACTTCTTCAAATATGCTACAGAATACAAGAAGAGTCATCCTGAAATATCCAAAGCTGAAGACTTCAGCCTGAGCAAGGATGAATTCCAAGCTTTCGTGCACTGGCTGACAGAAAAGAACGTTTCCTACAGCACTGATACAGAAGACGCATTGGATGATTTGATAAATACAGCTAAAGATGAACGCTATTACGATGATTCTTCTAGTCAACTAGAAGGACTCAGAGCTGCGCTGAAGCCTGATGTCAAAAGTGATGTCATGAAGTATGAACGCATCGTGAAGCTGTTATTAGAAAGTGAAATTGTTTCTCGATATGAGTTCCAAGATGGCAGAGCTAGACACGGATTACGTGATAATCCATTTATTGAAGAAGCGCTGAAAAGCTTGAAACCAGAGGCAAGAACAAAAATCTTGAAGGGCTAAATCCGCGGAATTTGGCCTTCCTTACACGGATACTGGAAGAGCGCTGGCTCTATTGGCTGGGCTGGGCTGGGCTTGCATGTGGACTTGCATTAGGCCGAGCCATACTGAGTATTTCCATTATAGTTTTGGCGGGAGCTTGGCTTTTTGACGGCCTGTATCGCAAGGATATATTGAAGAAATGGAAAGCCTTTCTTTCGCATCGTCCTGCTTTGCTCATCAGCTCCATTCCGATTATCTATGCGATTTCTTTGCTCTATTCTTCAGGGATTCACGAGGGGTTAAGTGTCTTGAGAACACAAGCTCCGCTGCTCGTTCTTCCTATGATTTTAAGCAGCATGCCTAAGCTGAAAGCTGATCACATCAAGAGAATTGCCATGATTCATGTGGCCGCTCTTCTACTTTCAACGCTCCTCTCCTATTTTATGGCTGATGCTTCTGTGATATCAGAAACTCCACGACAGATTCCGATTTTCGTGAATCATATCCGTATGGCATTACTACTAGTAATGGGCATTTTCTTAATCCTAAGATTCAACAGCTCCAAGGACCCACTGCGCATGTTCATCAATCTAAGCGCAATTGCGTGGTTCCTTTATTTCCTATGGATCATGCAGGCAGCCACAGGGTTTAGCATACTTTTATTGGTACTGTTCTTCTATGGACTGCGATCACTTTTTGTTTCTGGAGGAAGAAAATGGCTTGGAATTCTGAGTCTCCTCTGTGTAAGCCTATGCGGCTATTATGTAATCTCTTCGGCCAACGCATATTGGGCAAGTCCTGTGGTTTCCTTAGCGGAACTTGATACCCATACCACATTGGGTAATGAATACATCCATGTCATAGAAAACAAGAGTTTGGAGAATGGTCATAGGATCTGGTTGTACATCGCGTATAATGAGATGATGGAGGCCTGGACAGAGCGTTCTGCAGTGGATATTAATGGCAAGGACAAAAAAGGACAACCTATTCGAGGAACTTTATTGCGCTATCTCACCAGTTTAGATCTGAGAAAAGATGCAGCAGGAGTTGCCGCCTTGACTGATGATCAGATCAAAGAAATAGAAGAAGGAATAACGAGCGCATTAGCTCAAGAACATTCAGGAATACGCAAGCGTCTAGACGTACTTTTCTTCGAGCTAGATTCCTATGTTAATGGTGGAGACCCCAGTTATAATTCCATGACCAGGCGATTTGAATATTGGAAAGCAGGATGGGGATTGTTCAAACGAAGTCCCATCATAGGCTATGGGGCAGGAAATTTGAGAGAAGATCTGAAGCCTGAGTTCATTAAGAATTCTCGGCTCTCAGAAGACGCTTGGAACCTGATTCATAATCAATTCCTCACCTTCTTGGCCTGCTTCGGGATACTGGGATTCATATGGATGATCTATGTTCACTATATGCCTCTGGGAATTGTGTTCTTGAGAAAAGAATGGCTCTTGTGGGTTTTCCTCTTCGTGCTATGTGCAAGCTATATGACTGAAGACACCTTGAATACACAAGCAGGCCTCAGCTTTTTCTTCTTTTATCAAGGACTTCTGATCCTAGGAGTTTACCGACCGACCGAGTCTAAAACTTCTTCGTAGATGGCCTTTGTTTTCTCTGCTGTGCGTTGATAGCTGAAGGCTTGAATATGCGCCCTTGCGTTTTTGGTGAATTCTTGCTGAAGCTCTTTATCTGCCAAGACCTTTTTCACTTGATAAGCCAATCCCATCGGATCACCAACATCAGCTAGTGCGCCTGTTTTTCCATCAATGACTATTTCAGGAATTCCACCTGCGCGTGTTGCTACCACAGGGACTCCAGACGCCATCGCATCAATAATACTCGTGCCCAGTCCTTCTGTTTTACTTGTAATCAAGAAGAGGTTCATGTCAGCGAGTAGCTGTAAGGCATCCGTTCTGAATCCAATCATCTTCAATTCATTATGAAGTCCCTTTTCTTTGGTAAAAGCTTCTAGTTCTGTCCTCAAATTCCCTTCACCCATGATGACAAATGAGGCGTTCATTCCATCTGCCTTGAGCAGAGCTGCTGAGGAGATAAATGTAAATAGATCTTTATGCGGAGCCAAAGCAGCCAGCACCCCGATGAGGACTTGCTCTTCATCTATATCCAATATTTTTCTGAGCGCACCACTGGCTTTTATTCCAGCATAACGTTCTAAGTCCACACCGCTATGAACTGTTACCGCCAAGGAAGGCTTCTTCAATGCGGGACGTATCATCTCCCGTATCGCATCAGACACGCAAAGTATGCGCTTGATGAGCGGATGATTGTATTTCCATGAAGCCCAGAGGCTCATCTTCACAGGAAAATCTACCCTTCGGCTCAGGATAGATGGCGTCTTCAATCCTAGTAAATATGCAATGGCCAAGACATCATGCCCCTTACCGCTGTGAACATGGATTAGGTCAACGTTCTTAGCGCAAGTCTTAAGCTTCAATGCAGCACGTATCAGTGAAAGAACAGAAAAAGAAACGGAAGTAAATGGGAAGGCCTCCTTCTCGGCCCAGGCCTGAAACGCACTTTCTTTTCTCAGGAGAAGCTCCACATGAATGCCCTTCTTTCTGCTTTCTTGGAGGAGGTAAGCGATCTGCTGCTCACCACCACGCCAAGAAGCTTCACTGCTGACATGCAAGACCTTCATAGCTTCTCCCCTTTTTGGATACGCAGGAGTTTCAGGTAACGAAGAAAAACGGAATAGCCCGAAAGCACAGAAATGATGAATCCTTCCTTACCATCCAAGAACCCAAGTTTGATCACAAAATGCCTGAAAAAGCGGAATACAGGTTTGCCCAACAAATGGAAATACCCCACATCACCAGTTTTCAACGCACGATCTCGAGCTGACCAAGTTGTGTATCTATCGAACTTTTCTAAGTAATGATTCAAGTCCTTGTATGTATAATGCAAGAGCTTTTCCTGAAGCAGTCCAACCTCAGATCTGCATTGCATTTCTTCATGCACAGCCACAGGTGCGTAGGTGCACGACCCTTTCTTAAATAAACGAATGACCTTATCGTTTTGCCAGCCGCTATAGCGAATCTGCTTTCCCATGAAGTGATTCTGTCTACAAATCCAATACGCTTCGAATGCTGGCGCTATAAGCACCTTTTCCATTTCCTTTCTCAGGGAATCAGTGACGCGTTCATCAGCATCTAGGAAGATAATCCAGTCATGCTCGGCATGCTGAATAGACCAATTTTTCTGATGCGCAGGGCCTTCGTATTCGTGTTGGATAAGTTGAGCTGAAGTGCTTTTAACTAGCTCTGCGGTGCGATCAGTGCTGAAGCTATCTACCACCATAACCTGATCACACCAACTCACTGAGGCGATGGCTTGAAGGATATGATCTTCCTCATTGAAGGAAGGAATGATGGCGGTGATAGTCTTGCGTATACTCACAGAGCGAATGTAGGATATCCCGAGGTAATTTCTTTATGACAGAAGCTTCCAAAAAGACCATACTTTTTAAATGAGTTATAGCTTTTCAATAATAGGGTTGCAGAGTTGAGGCTGATGTACGATCTTTATCCTAGAGATTTTAAATACAAATAATGTATGTGCAAGTTGTTCAGTCGGTTTATCCTTCTTATGCTATCCTTTATTCCTTTCTCAAGCTCAGGACAGAACACAATAGGTTTAGTACATAATGACCTTGATTCGGCTGATGGGTATGTACTGATTTACCCTGATCAGCAAGGCTCAATATACCTTCTCAATTCTTGTGGTGAGATAGTTAATATATGGGAGGATGATCAATCTGTACCAGGTAATGGGTCTCGCTTAATCGAAGATGGAAAGGTCATCAGAACCTATGTGGATCTAGCTGGAGGCAATTCTATTTTCACCCAAGGAGGAGCAGGTGAACATTTAGAAATCAAGGATTGGGAGAACAATATTATATGGCAGTATTCAATAAGCTCTTCCTCTGAATGTATGCATCATGACATAGAATCTCTCCCCAATGGCAATATACTGGTAATTGTATGGGAATCGATTTCAATTGAAGAAGCAGTCGAAGCTGGTCGTGATACGGCAGGATTCGGGTTTGATGCGTTATGGCCTGACAAAGTGATTGAATTGCACCCAATTGGAGAAGATTCTGCGGAAGTGGTTTGGGAGTGGCATGCTTGGGACCATTTAATTCAAGATTTCAATCCCCAGGCTTTAAACTACGGAGATGTAGGCATACACCCAGAATTAATAGATTTAAACTATGTCTACACAGCAAATAACAACCGTGATTGGCTTCATATCAATTCAATCGACTACAATCCTGAGTTAGATCAAATCATGCTTAGCACTCCGTTCTTTAATGAACTTTGGGTGATAGATCACAGCACTACTTCTGTCGAAGCCGCAAGTCACACGGGTGGGATTCGAGGAAAAGGAGGAGATTTGCTTTATAGATGGGGAAATCCTCAAGCATACCGCCAAGGAACAACAGTTGACCAAAAGCTATTTTTCAATCATGCCGCCAACTGGATTGGGCCCGGCCTTGAGACCAACGACCCTGATGCTGGAAATATTATCGTGTTTAATAACCGTGTAGAGCTAGGAGTCAGTTCTGTTGACATTATTTCTCCACCAATCGACTTGGATGGAGACTATTTTTATACTCCTAACTCGGCATTCGAGCCTGAAGCGTATTCAAGTAGATATGCCGCCCAAATTCCAACTGAATTGTACACCGGAGGACAAGGTAGTGGTCAAAAGCTGCCAAATGGACATGTACTAGTGTCGCCAGGGAGACAAGGCAGAGTGATTCAAATACGTCCTGATAGCACTCTATCATGGTCCTATGTACTGCCCATGCAAGATGGTATACCTATATCTCAAGGAAGCGAGATTATTGACCCTACTATACTTTTTCAAGCTGAGTGGATTCCCTTGGATGATCCAAGGTTAGAAGGAAAGAATCTTGAACCTAATGGGTACATGGAACTCAATCCTGATTTAACATTCTGCAATTCATCTGTAGGATTGAGCGAGAACGTAGATTCTAGCATGACGCCTTGGATTTGTGTTTCTGAAGGACAGGTACACATTAATAATCTTAAAGCTTCCAGTTCTTTTGTAATCTATGATGAGATTGGAAGAGTTGTGAAATCAGGGAACATCCAGCCTGTTTATTCTGCAATCTCATTGAACGGAATGAGTTCAGGTAATTATTTCATCGCCTTAGAAAATGCAGGCCCTTTACGTTTCTCTTTGATTAAGTAGAGTTGTTTCTATCAACACATGGATACCTTTAGATTAGCTGCTTCATCTCTTTGCAACGAAGCGTTCGTCTAGATACTGCAGAAAGAATATATGCAGTCTTCAAAAACTACAATATCTATGTCCAATCTAAGAATCACCTATCAGGCAGTGTGAGGATAATAATCCAGGTATTCTAATCAAAGTAGAGCGAACTTATACTCACGTATCTTTAAAAATGACATTCTTCCAAGGAGTATCCACATTGGCCTCTCTAGACGTATCTATTGCCTGCAATACATATCCATCTTGTTGAGAAAGTAGATGTTCTGCCTTTTGTCTTGAGTGATGATCGACTATCAAAGTTGGGCTTTGTGCATTAGATTGTCCATGGAAACAACAGAATAAAGAGCCCGATATATTTTCTAAAATCAATCATCAAGTGGCCTTATCAATGAACCTTTTTTCTCATAGGTTTATCACTTCCTCCCATTCCTATCAAGTGATGATAGAAGATGGGAAATAGGGGTTATAATCTCTTATAGTGAATAGAAATGCACCTAGAAAAGGATGTTCTACATAAAAGCCCTCCCTCCAAACGGAGAGAGGGCTTTGATTTTGTTAGCGTGTAAGATTAGTCCGCGAGGGTTTGTTTTACTTCTACTTCATCATAGGATTCTATGTTGTCTCCTACTTTGATGTCATTAAACTTCTCTATGTTCAATCCGCACTCATAGCCTTTAGCTGCATCTTTCACATCGTCTTTGAATCTCTTCAGAGATCCTAGAGCTCCAGAGTAGATGACTACACCATCCCGTATAAGACGCATTTTCTGATTGCGTACAATCTTACCATCCAAGACGAAGCAACCAGCAATAGTTCCCACTTTAGAGATCTTAAAGACGTCACGTACCTCGGCTGTACCAGTAATACGCTCTTCAATTCTTGCCGCGAGCATTCCTTCCATGGCATCCTTCACTTGCTCTATGGCATCGTAGATGACAGAGTAGAGTTTGATTTCCACTTCCTCCTTCTCAGCAAGTCTTCTAGCAACAGCTGATGGTCTCACTTGGAATCCAATCACAATTGCATCGGAGGCCGAAGCCAAGAGTACATCGTTCTCCGTGATCTGTCCTATCGCACGGTGGATTATTTTCACCTGTACTTTCTCGGTAGAAAGCTTTTGCAATGAATCAGTCAATGCTTCGAGTGATCCATCCACGTCACCTTTCAAGACGATGTTAAGCTCCTTAAATTCTCCA
The DNA here is from genome assembly GCA_937875855.1 of uncultured Flavobacteriales bacterium. GTDB lineage: Bacteria > Bacteroidota > Bacteroidia > Flavobacteriales_D > JABDKJ01 > JABDLZ01. The sequence goes on from CALFHF010000144.1 coordinate 19,461, forward strand.
AGGGCAATTCTTCGTCCTATCTCATCCAAGGTCACGTGACGCTGAGTTCTTACACCTTGCTCACGCTGCAACTGCATACGTCTGTTGGCGATGTTTTTCGCTTCACGTTCATCATCCAGGACATTGAACTTGTCACCTGCATTAGGCGCTCCTGCCATACCTAGTACAGTTACTGGAGCTGCAGGTCCTGCCGTTTCTACGGCTGTTCCACGTTCGTTGAACATGGCCTTTATCCTACCGAAATACTTTCCGGCTACTAGGCTGTCTCCCACTTTAAGAGTTCCCGCTTCTACAAGCAGGGTACTTACATATCCTCTTCCTTTGTCTAGCGAAGATTCAATAACAGTACCTACAGCATTCTTGTTAGGATTTGCCTTAAGGTCAAGCAATTCAGATTCCAAGATGACCTTCTCCATGAGTTGGTCAATATTGGTTCCCATTTTTGCTGAAATCTCTTGGGTCTGGAATTTTCCACCCCATTCTTCCACCAAGATATTCATGGCAGATAGTGCTTCACGAATCTTATCTGGATTAGCTCCAGGCTTGTCAATCTTGTTGAAGGCAAAGACCATAGGCACATTGGCCGCTTGAGCGTGGTTAATAGCTTCCTTGGTCTGTGGCATCACTGAGTCATCTGCAGCGATCACGATAATCGCTACGTCAGTTACTTGAGCACCACGTGCGCGCATCGCAGTAAAGGCCTCGTGTCCTGGAGTATCCAAGAAAGTAATCTTCTTGCCATTATCCAGTTCCACTTGGTAAGCCCCGATGTGCTGTGTGATTCCTCCTGCTTCTCCTGCGATGACATTGGCTTTACGCACATAGTCAAGTAAGGATGTCTTACCGTGGTCAACGTGACCCATAACAGTAACAATAGGAGATCTAGAGATCAAATCTTCTTCCGCATCTATTTCCTCTGTGATGGATTCTTGAATATCAGCAGAAACAAACTCCACTGTATAGTTGAATTCCTCAGCGATAAGGGTGATGGTCTCAGCATCCAATCGTTGATTGATAGAAGCAAATATTCCCAAGGTCATACAAGCCGAGATGATTTCCGTTGCCGGCATTTCCATCATGGTCGCTAGTTCAGAAACGGACACGAATTCTGTGAGTTTGAGGACTGTTTCCTCTTCTCTTAATCGCTCTTCATGTTCTTCGGTACGTTGAGCTACAGCATCACGCTTCGCTCTTCTGAGTTTAGCAGATTTGTTCTTCCCACCTTGACCTGAGAGTCTGGCAAGAGTTTCTTTAATCTCCTTCTGAATGGACACCTCAGATATCTCTGCTCTTCCTCCGCCTGCAGGATTTACTTTGCCTTGCTTGGCTTGTTTGCCCACTTTATCGACATCCACTTTCGGCTTGACGATACGCTTGCGCTTTCTTTTCTTATCCGATTCTACGGGAAGTACAATCTTTCCGAGAACAGTGGTTCCTTTAAGCTTGTCAGCCTTAGCTATCACCATTTCTGGCTCTGTATTCTCAGGTAGAGGTTTAGGCCCTGCATCTACTGCTGCTGGCTTTTTCTCTTCAACTTCTTTAGCCGCTAGTTCCTCCTTCGCTTCAGGCTTTTTCTCTTCTACTTTCGCTTCAGGAACTACTACTTCAGGTTCCTTCTCTTTAGCTAAAGGTTTTTCCACTACTGGTTCTTCCTTAGCCTTTTTTGGGGCTTCTAGGTCAATTTTCTTGACCACAGTGGCGCCCGCCAATCTCTCTACAGTAGGCTTAACCAAAGTAGGTTCTGGTGCTTTCTCCTTAACTAAAGGAGCCTCAACAGGCTTTGGAGCCATCTTAGCTTTAGCAGTCTCAATGGCCACTGCGGCATGTTCCACAGGCTCGATAGGAGACTGGGCCATGGATTCTTTCTTAATCTTCCTGTCAGCCGCGAAGGCATTGAGCAGGAGGTCATACATCTCACTGGTAAGTTTAGAGTTGGGATTGGTCTCGACTTCAAACCCCTTTTCTGCAAGAAATTCTACAACGTGTTGAATCCCAAGATTTACTTCTCGAGCCGCTTTACTTAATCTGATCGCTTTTTCCGCCATGTAACGTCTGGTCGCTTAAATATAATTTTTATGGTTCATTTTCATGAATCCAATTCGTCCTTGAGAATCTTCAATACTTCTTTAATAGTCACATCCTCTAGGTCAGTCCTCTTCACTAATTCTTCCTCTGAAATCTCTAATACGCTTCTTGCCGTATCGCATCCGATAGCTTTCAGCTCATCGATGATCCAGCCATCGATTTCATCGGAGAATTCTTCCAAGTCAACGTCATCGTCTATCTCATCTCCATCACGGTATACATCTATCTCATAGCCAGTCAAGCGACCAGCAAGTTTGATATTGTGTCCTCCTTTTCCTATGGCCAATGACACTTGATCAGGCTTCAAGAAAACCGCTACGCGCATCTTCTCACTATCTATTTCCATAGAAGTAATCTTCGCAGGGCTCAATGCTCTGGTGATCAAGAGTTGATCATTCGAGGTATAGTTAATTACGTCAATATTTTCATTCTTCAACTCACGTACAATGCTATGGATTCTAGATCCTTTCATTCCTACACAAGCTCCTACTGGATCTATACGATCATCGTACGATTCCACAGCTACTTTAGCCCTTTCACCCGGCTCACGTACAATTTTCTTGATGGTTATAAGACCATCGAATACCTCAGGCACTTCCATCTCGAACAGACGCTCAAGGAACTCAGGAGCGGTGCGAGAAAGGATAATGGCAGGCGTGTTGTTACGCATCTCAACTTTAGCGACTACGGCACGCACTGAATCTCCTTTTTTGAAGAAATCAGTTTTGATCTGCTCTGACTTTGGCATGATCAATTCATTTCCTTCATCATCAAGGATGAGGATTTCTTTTCTCCAGATTTGATATACTTCTCCAGTGACAATCTCTCCTACTCTTTCCTTGTACTTATTAAAGATATTTCCTTTCTCAAGGTCATCGATGGTAGACTTCAAGAACTGACGAAGAGTAAGGATGTTCCTTCTTCCGAAATCTTCAAGTTTAATTTCTTGGGATACTTCTTCTCCTATCTCGAAGTCAGCTTCTATCTTGATTGCTTCAGAGTAGGCGATTTGAGAGTTCTCATCCTCCAAGTCATCATCTGGAACAATCTCACGATTCTGCCATATCTCCAAGTCACCCTTGTCAGGGTTCAAGATGATATCGAAATTCTCATCAGTTCCATATTTCTTGATGAGGGTATTCCTGAACACCTCTTCAAGGATGTTCATCATGGTGACTCGGTCAATGTTCTTGAATTCCTTGAACTCCGAGAATGATTCGATAAGGGTGGCGTTATTCATTGCTTAAAGAATAATTAGAAAACGATTTTTACAAGCGTCTCTTTGATCTCAGACATGGGAATGTTCACCTGTTCGATGACCCATTCTTTAGCCTTACGACCTTCAATTCGTTTTTTCTCTTTTGTCTCTATTATGATATGATTCTCTTCTGCTACCAAGAGTGTTCCTTCCAGTTTTTCTCCTTCTATTCGCCTCACTATCACTGGTCGGCCAATGTTCTTGATGTACTGCTTGAAGACTCTGAAGGGTTTATCCAATCCCGGAGAGGTGACTTCCAATGAGAAATCTTCAGTTTCCCTATCCAAGTTATGCTCTACTTGTCTGCTCATCTTAATACAATCAGTAATTGACGTAGCCTTATCCAAATTGTCTAGTTCTATGTAGATCTTATTTCCAAGTTGGATGTCCAATGCTACGATGAACTGCTCAGGAGCAAGTACTTCGTCAATTAAGTCTTGTATTTTTTTCTCAGTAATCAATCTCAGAAATCAAAGCGTTCAGGATAAAACAAAAAAGAGGCTCATGCCCCTCTTTCCTTCCTTCATATCACGTTATCGCTGCAAAGATAATCAAAAAGCAGTCCCGAACAATCTTATCGGGTTTAGTGCTTTTTAGAGTCGGTCTTGATTGGGCTGCCATCCTTGTACTTAGTCTCTTCTAAGATTTTCCCTCTTTCCGTATAGATTCGACATGTCCCGTCCCTCCTGTTGTTCTTATAGCCGCATTCAGTCTCAATCTGTCCGTTCGTATAGTAATCTACCACTTGCCCATAGAGCTTTCCCTCTAGATACGCGCAGCTGCGCATGATACCTCCATGCGGGAAGTAATAGTTCCATTTTCCCTGAGGATGCGCATTCTGGAAGATTCCCTCACTAATCAGAATACCTCCTTTGCCATAGGTCTTCCATGGGCCATGTTTCACACCATTCTTGTAATAGCCTTCTTCCTCCTTCTTCCCATTTTCAGCCCAGAAGATCCAGTTTCCGTCCTTCGCTTCGGCTATCCATGAGCCTTGGTATGACTGACCGCCATTCTCATACCAGCCTTTCCAAAGGCTATCTAATTTTCCATTAAGAAAGGAACCTTCATCCCTTTTCTGTCCATTCTCATACCAAGAAGTCCAAAGGCCATTCTCCAGACCCTTCATATAAGAACCCTTTTGTAATTCCTTTCCGTTCTCAAACCAGGTTATCCATTCCCCTTCTTCTATTCCCTCTTCATAGTTCCCTGTGCGCCAAGAAGATCCATCGAGATAGAAATAAGACCAAGTGCCTGTTCTCCTGCCAAGTGAGTAGTCTCCTTCGTAATTAATCTTTCCATTGCTGTGATAATAGGTCCAATGTCCATCTTGCTTGCCTAAGTTGAAAGCCCCTTCTATGTCCTTTAGTCCCTTCTCATCCCACCATACCCAAGGGCCATCTTTAGTTCCTTTAGAGAACCCTCCTCTGACCTCGAGCATGTCAGCTGTCTGATATTTCTCATACGGCCCGTTCAGGCTGTCCTGCGCATAGCTCATGCGCTCAGATACCTTTCCTTCTCTGAAGAAATTTTCCCACAATCCTGATTTTAAGCCTTTGTCAAAAGTTCCTTTTTCCTTGATTTCACCGCTAGGAGAATAGGATTCATACGTTCCATGAAGAAGTCCATTCTCATAGAGTGATTGTGATTTCAAACCTCCGCTCGGATAGATTTCTTTCAATTCCCCTTTGCCATCCTTAATGAATTGCAGGCCTTTCTCATCCCAAGATTGCTGCAGTCTCATAATGCCACTTGCGTGAGATTCCACAGCACCGGGGCTGCCATCAAAATTGAAATAACTCCAGGTTCCAGTTTTCTTTCCAAGCCTATACATGCCTTCTTCCAAGAGCACACTATCGCGGGAGAACACACGCATAATGCTGTCTTGCTTGCCCATATACCAATAGGCCTCTATGTTCAGCTTTCCATTGCTGTGATAGACCTTAGAAGAACCGTTGTATTTGCCTTTAAAGAAATTACTCTCTTCCCTTAGTTGTCCAGTTTCATACCAATACTTCCAGGTACGATGCTCCATCCCACCGAAATAGATGCCTTCACTTCGTTTCTGTGTTTTGGCATTATCCCAATAATCTATATAGGAAGCTTCTTGTGCTTGGGATGAGATAAAAAGGCTAACAAAGAATAATAAGGAGAGCGTTTGGCGCATTATGATTATATGATATTGGAACAAAGCTACTATCTTGAATGGGTATGAGAGTCCGTCTTTTTTGAACGAAGCGTAAAGAAAACAAAAAGCCCATCCTTAAAAGGACGGGCTTTCATTGTTGACCCACCAGGGCTCGAACCTGGACTCTTCTGAACCAAAATCAGACGTGTTGCCAGTTACACCATGGGTCAATACGGCCTTTTTTCAAAAGCGAGGCGAAATTATCAAATATTTCAATGCTACAAAAGCCTTTTATATGCAGAACCCTAGCGTATTAGACTTTATTCCTTGTTAAAGCTAGTTATTCAGCAAAGACTGGACCCTTATCAGTATCAATTATTTCTACCTTCGGTGCCATTCCGATAATACAAGGTATGCCTTTCAACAGACTTAACATTCTTCTTGGCTGGATAACATTCGCCATTACCTCTTTCGTTTATCTTTCTAGCATAGAACCTACAGCCAGTTTCTGGGATTGTGGTGAGTTCATTGCCACGGCTTATAAGCTAGAAGTAGGACATCCCCCCGGAGCCCCCTTCTTTATGATTCTAGGAAGGCTGTTCTCAGCCTTCGTGCCCATGGAGAATGCAGCTATGGCGATTAACGTGCTTTCAGCTCTTTGTAGCTCCTTCACAATCCTCTTCTTGTTTTGGACAATCACTGCCTTCGGAAGGAAACTTGCGACTTTGAATGGTAAAATGATGGATACAGGTGCAGGAATTGCAGTTGTAGGAAGCGGACTTGTAGGTGCAATGGCCTATGCCTTCTCTGATTCCTTCTGGTTCTCAGCTGTTGAAGGCGAAGTATATGCGATGTCATCATTATTCACAGCAGTAGTTTTCTGGGCTATTTTGAAATGGGATGCAGAATCTGACGATGCCCGAAGTGATAGATGGATCATTTTCATAGCGTATCTGATGGGACTTTCCATTGGAGTGCACTTATTGAACTTGCTGTGTATCCCGGCTATCGCGTTGGTGATTTACATGAAGCGTTATAGCTATACTCATAAAGGGCTGATTCTCACTGGGCTGTTGTCAGTGGCTATACTTGGGTTCATTCAATCAGGAATCATTCCAGGTATTGTGAAAATGGCGGGTGGCTATGAGTTCTTCTTTACCAATACCTTGGGCAGAGGCTTCAACGCAGGGGTGGGAATATTCAGCATCCTTCTAGTGGCCTTTATCGTGCTCATGCTCATGTATGCACATTCACCAAGCAAGAAACTCTGGACCATCAGCACCGTGGTCATAGTATTGATCACTTTACCCTTGTTCTTCTCTAAATTCATGTCGGCAAGTCTCTTGTTCTTCGTGGCTTTGATTGCAACCGGACTGGTCTATTATACCTACAAGATTCAAGAACCAAGCAGATTGCTTCAAGTGAGCATCATGTGTTTCACAGTAATCATGATTGGCTATTCCACTTTCGCAATGATTGTGATACGCAGTGCAGCAAATCCGCCTATGGATGAGAATAATCCTGAGAACGTATTTACCCTACTCTCGTATTTGAACAGAGAGCAGTACGGTGACCGCCCTTTATTGAAAGGACATTACTGGATGGCCCCTACTGTCGGAACTGAAGATGGTGACCCTGTGTATATGAAAGCTTATGTGGCCAAGAAAGCCGGCAAGACAGTGAAGACGTTCAACACAGCCTTTGGAGCGCATGAATATGTAGCTCAGAATAGCGGCACTGAGGTTATAGAAGAATACATCGTTTCTGATGATCGAAAGAACACGGTCTATAAATACGACACTGAGTTCGAAGCGCTTTTCCCTCGCATGTATAGCAGCCAGCCTAATCATGCTGAGGCTTATAAATTCTGGAGTGACTTTAAAGGAAAGCCCACGCGCGCTACTGACAGTGAAGGCAAGCGACTGAATGTTCCTACTGCTGGTGAGAACATGCGTTTCTTCATGAACTATCAGGTGAACTGGATGTACTGGCGTTATTTCATGTGGAATTTCGTAGGTCGTCAGAATGACCATCAGGGTCATGGAGACATATTAAGCGGAAATTGGTTGAGCGGAATAAATGCCATAGACAGCCAACGTCTTGGAAGACAGGATAATCTTCCTGAGAGTATGTCGAGCAATAAGGCGATGAACTTCTTTTATTATCTTCCTTTCTTATTAGGAATTATTGGATTGATTTATCAATTAGTCAAGGACACAAAGAACTGGCTGATTGTCATGTTGCTTTTCTTGCTCACCGGATTGGCTATTGTTATCTATCTGAATCAATACCCTTATCAACCTCGTGAACGAGATTATGCCTACGTGGGCTCGTTCTATGCGTTTGCAATTTTTATAGGTCTAGGTGTATTTGCGCTCTATGATTCTTTGAAAAATCTAGATGGAAAATCAGCTATGCGCATAGCAGTAGCAGCTTTTGGAACGGCTGCGGTGATCTATCTTATGGAGTTAAGCTCAGGTGACCATAGTTTCTCTTATAGTATTGTGTACATGGCTTCCCTCGCACTAGTGGCGATGGGACTGATGAAGTTTATAGGAAGCAGAGGAAATAGTAGGGTCACAGGAATTGCAGCCACTTTGTTAGGCCTGATAATTCCCTATGTCATGGTCGCAGGTGGATGGGATGATCATAACCGTGCAAAGAGAAGAACAGGGGTAGATATCGCTAAGAACTACTTAGACAGTTGCAGTCCAAATTCTATCATTTTCACGAATGGAGATAACGATACCTTCCCTCTTTGGTACGTGCAAGAAGTAGAAGAATACAGAACAGATGTACGTGTGGTCAACCTAAGCCTCTTGAATACTGATTGGTATGCTGATCAGATGAAGCGTAAGGCCTATGAATCAGACCCTGTTCCTATATCCTTGACCGAGGATAAATACAGACAAGGAACACGCGATATCGTGCTTGTGAATCCGAAACGAAGTGACCTGAGAGTAGAGCTCAAGGACATAATTAAATTTGTGGCTGAGGATAAGAATACAGTGCCTATTCGTGGTGCAGGAAACCTTCCCTACTTTCCTACGAATAAGGTGAAAATCACACTAGATAAGGCAGATCTATTGAAAAAAGGCGTGATTCAAGAATCTGATTCTTCACGTATAGCTGCAGAAATGACGTGGAATATTCCCGGTAATTATGTAACCAAGAACAACTTGTTGGTGTTAGATCTCATTGCAAACAATAATTGGAACAGAGATGTGTATTTCGCAGTGACTACTGGACAGGACACCTATGTGAACATGGATCCTTACTTCGAATTGACAGGAATGGCCTATAAGATTACTCCATTTAGACATGAAAAGGATCCTAATCCGAATAAGCTCGGTGGAGTCGATACCGAGGTGATGTATGACAATGTGATGAATAAGTTCCAATGGGGGAACATGGATAAAGAAGAATTGTACATGGATGAAAACAACCTTCGTCTCACCACAAACATCAGATTGCAACTTGCGAATCTTGCAGATGAGCTAATCAAGGAAGAAAAGAATGACCTAGCTCATGATATAATAGACAAGGCCTTTGAAGTGATGCCAGAGCGCAATGTGCCACTGAATCGTGTGGTATTGCCTTTGATAGAAGGATATGCACGAGTAGGTGATGATGAGAAGGCAAAAGCTTATGCTATGAGGTTGTTCGAAATCAATGAAAAAGAGTTGGAATATTTCAGCACCTTGGAAGGGAAGTTTTTGAAGCGCTTGGACGATGAACTGCAAATCAACATGTATGTTGCTCAACGTATTCAGTACATGGCCGAGCAGTATGAACTGAAGGAGCTTGGAGATCATGTTAAAGAGAGAATCCCTCTCATGCAAAGTCTATATGAACAGGCCCAGCAAAGCATCCAAAATGATGGTCGTAAGTCAGGGGAAAGTGTAAAGTTCTGAGATGAATTGGAGAAAGCCACCCATATGGCTACTCCGTGTATTATTCCCAGATGTCCTTTGGAGGGATGAAGGCGCCAAGAAAGGTGTCTTTCACTTAACCTTTGATGATGGTCCATCATCATTCACTGCAGAAATTGCTTCTGTGCTTTCCAAAGCTGGTCACTCAGCAACCTTCTTTCTTTCCACTGAGCGGCTCAAAGAATTCCCTGATGCAATTGAATTCTTGCGCTCCAAAGGTCATAGTGTAGGTTATCATGGTCACACACATCTAGACGCATGGAAGGTCAATGATGATGTTTTTATGAAGGACCTTGAAATATCCTTTAATTCTATGTCTTCACCCCGCTTCAGGCCTCCCTATGGCCATCTCAGATGGGGCCAATACCAGGCTTTAAAGAGGCGTTTTCAAATAGTCATGTGGGACATTATGCCAGGTGATTTCAAGGTAGCTATGAGTGCAGAAGCAGTAAATGAATTCCTGCTAAAAAATGTAAGAAGAGGTTCTGTGGTGGTATTACATGATCAGGAGAAAATAGGAGCCAAATCTCTTGAATCCCTTTCTATAATCTTAGATAGCCTAACAAAAAAGGGCCTCCGTTCAGAGGCCCTTTAAACACTTTAAATTTCTTTCTATTAGAATCCAAGAACTTCAAATTCAGTTCTCCGATTCTGTTCATGTTCCTCTTCAGAACATACCTTATCATTTACGCATCCATTACGAAGGACAGATTCTCCATAGCCTTTTCCGAATATCCTACAGTCCTTAACCCCTTTGGAAACGATATATTCCGCTGCAGCCTTTGCGCGCTTATCACTCAAGGCCAAATTGAATTTGGCACTACCACGCGCATCAGTATGTGAACGTAATTCAATTTTTACAGTAGGATTATCCTCCATCATCTTGACTAAATTATCCAACTCCGTTTTCGCATCTTCACGCACCACGAACTTGTTATAATCATAATAAATGTCATCAATAACTATCGATTTCTCCATCACGATTTCCTCGAAGAGTAGGTTCACGTATCGGTCGATATCAATAATACCAGGAGCCATTCCTTTAGTGGTAAATACACCACTTCTTGCGAACCAGCCTTCTTTCATCACGACCAATTTATAATCGGTTTCTGATAAAAGGTTGAATTGCATTTTTCCATCTTTCCCCGTTTCAATTGTCTTTGCCAATTCTCCGGTTTTTGCATTGTATAATGAAGCTATGAATCCTTTAACTGGAGTCATATCTAATTTATTCAAAATGGTTCCTTGTGCTAAATACTCTAGCTCGACTAATTCTATAACCCCCGTTTCATAGAGAGTCAATCTGTTGTCGCAATACTCGATCGTATGGACTTCCTTGGAGAATTCTTGACTGTTTGTGATCTCCACGCGATACCGACACTTATCTGGAATAAGTGAGAAGTCAAACGCACCATCTACATCCACTTTGCTTTCAAAAAGAAGATTCGCATCATCATCATAGATTCTTGCGATGGAACCATCTAGAAAACTCAGGCCCCCTGAAGCCCTAACTTTTACTCGAATAGAGATAGTTGGATTAAATTGAAAATAATAAATATCGTCCTGAATAGACCCGTTATCTGCTCTGTTAGAGCACACGTACCCAGACTCATTCCCTGGATCTAAACACGGACCGAAATCATCTTTCCTACTATTGATAGGAAATCCCATGTTTGTAGGCCTCATCCAGCTATGGCTCTTCATGACTGACTTGAATATGTCAAGACCACCTGCTCCAGCATGACCTGTAGATGAGAAATATAATACCCCATCCTCTGAAACGTAAGGGAAGCATTCTTCCCCTTCCGTATTAATGACAGTGCCCAAGTTAACGGGAGTACTCCATTTTCCATCAACACGTGTTATAGAATAGATGTCCGTTTCTCCAAACCCTCCATCCCTGTTAGAAGCAAAATAAAGTGTGTTTCCATCAGGTGAGATGGCCGGATGAGCATTGGAAAAATCATCACTGTTGATTGGTAATTCTTCAACTCTGCCAAAAATTCCTCCGTCCAACTTAGAAACATAGAGCTTCAAGTTGACTTTACCATTCTGATCAAGTACCGGCTTACCTTTTTCAACGTTATTCCGCGTGATAAATAGCTCTCCTGTTGCCTTAGAGAAACTTACAGGTCCATCATGAAATTTAGAGTTTACTCCACCATCAACCCAGTCTTCAAGCACCAATTCGTTATCAGAAGTCCTACTGAAGGAATATACATCCAAGTACATATCCTGTTCTCTAGCTTTTCTATTGTACTTCTCACCTAACTCTGGATTAGCGACACCCACATAGGAAATTAAATACTTGCTGTTACATTTTGTAATTCCAAACTCCTGATTAGGAGTATTCACTCGAAGTGATTTAATTTTATAATCTGCTGAGTCTTTGTAGAAATCTTTCAAAAATTCAGGGTTTTCTAACTGATAGGCTGCTCTTCTATCATCAGGTATTCGCAGATTGTATTTTCTGTACCACTTTATGGCTTCATCATATTCCCCTTCATACTTAAGTGCTTCAGCGAAATAGAGCATATCTATAGCACTGCTATCATCTTTATTTAACGCTTTTTTATACCACACCATAGATTCTTTCATGTTACCCAACATACGGTGGGTCACGGCTATTTTACGAGCCACTAACGGATTCTGAATAAGCTGTTCATTATATGCGAACTCATATGCCATAAGGGCATATCCATATTCATAATTTTCAAAGAAATAATCACCCTTTTTAATTTGAGCAACCCCTAGCAAAGGGATGATCAACATTAAAAAGATTATGGAGTATTTGTACCTCTGATTCATAGCAATCATTAAAACTTAATTGGCAATATTGTTTTTTCAGAACCGTCTAGGGTAGACCATTCGTTTGCTAAATGTCTTCATGTCATAGGTTATGCCTATCTCATGACTTCCTAGGTTAGTGCTGATGAGCGCATTAGCTGCAACATCAAAGCTATATCCCACTTTCAATTTTTCACTCACCTGCATCTGGAGCATCACCCCTCCTGCTTCAGCTAGGGTGTAAAATCCTCCAAGTCTCCATTTAGACCTCATCAAGAAGCTCCCATAAAGCCCTATAGATAATGGGGCCCCCATGGTAGTTTTCGTCAGAATAGCCGGTTGAAAATCAAGCCACATGTTGCAATGGAAATTATATCCACCCATGAAATAATACGTAGGAGCAGTTCTACCGCGAATAGTATTATACGTTTCTAAATTATTATTGTCTATTCTGTTTTTAAAAAGTCTTGGACTTGATATTCCTATGAAATAGTCCTCGCTATGATAATATGCTCCAGCCCCAAAATTTAAAATAAGCTCGCTAGATGCGTCATAGGAGAAGTTAATATCCTCTTGCCCGAATCTCCCTGAAGCAAGCTCTAATCCGGTGAAGTTTGCTTGAAAAAGGCCAACATATCCTTTTAACCCGAAACTCAACTGAGCATTTCTATTCACATAAAATCTGTAGGCAACATTACCTGACAATGAAAGCTCACTCGTGGGCCCTATATTATCATGCATTATAGTTCCACCGAAAGCCATTTCTTTATTACGTGGTAAAGCCATGTCAAAACTCAAGTTATTGGTAGTTGGGGCACCTTTAAAGCCCACCCATTGACTTCTATGGTCGATCGTGAAGCTCTGCACTTCTTTATATCCGGTATATCCAGGATTTACTGTGAGTGTATTCAGGATGAACTGTGCATTCATGGCTTCTTGCTGAGCTAACGAGTGCACAGCAAAGCTTGCAATCATGATGAACACGGCACACAAATTATAATATCTCCTCCTCTTATCCACAGCGTTTAATAACTCGTTCTACCTAGGGTTTATATATATGAACCCCTTTATCGGTCTTATTCTTGAATCATGAAGGTCCAGGACGTAGTAATACGTTCCTCGGGGTAATTTCGTTTCACCAATGGTCATGGACGCTTCAGACATACCGTTCCAATCATTCTGATAATCCTTGCGTTCAAATACTTTATGTCCCCATCTGTTGAAAATTCTCAGTTCATTATTCGGGTATTGCCTTATACCGAGGATGTATAACACATCATTGACACCATCGCCATTGGGTGAGAATCCTTCAGGTACAAATACTGTAGGATAACAGTCTACAAATATGGAGACCGTTGCTGTGTCTGTAGCCCCATATTCATCCATAAGAACATAGACTACAGAATCCAATCCGCAGAAATTATCAGGGATATTATAGTAGATTATGGAATCATCTAGCTGAACTAGAGCGCTGCCATGGAGGATATGTTTAATATGAATTTCATCCCCATCTATATCATAGTCGTTATCCATGATATCGATTTCTAGAATATCATTCGACTCAAAAACTATGATGGTGTCATTCTCAGCCAAAGGCGGTGTGTTCACTAAGACTTGGAATGAGCAGGTGTCCATGTTCCCATTAAGGTCAACTGCAGCAAATACGATTTGTGTATACCCATGATCGAAATCAGATTCACTGGTTGGTCCTTCAATGAGGATAAGCTCTGCAGAGCAGTTATCAGCATAGGCTGGTAGCTCATATACAACCATGCTGTCTGTTTGATTCATGTCTTGAGGACATGTAATGACAGGGGCTTCTTCATCAGACACCGTCACTTGGAAATTACACTGGGCCGAATTGCCATTTACATCAAAGACCATATAAGACACAACCGTTGACCCTACATTGAACAGAGCCCCAGGTGATGGACCTTCCAAGAGGATGGGAACATTAACATCACAATTATCAGATACAAATGGCAATGAGTAGGGCACATATGCATCACAGATGCCAAGATCGTTAGATGCAGAAATATCTTCAGGACACTCTATAATAGGTGCTTCGTCATCACTCACAGAAATAGTCGTTTGACACATACTGCTGTATCCTGTTATATCAGTCACCAACCACGTAACTATGGTCTCTCCTACTGGATAGAATGTTGAAGCATCATTGGTTCCTTTGTAATCATTAGTGACCGAGACAATACTACATGGGTTTTCAAGGAAAACTGTTGGAACACTTATCTCTGCGCCACAGGCTCCAGGGTCATTGCCGCTCGTGATGTCATTAGGACATACTATTTCGGGTGCTCCGGGAGTCTCCACTGTGACAGTCATTATACACGCACTTTCATTTCCATAGATATCTGAAACATGCCATGTTGCTTGTGTTGCTCCTAGTGGATATACACCTGATGCGTCTGCTGTAGTATTGAAACTATTCCAGAAGCTAAACACTCCGCAATTATCAGATGTCACTGGTGCTCCAATAGTGATGTACGCCTCACATTCATTATACGCTGAAACAAACGTCAAATCGTCTGGACATTCTATCTCAGGTAATTCTTCATCAAACACATTGACCTGAAAAGCGCACAATGTTGTGTTTCCTGCTTCATCACTAATCGTCCATATAACGGTAGTCATACCCACCGGGAAAATCGCTGGTGAATCATTTATCATTGAGGTTGAACCGCAATTATCGATCACTACTGGCTCTTGAACAGTATACGCTGCTCCACAGATTCCAGGATCAGAGATTAAGGTGACATCACTAGGACATGAAACAACAATAGGCGATTGGGTATCAAAGACGTCAATATCAAAACAGTAGTCGGTTATATTCCCACTTGTATCCGTGGCTTGATAGCAGAGCGTAGTCGTTCCCAAAGGGAAAATACTTCCGCTGCTTAATCCTGTTCCATCCGTTTGAACAATTGTGCTTCCTGAACAATTATCATTTACTGAAGGATTTGTGTAATTCACTTGTGCACTGCATTCGCCAGGAATGTGCATAATGATAATCTCTGTTGAGTCAGTTAGCACAGGAGCTTCATTATCAATTACTTCAACTGTGAAACTGCAGAGTGAAGTGTTCCCTCCAACGTCTGAAATTTCAAATATGTTCAAGGTTATTCCAACTGGGAATTCAGAACCGCTGGCTAGCCCATCAATCAACGTGATGGTCACTGTGCTGCATGAATCCATTGCTGTTGGAGGATTATAGGTATAAACTCCTCCGCATAGACCTGGATCATTATTCAAGGAAACATCTGGAGGACATGTTTGCACGATAGGCGCATAATCATCAAAGACAACTATGACTTGAGTGCATGTCACTGAATTTCCAGCGTCATCAGTGATTGTCCAGATAACATCCGTATATCCGACTGGATAGTATGCTGGAGTATCGTTAGTTATCGTTATTGAACCGCAAGGGTCATTCGCTGTCGGCTCTTCTAATGTCACCAAGACACCATCGATACCGCATTCACCTGCTGTTGCTGCTAACACGGTATCGGCAGGGCAAGCTGATATGATAGGAGCTTCAGAGTCTGTGATGGTCACTGACTGTGTGCATGAAGTCGTATTGCTAAAGCCATCAGATATAGTCCAAATTACTATGGTTTCTCCTACTGGGAAATAAGCAGGACTATCATTGGTTATCACTAAGAATCCGCAGGCATCAGTCGCATTCATAGTTCCTAAATCCACAAGTGCATTGTCGATACCACATTCATTCAATTCAGCAGTTAATGTAGCAGCAACGGGACATTCTATAATTACAGGAGCTTCACTATCCACTACTTCAACTTCCTGAATACAGGTAGTAGTATTTCCATTCCTGTCCGTGATTGTCCAGGTCACTATGGTTATCCCTACTGGGAAAATTACTGGTGCATTGTTAGAGATGGTCATGATCCCACAAGGGTCATTGGCCGTTGCATTTCCAAGGCTTACATTGGAGAGAGATGTTCCACATTCTCCAGGATCAGTATCCACACTAATGTTTGAAGGACACGAAGTAATTACTGGACCCTCGCTATCAAAGATCTCTATTACCTGAGTACAATAAGTTTCATTTCCTGCACCATCAGATATCGTCCATATCACGTTAGTCAGTCCTACCGCATAATAGTAGGGGTCATCATTACTAATGGCCATGCTTCCGCATGGATCCATAGCAACGGGTTGTTCAAGAACAATCAGGGATCCATTTATTCCGCATTCTCCTAAAGTCGCAGTAATCAAAGTATCTGCAGGGCAGCTCATAATACTTGGAGCTTCATCATCCGTCACGATTACAGTCTGCACACATGTGCTCACACTACCACTGTTATATGTAACTGTCCACGTGACCAAAGTTGTATCCGCAGGATATACATCACTGGCATCGCTCGTGTTGTTATAATCATTGATTGCACTTGCAATTCCATCATTGCCAGTGGGACTAGGAAGAGGGACGTTGACATAGGTTTCGCACGCTCCTAGACTTGCGCTTTTGCTAATGTCATCAGGACACCCTTGATCAGGGAAAGTGTCATCCTGAATACTCACCGTCATGCTACATTGACTGCTATTTTCATTGACATCAACAACTGTCCACACCACTATTGACGTTCCTAAATGGTATTGTCCGCTGGCATTAAAGGTTCCATTGAAGTTATTCATTACTGAAGCCATGCCACAATTATCTCCAGTTGTCGGAGATTGGACAACAACAGTTCCAAAGGCGAGTCCTAAATCAGCCTGCTGAGTGATCTTAGCAGGACATGTAAGGCTTGGATTTTCATTGTCTTGAACTGTAACTGTTGCCGAAAAAGAATCCATATTTCCTGATGGATCAGCAATTGTAAGCACAACGTCATGGATTCCGATATCAAAACAGTCGAATGAAGTAATATCAAGTGCATAGCCTGATATAGAACAATTATCAGAAGAACCGTTATCGACAGGCGAAGGTATAAGCGTTACTTGTCCAAGAGTATTCAAATAAACATCAAGACCAGCACGAATACATTGAGAGATCGAATCAGCGCTTTTTGCTACGTTACTGTCCACTGCACAATCATCCGTATTTCCATGAACATCTTGAACGAGCAAGGTGACTTTGTAAGTTCCTATGGCTGTATAGGTGTTAGGGCTTATTGAAAGATGGCAAATACCAGGACCGTTATCAGCGCTATTGACACTATCAACCAAGTCATTCGGGTTCAAACCCACAGCGACATGAGGTTCCTTGTTATTCACTGTAATAGTAAAATTACAGACCAAAGTATTTTCTACTGCATCCTTAGCAGTGTTTTGTAATGCTCTACTACCCACAAGGAGTGTGCTTCCTGAATTAAGGCCTGTTCCATCTGCCTTGGTGTCATTAATGGCTGAGATGACAATCCCAATGCTGGTTAAAGCTGTATTCCAATCTCCATTCTGAGCCGAGGATATCACAGCAGCCTCTCCTTTGAAGGGTAGAATGGTGCATGCCATCAGCATGGACATACCGATTATGGCGCTGTTTATTTGGTCAGTATAGATCCTCACATTCAATAGATTTGCAATCAGGCAGTCGTGTCCTCATCTTTATTTCTTAGACGCCCTCCTAATTCAACCTATTTATACGCCTCATGACTCCAACTTGTTGCGTTTCATCGATGCATCTGCTCGATCATCCTACCTTTGAGGTCTAAACGCTACAATTCCATGAACGTTCTTTTATTAGGCTCGGGAGGCAGGGAACACGCCATCGCGTGGTCAATCGCCAAAAGCCCTTTACTTACAGAACTTTTTATTGCGCCTGGTAATCCTGGAACAGCTCAACATGGCAAGAATCTGTTAATAGATACAGAGGATAATTCGGCCATAGTGACCTTCTGTTCGGAGCGTGACATCAACTTGTTGATCGTGGGGCCTGAGGCTCCATTGGTGAATGGCGTGCATGACGCCATTTTAAATGACCCAAGGACGAAGGACATTACAGTCATTGGTCCACAGAAAGCGGGAGCCATGCTGGAAGGGAGCAAGGATTTCTCCAAGCAGTTCATGCTGCGTCATGGAGTTCCCACAGCCGCCTATAAGACCTTTGAAGCCACAACCCTGAATCAAGGGCTTGCCTTCTTGGAGACCCTCTCTCCACCTTATGTGCTGAAGTGTGATGGGCTTGCCGCTGGCAAGGGCGTCCTCATAGAGCCTACTTTGGAGAAAGCGAAATCCTCATTAAAAAACATCTTGGAAGATGGAAGCTTTGGGGCGGCCGGAGCCAAAGTGGTCATCGAGGAATTCTTAGATGGCACTGAGCTCTCAACCTTCATCCTCACGGATGGAAAGGACTACCTCCTCCTTCCCACAGCAAAAGACTATAAGTGCGTAGGCGAAGGTGATACAGGATTGAATACTGGAGGAATGGGGGCCCTGTCTCCTGCCCCAGTTGCCGATGAAGCCTTCATGAGGAAGGTGAAGGAGAAGGTCATAGCCCGAAGTCTGAAAGGCCTTCAAAAAGAAGGCATCCCATATAAAGGCTTCCTATTCATAGGGCTTATGCGTGTAGGAGATGAACCTAAGGTCATAGAGTATAATGTGAGAATGGGTGATCCAGAGACTGAGGCTGTCCTTCCTTTGATAGAATCAGATTTATTAGCTCATTTCAAAGCACTTGGAGAAGGAAAACTAAGTCGAGAAGAGATGATAATTTCTTCTAAATGCTCAACCACTGTAATGATGGTATCGGGCGGATATCCTGAATCCTATGAGAAAGGCAAGAAGATTTATGGCTTAAATGAGATAGGGCCTGAGTCCATGGTGTTTCAAGCTGGAACTAAAGAGATGAATGGAGAAATCTTCAGCTCAGGAGGTAGAGTACTCACTGTAACAAGTGTAGAAGAAACGTTATCGGGAGCCTTGGCCAAGTCATATAGAAACTTGAACAAGCTGAGTTTTGAAAACAGTTATTATAGAAAGGACATTGGCTATGAACTTGCCAATGCTAGGGAAGATTAGATTAATCTACCTGCTTCTTTATCCTCACGGCTATACTTCTTTTGAAGATTGAGCCAATAGAACAGTCCTACGAAACCGAGGATAATGAACAGATAATTAGGAATATTTCCTAGAGCAATCAAAATGCCAAAGGTCGATTGAAAAAAATCACCAAGTGAGTATGCTAGTTCCGTCATAACGAAGAAGGATTATTTAACGAGGCAAAACTAATGATAATATTGTCCTTTGTCACCATATGCTGAAAGACCTTTATAGATGTTCCCCATTACCCTGGTTAATTACTGCGCTGGTCTTTGCTATCGTGATATGGGCTGGACCATTCCTAGCCAGCTCAGGAATGGAAGGGGTAGGAGCATTTGGGTTTAGTCATTCAGTAAAGCAAACACTAAGTCTGTTCTTAATCATATTAAACGTCTTCCTCTTCAGAAAGTTCATTGATATGACTAGTATCTTGAAGACTGGAGAGCGCCTCTCCATGTATCCTCTTATACTTCTTTCTAGCCTCTGTTTAGTGGGTATGAATGGTATCATCGAACTCTTGGCCATAAGCTTGCAGCTCCTCGTTCTGATAAGGACATTCAATGGCATAGCTACTGGGTCACTAGGACGTGCAGCTTTCGATAGTGGATTAATCATGGCTTTTGCTTCACTGCTCAATCCCGTTTACGCTTTCCTGCTCATTATATTTATTGCCATAGCTTTTATTCATGCCATGCTGAACATCAAAGTTTTGCTGATTTCACTGATAGGACTTGCTGTGCCTTTTCTCATATACTCACAAGTCGCATACCTCCTAGAATTCCCAATGATTCCAGCGGTTATGATTAGAGAAAGGGGGTCAATGCCAGCAACTTCTCAAGGAAATCTATTCTTGATCTTCTTCCTCTTGGTATTAATCGGAGTCCTTCTTTACAACTTGTACCTTTCCTTCTCAGTCATGGGCACAGGTCAAGTAAGAAGGAGAATGCTAATCCGTTCAGGTTTTTCTATGCTTGGAATAACTATAGCATTGGGGTTTTTATCAAGCCTAACTGGATATGGACCATCCCCCCACCTTGCCATGATTCCTGGTCTTTGCATCTTATGCTTGGAATTCATGAAGAATCATAAATCGAAATGGGAATCCTATCTATTCTTGGCTTGGGCAGGTATGACCTTAGCCTTTGTGTGGCTTGCCTCATGATTGCACATAAAGGCTAACTTTACGGCCTCAAACTAAAGAAGTCAAAATGAAAGTTGGAGTAGTGGTTTTTCCAGGATCTAATTGTGATGAAGACATGATTCACGCCATGGAGAAACTCAGTGGTAATAAGGTCTCCCGCCTTTGGCACAAGGAACATGATCTTCAAGGTTCTGACCTCATCATCCTTCCAGGTGGTTTCTCTTACGGAGATTATTTACGTTCTGGAGCCATAGCTCGCTTCTCTCCTGTCATGGAAGAAGTAATGGCACATAGCAAGAAAGGTGGCCTAGTATGGGGAGTGTGTAACGGATTCCAAATCCTATGCGAAGCCGGAATGTTGCCAGGCACCTTGCTTCATAATAATACACAGAGATTCATCTGTAAGAATGTGCATTTAAGAGCACAATCCAAGACGGCAACTATAAGCTCTTCTATTGCTGCTGATATGGTCCTCAAGATTCCCATTGCTCATGGAGAAGGAAGATATTTCGACCATAGTGATGCCATTAAATCCTTGAACGATCATGATCAAGTCATTTTCAGATACTGTGACGAACAAGGAAATTTCAGCGAAGCTGCTAATCCTAATGGGTCTATAGAGAGCATAGCTGGCGTATGTAATTCAGGAAAAAATGTATTCGGTATGATGCCTCATCCAGAGCGTGCAGCTGATGCGTTAGTAGGAAATGAGGACGGAAGCATCATTCTAGAGGCCTTACTCAACCTAGCCTCAGCTTAATCATGAACAGCAGGTTCCTCATAGGTGTTGCCGGGGGAAGCGGTTCAGGGAAGACTTCGCTTCTTCGTAAAATTCAAGCTGATTTAGGAGAAGAACGCGTGACGATTCTTTCCCAAGATGATTATTACCTCCCTATAGAACTTCAAGAAAAAGACGATTATGGAGAAGTGAATTTCGACCTCCCTCTGTCCATAGATACAGAACGACTATTAAAGGATGTTTCAACTTTATTGAACGGTCAAGAAGTAGTCTTTCCCCGTTATCTTTTCAATAATACGGATGGTATTGCTGAAGAAATAAGGCTGGAACCAAGACCTATCATACTTATAGAAGGGCTCTTCGTTTTCCATTATCCCGCCCTGTGTCAGATGATGGTTATGAAAGTATTTGTAGATGCTCAAGAAGATATTCGACTGAAGCGCAGAATAGAGAGAGACGAATCAGAACGCGGGTATAAAGAGGATACTGTGAGATATCAATGGGCGAATCACGTAGAACCAGCATTTCATTCTTATCTGCTTCCACATCGCACAAGTTGTGATGTTGTAGTAAAGAATAATGTCCGCATGGAAGAAGGCTACACTGAATTGAAAGAACAATTAGATCAGATCTTGGAATCAGCTTTATAAAGCTCGAATCGGGATAAGCACAGAAAGAAATGGGAAAGAAATTGGTGATTGGAGCTTTAGGTCAAGTAGGAACTGAATTAATCCAGACTATGCGCCTGCGTTATGGGGTGGATGAAGTCATAGCATCAGACATTCGCCTAAGAGCCGAGCCTCTTGATGGTCCTTTTCTCGTACTCAATGCCTTGAATGAAGAAGCACTACGTGCCACGGTCAAAGAAATGGGGATATCAGAGGTATATCTGATGGCCGCCATGCTTTCCGCTACAGCCGAACAAATGCCTGATAAAGCATGGGACCTGAACATGAAGAGTCTCTTCATCGTTTTAGATATGGCCAAGGATGGGTTGATAGAGAAAGTCTTTTGGCCCAGTACCATCGCAGTCTTTGGACCTAATTCAGAGAAAAGAAACAGCCCTCAGCACGGCACACTAGAACCTACAACTGTATATGGAATAAGTAAACTCGCTGGCGAGCAGTGGTGTGCGTATTATCACAGAAGATATGGAGTCGATGTGCGTTCCTTGCGTTATCCAGGGCTTATAGGATATAAAAGCATGCCTGGCGGTGGAACCACTGATTATGCAGTAGAGATCTTCCATAAGGCCATTGAAGAGGCTAAATACACATGTTTCCTCTCAGAACAGCGCACATTACCCATGATGTATATGGATGATGCCATAAAAGCTACCATTGATATTATGGAAGCCCCTGCTGAACAGATAAAGCTGCGCACCTCATACAATATTTCCAGTCTGAGCTTTTCACCTGAAGAACTAGCCGCTGAAATCAGCAAGGTAGTAGCAGGATTCCAGATAGATTACGCTCCTGATTTCAGAGATTCTATAGCCGCGTCTTGGCCTGAGAGTATAGATGATAGTTCAGCTAAGACTGACTGGGCCTGGAAAAGCGATTTTAATCTTCAAAAACTCGTACGCACCATGATAGATGGTGTTTGTTCTCTTAAAAACGCGTAACCCTCCTCTCATTCTCCCGTATTAAGCATTAGGAGTGCCCTCTCCAGTGAAGAGAAAAAATGAGGAACATGAAGTATATATTCAGTCTTATACTGATGCTAGTTCTAGCGTACAGTGCTTCGGCCAATCCCGGAATAGAAGGGATAAATTCGTTAGACGGTCAAGGAAGGCGCACCGGTTATTGGATTATCAATGGTTCCATGAAGCCAACTCCCGGATTTTCTACCGAGCAGATTATCGAAGAAGGAAACTACTTAGCCAACAAGAAGCAAGGCTTATGGAAAAGGTACTATGCAACTGGTAAGCTTCAAAGCGAAATCACCTATAAAAACAATATCCCCAACGGTCCATACAGTACGTATTATCCCACAGGAATTTTAGAAGAACGAGGAGATTGGTCCTACAATAAAAACATTGGGAACTTTGAGCGTTATCATCCCAATGGTGTTAAGTCACAGGCCTTTATTTTTGATAATAGCGGAGTGCGCAATGGCCCACAATATTATTATCATGAAAACGGCAAGACGGAGCTAGAAGTAGCCATAGTGAATGGCCGTGAAGAGGGCATCATGAAGCGTTACTATGCGAATGGTGACTTAAAAGAAACAAAGGGTTTCAGCGGAGGAAAACTCAATGATGGCTCTATCAAGGCCTACACAATGGTCGCCAAAAACGTAGTTTTAGATGAAGACAATGGAGTGACTGAAAAGCACAGTCTCACAAGTGCTGAAGACAAACCTAACTTAGCGTTATTCAAAGCTACTGGGGACAATATTCTTTATAATAAGGACCGCTTAATCTCTCAGAAAGGCTATTTCAAAAACGGTCGACTCTGGAATGGAAGATGGTATAGGTATGATTCCAATGGTCTCTTGGAACAAATAGAAGTCTACAAGAACGGAAAGTTCTTAGGACTTGCCCCACTAGAAGAGTCAGAGAACTAATCCGCTGGTGCATGGGACTCCCGATACTAGGCCCCCTATTCTAAGCTCATACCGCATTTCATTCTACAATCACCTTCCCCGAATATACAGATCCATCACGGGTGGTGATAAGGAGGGAGTAAAGGCCGGGGGCCAAGAATTCAAGATTCAAGATTGCAGATTCAAGATTATCGCTGTAGGAACCTTGAACCTTGAACTTTGAATCTGGAATGATCCTCCCTTTCGCATCTACCATCACCACCCTCTCCACCACCACCTCCTGCGGGAAGCGGACTCCGAGCGGAGCCGAGGAGCCAGCGGGGTAGGGATTAGGCCAGACTTCCAATTTCAAATCTCGAATCTCAAGTTCACCAAGACCCACTGGAGCGCAACCCTGCCACTCTAAATCCCCACAGGCGTCTACTTTTACGAGCCAGGTTTTATCATAGGGATCCGTTGCTTGATCTGAGAATGCTCCTACCATGGTGTAGCCACCATCAGGAGCAAGTTCCATGTCGTAGAGTTGGCTTTTACAGCTAGTGCAACCCGGCTGATAGGCCAGCTCGGTATACCAGACTTGCTCATAGTTCTCATCCAGTTTCATTATGTAAGAAATTATTGGTTCGGAAGTCCCGATGACCTTTCTGAAATTCCCCATTAATACAAGACCATCCTCTACCTCAATAAACTTAATAGGAAAGCCATTTAGCCATTGTTGGCCTTCCATTACATCATTCAAATGAATCAACTCTTCCGTTTCGACATTGAACTCATAGATTCTGATAAATCTATAGTTCCAAAGAGGGTCTGAAGAGTTGGGGTAGTCTATTTCACTAATTGCTTGAGCAACTATTATTTGACCATTAGCTTTAATGATGGGTCTCATAATCAATCGCAAGTCACCGCCCCATCCTTCTCTTTCAATGAGCGGCTCGCCCTCTCGGAAATAGGCTATTTGACCAGTTGTTGAAGAACCACTGCCGGAACCACCACTAAGTATGTAACCATGAAGGTTTCATGGTTTTTCGATTTGCCCTCAACATACGTGCATAAGAACAGTCAACCAAACACCAGCACACAATTTTCCATAGTCCACTCAGCGCTTTTGATGACTATCCCGTTTTGCAGAACTGAATCTATTGAAATGGTTAGTAAAGCTTGTGTGCAAAGGACAAAGAGGTCAAGGGAAAAAATACTTTATGGTAACCGACAATTGAGCGGTCTTTTTGTTCACTTGTTAAACATGAAGAATTCACCCAGGGCTAAAAATCCTTCGTCCCAAAATCTTTTCTTTGCTGAATGAATAAAGCCTTGGTCATTCAGAATACCCTGTCGGGGAATAAAGAAACATTCAAGTCTATTGTCGAAGGACATGTGGGAATGTACGTCTGTGGCCCCACTGTTTATTCTGATGTTCATCTAGGAAATGTGAGGACATTCCTGTCCTTCGATGTCATCTATCGCTACCTTCTTTTCTTGGGCTATAAAGTGCGCTACGTGCGTAACATCACTGATGTGGGGCACCTCGTAGGTGACATTGATGAAGGGGAAGACAAGATAGGCAAGAAGGCTCGGCTAGAAAATTTGGAGCCCATGGAGGTAGTGCAGCGCTACACCAATGGTTTCCATGATGTCATGCGCCTCTTTAACATACTCCCTCCCAGCATAGAACCTACAGCCACAGCCCATATTATAGAGCAGATAGAAATGTCCCAGTCTTTATTGGACAATGGATTGGCTTACGAGAAAAATGGCTCTGTCTACTTCGATGTGCTCAAATACGCTGAGAAAGAACCTTATGGAGAATTATCAGGCCGTAAGTTGGATGACTTGATGAGCAATTCCCGTGAATTAGATGGTCAAGCGGATAAGCGTAATCCACTGGACTTCGCCCTCTGGAAAAAAGCCGAACCAGAGCATCTCATGAAATGGCCCTCCCCTTGGGGTGATGGCTTTCCAGGATGGCATATAGAATGTTCGGTGATGAGCAGGAAGTATCTAGGAGACACTTTCGATATACACGGTGGTGGAATGGATCTGAAGTTTCCGCATCATGAATGCGAGATAGCGCAGAATAAAGGCAGCTACGGAAAGAAGCCGGTGAACTACTGGATACATACCAATATGCTCACCGTGAATGGGCGTAAGATGTCCAAGTCAGAGGGCAACGGATTCACACCAGAGGAATTGATCACAGGAGATCATAAGCTCTTGGACAAAGGCTATTCTCCCATGACGGTGCGGTTCTTCATGCTCATGGGACATTACAGCAGCACCTTGGATTTTTCCAATACCGCCCTGCAAGCCTCAGAAAAAGCACATCAGCGCATGATGATTGGCTGGAAAGAACTTCAGGATCTTCCTGTTTCTTCTAGCAATGACGTAGATGTGACTGACCTGCGTTCACGCTGTGAAACAGCTATGAACGATGACTTCAATACGCCCATTCTTATCTCAGTATTGTTTGACGCGGTGAAGAACATCAATCTTGTAAAAGCTGGCCAACAGAAAATAGATGAGGCGAATAAAACAGCACTTATTCAGCTCTTTGATGATTATCTTTTCAAGGTCATGGGATTGCAGGAAGAAAGCAATGCAAGCACTGGAGATGACCTTGGCTCATCCTTAATGGAAGTGCTTATTGAGATGCGCAAGGAAGCCAGAACGAATAAGGATTTTGCCCTTTCTGATGCCATTAGAGATAAACTTGCAAGCCTTCAAATCAGCTTGAAAGATGGTACGGATGGCACTACTTGGGCCAAGGGAAGCTGAATCTTTCCATTCAAAGAAAGCCCTCACCGTCTGTCCAAGCGCTGTGACCATGTCTTAACAAGTGTTTATTTTAGCAAACATTAGCAAATACCCTAGTCCATTGAATCTCAAGCATTCACTTTTCATTCTCGTCCTTTCTAGTTCGATTCAATCCTATAGCCAAGAAGGTTGGGATCTCAGCCGCTGTATCAGTACAGCATGGGAACGTAACATTGATATCCAAAAAGGAGAGCTGAACTTAGAGGTCTCGGAGATAACCCTTAGGCAGAATAGGTACAGCCTTCTCCCAAGTTTAAATGGGGGGGCCACGCACGGATATAACTGGGGTCAGACCATTGACCCTTTTACAAATCAGTTTGCAACAGATAGAGTTCGAAATAACAATCTCTTCCTTTCAAGCAATGTGACACTTTATAGGGGATTCACATTGCAGAACAACATCAAGAAAAGCAAAACAGATCTCGCAGCTAGCAAAGAAGATCTGCGCAGAACACAGAACGACATCTCCCTCTTTGTCGCCCAAGCTTTTCTTTCTATTCTTCTCAATGAAGAGCAACTAAAAGCCACTGAAGAACAAGTCGCCATCAGTCAGAGGCAGGCTGATAGGATGAAAAGGCTAGTTGACGCAGGGCAAGCAGCAAGGAATAATCTTTTCGACTTAGAATCACAGTTGGCGAGCGATCAGCTTAACCTCACCAATACACAGAACAACTTGGTAATAAGCATGTTAGGGTTATCTACTGTCCTTCTATTAACCCCTGAAGAATATGCCGAATTCAAACTTCAAGGACCTGATGTAATCCATATGGATCTGGACAAAGAAGTTCCAGAACCACTAGAAATCTATTCTTCAGCCAGCGGACAATTACCACAGATTAGAGCTGCCACACTTCGTGTAGAAAGCAGTGATGTGAATCTGGACATTGCCAGAGGAGGTCGCAGTCCATACATCACCATGAGCGGGTCACTAGGCTCTGGTTATTCAGGGAATAACATCATAGGTTTGGGTATTCCAATGATTGATATTCAGACTATAGGATATGTAGAGAGTTCATTGGACGAAGTAGTGAGTCCTAGGGTCTCTTATGAAGATTATCAGACCAAGGAATTCAGCGAGCAATTGGATGACAATTTTAACCAATCAATGAGCTTAAGTTTGACCATTCCCATATTCAATCGCATGCAAGTCAGCTCTGACATATCCCGCGCGAAACTGAATTATCAATTGTCAAAACTAGATGAGCAAAGCGCAAAGAATCAGCTCCTACAAGATGTGCAACAGGCCCATGCAGATGTATTGGCTGCGCGAAGAAGTTTTTCTGCCTCGGAACGATCTGTAGCTGCGGTCAGATTAAACTTCGACAACGCTGAAAAACGTTTTGAGCAAGAGATGATTAATCCTGTGGAGTTCAATGATGCCAAGAGTAGACTAGCCATTGCAGAGACACAGTTAATCAGAGCACGTTATGATTTGCTATTCAAATTGACAATCATTGATTTCTATATGGGTAAGACCATTGACCTATAAGCCAACCACATGAGAACCTATTATTCAAGTCTGTCCATCCTCTCCATTCTCATCCTCGTTTCAGCATGCAGCGGAGGTGATGCCAAGAAAGTAAAGACAGAAGATGTAAAGAAGCGCGACCTGGTAGAACTTGTTTCGGCCAATGGAAAGATTCAACCTGAAATGGATGTGAAGATCAGTCCTGAAGTCTCAGGAAAAGTGATGACTGTGCATGTAAAAGAAGGAGATGAAGTGAAAAAAGGTGATCTTTTAATCACCTTGATTCCTGATCTTCTTGATGCAAACCTCAGCAGAGCAACAGCTACTATGAATACCAGCAGGGCCAGTTTTGCAAATGCTAGAGCACGTGCGGCACAAGCAGAAGCCCAATTCGTAAATCAAGGAAAAAGCTACACGCGAAGCCAAGATTTATTTAAACAAGGAGTTATTTCCCAATCAGAAATGGATCAAGCCGATGCATCTTATTTGGTCGCACAAGCCGAGCAAACAGCGGCTCTAGAGAGTGTAAGTGGTGCTCAGTATTCTGTAAAAAGTGCAGAGGCAACACAGAAAGAAGCAAGAGACAA
Organism: uncultured Flavobacteriales bacterium; assembly: GCA_937875855.1. GTDB lineage: Bacteria > Bacteroidota > Bacteroidia > Flavobacteriales_D > JABDKJ01 > JABDLZ01. The sequence goes on from CALFHF010000144.1 coordinate 47,964, forward strand.
CCTTGCCCGAACTCGCATCTACGCCCCGAATGATGGGGTAATCACTGCGTTAAGAGTTGAAGAGGGAGAAACAGTGCTTGGAACTATTCAAACCATAGGTACTGAGATTATGCGTGTCTCTAATCTTGACCTCATGGAAGTAGATGTAGAGGTCAATGAAAGTGATATTGTGAGAGTGAGTATGGGCGATACAGCAAGCATAGAGGTAGATGCGTATCTGGATAGAAAATTCAAAGGAGTCGTGACAGAAATTTCCAATGCAGCATTTAATGCATCAGGAATGATGAGCGCGGATCAGATCACGAACTTCTCTGTGAAAATCAGAATTCTCCCTGATTCCTACGCTGATCTTTTGACAAAGAATCCTAACCTGGCTAATCCATTCAGGACGGGAATGTCAGCCACAGTAGATATCAATACCGATTCTAAAAAAGGTGTTCAAAGCGTCCCCATAGAATCTGTAACCACTAGAACAGACACCACCAAGATTGAAAGTTTCAAGGAGCGAATGGCACGCAAAAAAGAAGTGCGGGAACGTCCTGAAGAGAACGAACTTATAGAATGTGTATTCATTTTGAAAGATGGAAAAGCACATATTCGCCCAGTAAAAACTGGAATTCAAGACAATAGATACATAGAGATTGTCCATGGATTAGCAGAAGGTGAAACGGTGATTTCAGGACCGTACGCCACTGTCTCTAGAGAGCTAGAAGAAGGCATGGAAGTAGAGCTCATGAAAGAATCAGAAAAAGAGGAATGAGTCTCATTCTCTGCACAGATACTTCCACGAAAGCTTGCACGGCAGCAGTGGCTAATAATGGCATGGTCATTTCTAAAATCCAGATCAAACAGGAAGGATATAAGCATGCAGAACAGTTGCATGACCTCTTGCAATCTGTGCTCGATGAAGCTGGAATTATGTGGAAAGACCTAGACGCTGTTGCAGTCGGAAAAGGACCTGGGTCGTACACGGGATTGCGCATAGGCGTGAGTGCCGTGAAAGGAATTTGCTACGCAAGAAAGATTCCGCTGATTGCTTTACCCACCTTACAGATTATGGCTGTGAATGCGGCTTCTAAGAGCTCCCTAAATGCACAAGCCCTCCTAAGACCAATGATTGATGCAAGGAGAATGGAAGTTTACACAGCAGCCTACTCAAGTGAATTCAATGAACTTGAAAAAGTACAGGCCCATGTCCTTGAAGAAGATTCCTTCGCAGAGGAGCTTATAAAAAATCCGGTCTATTTCTTTGGAGACGGAATGGACAAGTGCCGACATCTATTCGAGCAGCATTCCAATGCCCATTTCATAGATGATGTAATCCCTGCAGCATGGTCAATGGCTGTGCTTTCTCAGTGCGCTTTCGAGGAAAAAATGTTCGAAGATGTAGCTTATTTCGAGCCGTTCTACCTGAAAGAATTTCTCGCGAAGCCGCCTAAGAAGTTAATCTAGTCTATCTGTTTCAACGCTTCCGTTAAAGTGCTCACAGGAATCTGACACGTCTTCTCTACACAGACATAAATCATAGTCTCCCCTTCCACGTATTTAAATTCAAGCAAGGGTATAGATGACTTATCGTTCTTAGCTCCCATGAAGAGTTTATTCGGGATAAACGTAGATGAGAAAGCCCTGATTTCTTTAGCAGGATCTTTAGACATTACAGCCAATTCATAATAAGGAAACACTTCATGAAGCATGAGCATAGCCCAGTTAGAATATCCTCCGCCATATTCAGGAATACGCGTCTGAATGTTGTTCAACATGGTTAAGGACATGTCAAGCATCTCTTGGCGCTCATAGTATGTTCCAAGCGTGTGAAGCACATGAGCCATGCTTGAATTAGAAGCTGGAATGACATTATCATCCACTTCCATCTTACGCGTGATTAATGGCGGATCCTCATCCGAAGTGAAGAAGAACATTCCAGAGCTTGGGTCATGAAAATGCTGCACTGCGTAAGCTGCGAGCTCATCAGCACGATGCAGCCATAATTCGTCTAGCGTAGCTTGATATAAGGAAACGAAAGCTTGAGCAGTAAAGCTATAATCCTCTAAGTAGCCATTGATGGTAGATTTACCATCCTTATAACTATGGTTTAATCCACCGTCCGTACGATGTTGTTTTTTCCAGATGAATTCCGCATTTTTTAGCGCGGCATCCAAGAATTTATCGTCATCAAAAGTCACCGCAGCATCCACTAATCCCATGATGGTGATTGCATTCCAAGATGTCAAGGATTTATCGTCCAAGCCTGGTCTAACTCTCGATTCACGAGCTTTGAGCAGGGCAGCATCTATGCGCGCTTTGCGGGATTCGAATTCCTCTTTTTCTATTTTCTCTTTGGCCAAGAATTCCTTCTCACTCATATCGCGCAATAGAATATAATTTCCATGCTCCCATCTCCCTTTCGAATTGATGTTATAAAGCTTTTGAGCAAAGTTAAAATCCTCACCCAAAAGCTGTTTCAATTCCTCTTCAGACCAGACATAAAACTTCCCTTCTTCCCCTTCACTATCAGCATCCAGAGCCGAATAAAAAGCCCCTTCTATACTGCACATTTCAGCCATGAGCCAATCGAATGTTTGATACACCGTTTCCTTGTACAGTTCTTTCTTGCTTGATTGGTATGCCTCCGAATAAAGGGAAAGCAATTGCCCATTATCATAGAGCATTTTCTCAAAATGTGGAGCTTTCCATAATGCATCTGTGGAGTATCTAGAAAAGCCCCCTCGTACCTGATCATAGATTCCACCAAAGGCCATCTTATCTAAGGTGAGATAGACTTGACCTATCAACTCTTTATCCTTTGTCAAATGTCCATAGCGATGAAGAAAAAGGTAGTTATTAGGCATAGGGAATTTAGGGCTGCGATCTGAGCCTCCTTCAGTATAATCCAAGCTCTTTTTCCATTGCCTCACCGTCTGTTCTATCGTAGCTATTTCGAACTCAGCCTTTTTTTCACTTACCTGAATGAGGTCACTTTGGCTCACGCTATCCGTGAGTTTCTGGGCATAATCAAAAACTTCTTGTGGTTGGGTTTTCCATGTGCTTTGCAACTTATCCAAGACATCAAGCCATTGTTCTTTAGAAAAATAAGTTCCTCCGAAAACTGGTTTTCCATCAGGCAACGCGAAGCAATTTAATGGCCACCCTCCTCGGCCGGTCATAAGCTGCACCGCATTCATATACACCTGATCCACATCAGGTCGCTCTTCTCTGTCCACTTTAATACAGACATAGTTATCGTTCATGACCTTAGCCACCGAATCATCTTCAAAGCTTTCATGCTCCATCACGTGACACCAGTGACAAGAAGAATAACCTATGCTGATGAGCATCAATTTATTCTCCGCTTTCGCCTTGGCAAAAGCCTCTTCTCCCCATGGATACCAATCCACAGGATTATGCTGATGCTGCAAGAGATAGGGTGAAGTCTCCTTGCTCAGTCTATTCGTATGGGCATGCGTTTCTTTATGATCCATGGACGATTGGGGAGATTGACAAGTACTCAGAAATGGAATAAGAAAAAAAGCTAAAAGAACCCTCATGATTCCTTCTTGAATTTCACTTCTTCTGTGATACTCACATTTACTTTCTTTTTCATAAGAGCTACCCTTCCAGTGATATCACCATCTAATTTCACGGTCACTTTTCCGGTAAGAGCAGCGCTTAGTATTAAAGGGATCATCTTCATCTGCAAGTTCTTTCCTTCAGCCCTCACTTTTAGGTCATATGCCTTCTCTCCTCCTTCCAAAGTAAATGATTCAATAAGTCTAGCTTTCCCCATATTGCTTCCTTCAAGAAACAAATCAAGATCTGATTCGATGATTTTAATGGCAAAATTGTTCGGGTTATTCAATGTTGCTCTTACATCAAGAAACATTTCATTGGCATTCATGTCCTTCACTTGCACAGAAGAAATATCAACAAATTCGACATTTTCCACTTGACATGAGCTCATGGATATGAGCAGAAAAATAAAAGCGAAAAAAGGCCATGTTCTTTTCGAAAAAGTAGCTTTCATTCTGCGAAATTTTTGAAGAAGTGAGCGATGGTTTCTATTCCTTTCAAATAATTAAAGATTCCGTAACTCTCATTAGGGCTATGAATATCATCAGAATCAAGCCCGAATCCCATGAGGATGGAATCCAATCCTAATTCTTTCTTAAACAAGGCTACGATAGGTATGCTACCACCACCACGTGTAGGAATAGGTTTCTTTCCAAAGGTAGTTTCCATGGCCTTGCTTGCGGCTTTATATGCTTTAGAATCTATAGCCGTAACCACAGCTTCTCCACCATGATGCGGATACACTTTCACGGTCACATAGTCAGGAGCAGCACTTTCGAAGTATTCTTGGAACAACTTCGTGATTTTTTCAGATTCTTGATTCGGAACTAGTCTCATAGAGATTTTTGCAAATGCCTTTGCAGGTAGAACGGTTTTTGCGCCTTCACCAATATATCCACCCCAAATTCCATTCACATCAAGCGTAGGTCTGATACTCGCACGTTCTATAGTGGTATAGCCTTTCTCCCCTTTCACCGCCTTCACATCAAGTTCCTTCTTATAGTCGTCCAAACTGAACGGAGCCTTGTTCATTTCTGTCCGTTCTTCCGCTGAAAGATTAGCAACGTCATCATAGAACCCAGGAATAGTGATTTGACCATCCCTATCAATAAGGTCAGAAATCATGTCACACAGGATATTGATGGGATTAGCCACAGCCCCGCCATAAATTCCACTGTGCAGATCACGCTTAGGTCCCGTAACCTCTACTTGAACATAGCTGAGCCCACGCAGCCCTGTGGTGATGGATGGAATATCATCTGCTATTATTGAAGTATCTGAAATCAAGATGACATCAGACTTCAATTTCTCCTTATTTCTTGGAACGAACCAACTCAGGCCTTTACTTCCCACTTCTTCTTCCCCTTCAATCATGAATTTCACGTTGCAAGGAAGAGAGTCAGTGCGCATCATCATCTCGAACGCTTTCACGTGCATGTATACTTGGCCTTTATCATCAGCCGCCCCTCTGGCATATATCTTTCCTTCTTTAAGCACTGGCTCAAATGGAGGGCTGTCCCATAATTCTAGTGGATCAGCAGGTTGCACATCATAATGCCCGTATACAAGTACTGTAGGCTTAGAGGGATCTATGATCTTCTCTGCATATACAATAGGGTACCCGGGAGTATCACACAATTCGGCCATATCAGCTCCCGCATCGAGTAGGGCTTTCTTGGTCAATTCGGCCATTTTCAATACATCTTGCTTAAAAGCAGGGTCAGCACTGACAGAAGGAACTCGAAGTAATGCTTTCAATTCTTCGATGAATCGTTCCTTGTTTTTCTCTATATAATCGTTCATGAATGTTCTTTAATACGGGAGTGGAGCAAATATACATGCTTAGAAAAGGAAGCCGCAGGAATGATAGGACCCCCATATTGGCCAAAAAAGACAGCCCCCCCTGGCCCTTTTCACACGTCAAAAGGAATAAAGGCGTATTTTTGATAGATAGCACTGATTCCAATTCCTTGTAAATGACCACTTCACGTCATATTATTTCCACCATTTTACTTTCTTGCCTTGTTGTTCTTGGTCAGGCCCAATTGGACGTACAGAGTAATCAGACCGTAGAATGGTATGTTCAGAATGTACTTCTTGGCGCTGGTGTAACTGCAAGCAATATCACGTTCAACGGAGCATCTGCTAATACCGTGAACACGCAGTGCGGGTATTTCCAAAGCAATGGAAGCTACATTGACCTAGAAAGTGGATTAGTCCTTTCATCAGGAGCTGTGGTAGGGGTTGATTGGGGTGGAGATTCAGTGATGGTTGGAACATCCACGACCATAGGAGTTCAAAATCCTCAAGGTGGTGATACCGACTTAGAGACACTATCAGGTGAGAATATCAATGACCAAGCAATACTAGAGTTCGATTTCATTCCAACAGGAGATACGCTTCGCTTCAACTATATTTTTGGATCTGAAGAATACCCTGAATACGTGAATTCCTTTAACGATGCCTTCGGATTCTTCCTTGCCGGCCCAGGTATCGCAGGAAGTTTTTCTGCTCCGGCAGGTTTTCCAGGAGGATCTAGGAACATTGCTCTTATTCCAGGAACAACTACTCCAGTGACGATAGATAACGTCAATAATGGAAACGGAGATTGCTGGTTAGGAGGCCCTTCAGGACCATGTGTGAACTGTGAATATTATCAAGACAATTGCGACATTGAAACTGAGGCAATGGATGGTCAAACGATTGTTCTTGAGGCATTTGCTATCGTGCAATGCGGGCAGACGTATCACATCAAACTTGCAATAGGCGATGCCATGGATAGCTCATTTGACTCTGCGGTATTCTTGCAGGAAGGAAGTTTCCAGTCCAGTTTAGCTATTTCTGCTGGTCTATTCTCATCCATTGGTCCAGCATTGGACGGAATCCTTTATGAGAATTGCGGATTCGGTGTTTTGACCTTTTCTAGAAGCAATGGAATAGATGAAGAAGCGATAGTAGAATTGAATATAACTGGAGTAGGGCAGAATGGAATAGACTTCACTACGATTCCTAGCAGCTTCACCTTCCCAGCGGGAGACAGCTTATTCACTTTGAATGTGAGCGCCATCATCGACAACCTTACTGAAGGCTTAGAAGAGGTTTTCTTAAGCATTTCCAATACTAGCGTTTCTGCCTGTTCTGGAAGCATCACGTCAGAATTCACTTTTTATGTAAGTGATGATCCTGCTCCTCTTTTAGTCAGTACTGAGGATTATGACATTGACTGTGGAGATGTAATAGACCTCGTTGTAACGGTTGAAGGAGGATATGGCCAATACCAGTATAACTGGAGTAACGGAGGAAATACAAACCCCTTAGAAGTGAGTCCCGGCTTCACTACGAATTATTACCTCCTGGTCACAGATACATGTAATGCCGGGAGCAATGCAGATACAGTAACCGTGACAGTGCCTGTCTACCCTCCAGTCACTGTGGATATTCCCGATTCGGCTGAGTTAACCTGTCTTGAAGAGACCGTTTTCTCCCCTATTTCAATAGGTGGAGGTGATGGAACATATTTTTATTCTTGGGTTCAGAATGGTGATGAACTAGGCACGAACAGCACATTGACTTATACTGCAACAAGTATGGGTATATTGACCCTAGTCCTTATGGATGGCTGTGGATCTACTGCTGAAGATGATATGCTGGTTGAAGTACCTATCATTCCTATCCTCATAGAGATGTCGCAGGATACCACGATATGTCTTGGAGGGCTTGCGCAGTTGGAAGTATTGGCCTCAGGAGGAGAGCCTCCTTTCGAATATGAATGGTCTTATTACAATGCCCCACAAACAGCAATAGACGTAGCCCCCAGAGAAGATACGTTCTATACTGTCAGTGTTACAGACCTTTGTTTGAATACTGAATCTGCACAAGTATTAGTCAAAGTTTCCCAAGTAGAGGCAAGATTCCTAGCTGAAGTGACTGATTATTATGGCGTTGTTTTGGAGAATAAATCCACGGCCATAAACTCTGATACGCTCATGTATACTTGGTACTTCGGAGATGGAGACATCAGCGAGGAGATTTCTCCTACACACATTTATTATCAGTTAGAAAATCAGACCATCTCTCTTACTTTAATCAATGGGATAGGATGCAAAGACAGCACTCATCTAGATATCACTGCACCTCCGGTTCTTTACATCCCTAATAGTTTCTCCCCTAATAATGATGGTCTTAATGACCGATTCGTAATTGTAGGTGAAGGCGTGGTGGAGTATGAACTATTCATCTTCAATAAATGGGGACAGTACGTCTTCTATACAGACAATATCGAAGAGTCCTGGAATGGCAAAGGTCGCCAGAACAGCGTTTATTATGGAGAGAATGGCACTTATGCCTATCGTATTAGAGCCCGTCTCTTAGATGGACAACAACTTGATTTCAAGGGGACTGTGACCATGGTAAGATAGGTTTCAACAATCATTTGTTCATAAAGTAAGAAAGGTTTATCTTTGATAATCTAGACTTACGCTAGCGGAACATGAAAACACTTATACTGGGCATTTTTTACGTTTTTCTTTGTCTCCCGTCTCTTGCCCAGCTTGACGTTCAAAACACTCAATCCGTACAATGGTATGTTGAACAAATTCTCTTAGGAGGTGGTGTTCAAGTGAGTAATGTGACCTTTAATGGCCTTCCTGCTAATGATGTTTCTGTCCAAGTAGGGTATTTCAATAGTGATAATGCGAATGTGGGCATCAGCTCAGGAATGATTCTCGCTTGCGGTGAAGTTGTTGGTGCTGTGGGACCCAATAATACAACCAGTTCAACTTTCCCAGATGCAGGTTTAAATCTTTCAGGAGACACTGACCTCGATGAATTCACGAACTTCGGGACATTCGATGCTGCTGTTCTTGAGTTCGATTTCATTCCTCAAGGGGATTCTCTCTCGTTCAACTACGTTTTTGCGTCTGAAGAATTTCCAGAGTTTGCTAACGACATCTACAATGATGTTTTCGGCTTTTTCTTGGCTGGTCCTGGAATCACAGGAACATTTAGCAGTCCTGCAGGATTTCCTGGCGGATCCATCAACATAGCCACGCTTCCTGGAAGTAATACCGAGGTCTCCATCAATAATATCAATAACGGGAATGCGAATACCGGCCCGTGCGAAAACTGTGAATATTATGTAGCAAATGGGGATGGAAATGAAGCCCCTTATGACGAAGAGGAATATTACATCCAATATGACGGATTGACCACTGTGCTTAATGCCTTTGCCGTTGTAGAATGTGGCAGCACTTATCACATCAAAATCGTTTTAGCTGATGCGGGTGATTCAGCCTATGATTCAGCAGTTTTTCTTCAAGAAGGGAGTTTTCAGACCAATCAATCCATTGCATTAGACTTGAGCTTCGACTTCCCTAATGCCATTAGCCCTGATTTAGTCTTCGAGGGATGTTATACAGGCACGATTGCCTTTGTAAGGTTTGCTAACCTCGATGAAGAGGAGGTCATCAATGTGACTTATGCTGGGACAGCAATTAATGGTGTTGACTATGCCTTGCTTCCTACATCTGTGAATTTTCCCGCTGGTTCAACCACGGTAGAACTCACCTTGATTGGCTTGGAAGATGCATTGGCAGAGGGGCAAGAGGACCTCATCATACAATTCACTGAAATGGTCTGTGGACTGCCTCAGGTCAATGAATTTGTGTTTTACATTCAAGATGATGCAGGGCCTATCAATATGCCGTTCACCTCGTACAGTATTGACTGCAATGAATCCGTGATTATAGGTGGCTCCCCTAGTGGCGGCATAGGACTATATGAATATGCTTGGGAAAGCGGAGAAGATGTTTCTAATATAGAGGTCTCCCCTCTCGTCACGACTGGTTACACGCTCACCGTGACAGATACCTGCACAGCAGAGCCCTTTGAAATCACTTATTTAGTGGATGTTCCTGTTAATCCTCCAGTGGAAGCAATACTGCCTGCTGATATCACCTTGGATTGCTCAGAAGATGTCGTTAGCATTATCCCATTGACTGCTATTGGTGGAAATGGATTCTTGAATTATGAATGGACTGTTGATGGTGCCATTGTGAGCACTGCTCCAAGCTTGGACTGGACCACGGATAGTGATATTTCTATTTCCTTAACTCTGACTGATGGCTGCGGGGCACAAGCCATGGATATTCTAGATGTAATCACCCTTCCTTATGAACTCATTTCTGTGAATCTTCCTCCAGCATATTCTTTGAATTGTCTCTTATTAGAAACAGAAATAATTCCATTGAATGTTGGCGGTGGACAAGGTGATTTGATCTTGTCATGGGATCAGGATGGGATAGCTCTTGGCCCCGGGCCCACTGTGATTGTCGGGACAGAAAGCAGCTCCTACGTGACCCTTTCAGTCAGTGATGAATGTGGTTTTGAAAACAGCTATACGACTATATTGACATACTTAGAAGCGGCACCTATTAGTGTCCAAGCAGGATCTGATCAGACTTTAATCTGTGGTAATCCTGAAGTAAATCTTATCGCTGGTTCCATCACAGGCGGTCAGGGCGCACTTACTATTGGATGGTATGAGAGTGGTGTTCTTGTTGGCATGGGAACTAGCGTCTCAGCGCTGACAATAGATGAAGACACATTTGTATTGAAAGCCACGGATGGTTGTAACCAAGTTGGCATGGACTCAATAATAGTGACGCTTGCTCCATATTCCTATCCTACTGTTTACATTGATGGATCAGGAGCAGGATGTCCTGGTGACCTCGTTACCCTCACAGCCCTACCTGAAAACGGCATTGTACCATACACATATCTCTGGACCCATAACGGGCCTGGTGATGCCATTTCTTATGACAATCCAGAAGTCAGTACTGCATATGCTGTTACCATTACAGATGCTTGCGGAAATGAAACAGTAGCGATTACTGAGATGGTCATCCTTCCTGTAGCCGCTGGATTCCAACTGGAACTTACTGATTATTATGGCTTTTCGACAATGAATACGTCATTTAGCATGCCTGGTGACAGTCTGTCCTATTTCTGGTATCTTGACCAAGAACTAATCTCTGAGGATGAAGATTTATTGATGCCTTATACTGATCTGAATGACCATGTTGTCTCCTTAGCGATAGAGAATTCAGTGGGCTGCCGGGATTCCGTGTTCACAGAGACTCACCCACCTAGCAGTGTTTTTGTTCCTAATGCTTTTAGTCCTGATGGAGATGGGGTCAATGATTTGTTCAAAGTCATCACTCATGACATCATTCGTTATGAACTCAGTATCTTCAACCGTTGGGGAGAACTTATTTTCCAAACCGAAGATGTAGATATCCCCTGGAATGGAGCTGGAGTAGAAGAGGGAAAATACTTTTCCCAAGATGGCATCTATGCCTATACCATCAGAGCAGAAGGAGTTGATGGGAGATTCTATGACTTGAAAGGGGATGTTGTCGTGTTGCGATAGGAATCTCAGCTCAGGCAGAACTACTCAAGCCATAATTAGTAGCTAACCTTATCTTTGACCAACTATAAAAACAACCATGAAGAGAATTCTATCCATTCTACTCAGCTTATTTTGCGCGTATACCATCCAATCTCAAGTGGTGGTCAACGGAAATGAGACCGTTACCTCCTGGATCCAAGATGTTCTCGTAGGAGAAGGTGTTTCTGTCTCTAATGTAATGGTAAATGGCATGCCAGGGAATCAACTCCATATTCAAGTGGGCGGATTTAGTGATGCCAATCAAGACATTGGGCTTGGCTACGGAATGATTTTGGGAACCGGTAATATCAACATGGCTTCACAGCCAAATATCGGTGGTGGATCCAGTTTACCAGGCGCAGGTGATAACTACACCTTCGCTCCTTTAGAAGCACTGACTCCTTTCAGCGTTAATGATCAAGTGATTATAGAATTCGATTTCATTCCGCAAGGAGATACATTAACCTTCAACTATGTCTTCGCTTCTGAGGAATATGAAGAATATGTGTGCGGAACGGTGAATGACGTTTTCGGATTCTTTTTGTCAGGTACTAATCCTGCTGGAGGAGTCTATGTAAATGAAAACATCGCATTAATCCCAGACCCAGCAGATCCCACACTTTATACAAGTACTCCAGTTTCCATCAATACAGTAAACCCAGGTGTGGTAGGGAGTAATGGACAAGATGCGAATTGCAGCGATATAGACCCTAACTGGGCTGATTACAATATCTTCTACACACCTAACGTGACCAACACCTACGAGTATGATGGACGAACTGTGATATTAACCGCTAGGGCCATTGTTAACTGTGGAGAGAGCTATCACATCACGCTTGGAATAGGAGATGGCGGTGATACTGCGTTCGACTCAGCAGTATTCTTGGAAGCAGGAAGCTTCAGCGCTGAGCCAGCAGGATTAACCTTGCAAAGTCTTTTCCCTCTTGGCTTAGTAGAGATAAGCAGCACCTGTGATACGGCAGTGGCTAGAATCTCTAGACCATGTTCAGCTGACTCGGCATTCTATGTCTTGAATTATCTGATCAATGACAGTACTGCCACCTATGGATTTGATTATCAACCTTTACCTACTTTCCTTTATATGCTTCCTGGACAAACTGATTCCTTGTTTGGAATCATCACCATTCCTGATGGTGTAGCTGAAGATGTTGAATATATATGTATTGAAATCAGTGAATCAGATAGTGAATTCGGGACATACACCGTGTTAGATACGGCATGTGTCGCCATTATTGACAGCTATACATTCCCAGTGATCGCTGACCAAGAATATATTTATTGCCCTAAGGATTCTGCAGAACTATTGCTCGTACCTGAATTCCCCGGAGTGGGGCCGTTTACCTACGGATGGTATCTAGAGGGAGATTTGGTTTATGAGGATAATCCATACCTATCAGCTGTTCCCGTCAATTTCTTGGATACTCTCATTTATGATTTAATCATTGTAGATTTTTGCGGAGCTATGAATGACCCCCAACAAAGCTTGGTAGCCAATTTCATTCC
>CALFHF010000145.1 GCA_937875855.1 uncultured Flavobacteriales bacterium
GTCTCGATGTTCTCATGGAATGGCTTGTAGAACTTGGAAATCATATCCTGCCACTTCAAATCTCCGTTAGCGATGTCGTCAAACTGTTGCTCTACATCAGCTGTGAAATTATAGCTAAGGACACGCTCGAAATTCTCGACCAAGAAGTCGTTTACTACAACTCCAATGTCTGTTGGGAAAAGCTTGTTTTTCTCCGCTCCATTGATTTCCGTCTTAATCGATTCTTTGATTGCTTCATCTTTCAAGATAAGTAGGTCATGATCTAATGGATTTCCTTCTTTGGAAGTTTTCTCCACATAACCACGCTTCTGAATAGTGCTGATGGTAGGAGCGAAGGTGGACGGTCTTCCTATTCCTAGTTCCTCTAATTTCTTTACAAGGCTCGCTTCTGTGTATCTAGGAGCGTGCTTCGTATAACGTTGCAAGGCTTCCATTTCTCTGAAATCAAGCACTTGACCTATCGTTACAGCTGGCAATACTCCTTTCTGCTCTTCTGAATCATCATCATCACTGCTCTCCATGTACACTTTAAGGAAGCCATCAAATTTGATGACTTCACCCGTGGCCTGAAGGCTGCGCTTGTTATTGCTTATCGAGATATGGATGACGGTCTTCTCCATCTGCGCATCGCTCATCTGAGAAGCGATGGTGCGTTTCCAGATTAATTCATAAAGGCGATCTAAGTCCTTATTCCCTGTACTCTTCACCATCATGTCTGAAGGACGAATGGCTTCGTGCGCTTCTTGTGCGTTCTTGTTCTTATTTGCATACTTTCTGATGCTCACGTATTCTTCTCCGAATTCTTTCAAGATCATCTCCTTGTTCTGCGCCAAGGCAAGATCAGACAAGTTCACAGAGTCAGTTCTCATGTATGTGATGTGTCCAGCTTCATATAGTTTCTGAGCTTTACTCATAGTCAATCCTACTGGAAAACCAAGTTTTCTTGATGCTTCTTGCTGCAACGTAGAGGTAGTGAATGGAGCAGCTGCACTTCTTTTTCCTGGCTTTACTTCAGTATCCTTAACACTGAACTCAGCTCCAAGGCAAGATTTCAAGAATGCCATGGCCTCGGCTTTAGTTTCAAAACGCTCTGGAAGGTCAGCTTTTAAAACTTTTCCTTCAATGGTGAACTCTGCGCTTACTTTGAACGATCCAACAGGCACGAACGCCATGATTTCTTTTTCACGCTCAACAATAAGTCGAACAGATACAGACTGTACACGACCTGCTGAGAGACTAGGCTTTACTTTTCTCCAAAGCACTGGGCTCAGCTCGAATCCTACTAGACGATCCAATACCCTACGGGCTTGCTGAGCATCTACTAAGGCACGGTCTATTTGCCTAGGATTCTCAATGGCTTTCAAGATGGCTGACTTCGTAATCTCGTTAAATGTGATTCGCTTTGTATTGGCTTCAGTCAGATTCAATGCCGCTTCCAAATGCCAAGAAATAGCTTCTCCTTCGCGGTCCTCATCCGTTGCTAGCCAAACCATTTCAGCTTTCTTAGAGAGTTTCAAGAGCTCATCGATAACTTTTTTCTTATCTGAGCTGACTACGTACGTGGGTTCGAAGCCATTTTCGATGTCAATACTCAGTTCCTTGTCTTTCAGGTCTCTTACGTGCCCATAGCTCGACTTGACGGTAAAGTCTTTTCCGAGGTATTTCTCTATTGTCTTTGCCTTAGCAGGAGACTCCACTATAACGAGGTTCTTTGTCATATTCTTTTTTTGATC
>CALFHF010000146.1 GCA_937875855.1 uncultured Flavobacteriales bacterium
GGTTGCATTGACTGCTAGAGGACTGTCTACATAAACAGGAATATCAGGTAATAGTCCATCATTGACCATTTGATCCATCATGTATACAATCTCTTGTGTACGTCCAATACTGAATGCGGGAATGATAAGCCTTCCTTTTTGCTCTAGACAAGTCTTTTTGATGACATCTAGTAATCCCACTTTTTCATGAGGAGGTCCAGGGTGTATTTTACCTCCATACGTAGATTCACAGATGAGGTATTCCACATGCGGCATGGGCTCAGGATCCTTGAGGATAGGACGATCAGGACGACCTATATCCCCAGTGAATCCGAAGACTCTTTCTTTTCCATCCTCCGTGATACGCAGCGTGATGCTGGCGCTTCCCAGAATGTGACCCGAGTCTCTGAAAAGGAGTTGGATACCATCTGCGACTTTATACCATTCGCCATATCCTATGCCTTTGAATCGGTTCATGCATCTCTCTACATCTTTGGCTGCATATAGCGGCTCAAAGGTCTCTTTACTCTTTTTTTGAAGAGCTTTCTTGTTCTTAAAGGCGGCATCATTTTCTTGGATATGCGCACTGTCTAAAAGCATGATGGTGGCTAGATCTCTCGTAGCATAGGTGCATATGATAGGTCCATCAAATCCGTCCTTGACCAATTTAGGAATTCTACCTGAGTGGTCAATGTGTGCGTGAGAGAGGATGAGGAAATCCAAGTCTGCAGGATCAAAGGCCCAAGTCTCATTAAAGTTCTCAAGGTCTATTTCATAGCCTTGGAATAGACCACAGTCCATAAGAATCTTACGCCCATCATCAAGGGTTAAAAGGTGGCAGCTACCTGTGACTGTTCCAACTGCTCCGCAAAAAGTAACTTTCATTGAGTGTTTTCTTTGAAGCAAGGTAGGGATATAGATCCGAGGGAAAGTTGAATATAAAAACAAAGCCCGAAGGAGCTCTCCCACGGGCTTTGTTTGCAATACATGATATTTTATTTAGGGGCATTCCCCTGCGGCCTTTCTGGACGTTCAGCTCTAGGTGCATCTCTGAATTCTTTGAGCAATTCACGTCTGAATTCTTTTTCAGCTTTTTCGACTAATGCGAATTTCTTCGCTCCAAGGACTTGGATGAACTTGTCAAGATATATCAAGTCTAATTTTTCAGCTTCCACACGACTTGTCGCTCTTGCTCTTAGAAGTTTTTCCACCTCAGTATCAGTGGCTTTCTCCATGTCTAAATCTTTCAACTTCCCCTTGCCGTCAGCTAGGAGCGCTTCTTTTTCATCTCTGAGTTCTTTGGCAATAGGCCAGTACGCTTCTGCTTCTTTAGTAGTCAGGGCAGCTCTTTCAGTAATAAACGCAGCGCGCTTACTTTCAATCTGGGCCCTCTTGTCTTCACGTTGCCCTTGTGCCAACATGTTCAGTCCGAATATCATCAAGATACCAAGGATTATATAGTTCTTCATCTTCATTGTTTTATCTTTTAAAGTTCAATCAACAGATCATCATGCCAGACCTCATGTTCTATGAGGTATTCCATTGTTAGGCTTTGGATTTCTTGGACGGTTTCCAAGTAGACTTCCATTACTATGTCGTCATCAAGTTCCACATACTCATCTAATTCTTCAGCGGTTAATTCTATCTCTGAGCTGAGCGCAGCCTGATGTAGCTCCTCTGCATCATCAAACATTTGATCAGCACAGAATGGCCCCATGATAAGAAAGATACATGCTGCGGCCATCCACTTTGCAATAGGATGAATCGTGAAAAGCATAGTCACTTTCTTCTTCAGATGCACTGATGAGATGATGTCTTCTTCAAAGCCATCCAGATAAGCGTCAGGGATTTCCACACTTGATTTCTCAAGTCCAAAAAGTAGGGGAGCTTCCTGTTGTATGTCTTTATCTTCTTGCATCTCGTTTATTGGACTATGCTCAATGGAATTGGTTTAATCGGCCTGCAGAAAGGCCTCTATTTTTTTTACCGCGTGGTGATAGGATGCTTTCAGAGCTCCTTCAGATGTGCCTGTGATATCAGCTATGTCCTGATAGCTGAGCTCATCATAATAGCGCATAATGAATACTTGTTTTTGTCTGGACGGAAGCCGCTCCATTGCAGTTTCTAACTTTTGCAGAATCTCAACTGAAGTAGGGGCAAGTCCCTCTGAAATAGCAACCTCAACGTTAGTGAGGGGAATGGTTTTTCGCTTTTTTTCTTTTTCAAGTTGAGTCAATGCGACATTCGTAGCGATTCGATATACCCAGGTTGAAAGCTTAGAATCCCCTTTGAATTTTTCAAGATGTCTCCATACGCGTATGAATGTTTCTTGAAGGGCATCATCCGTATCAGCATGATTGCCTAGCATCCTATATATATGGATGTATATTGCCTTTTTTTGTGAGGAAACAATGAGCTTGAAAGCCTCATCGAAGTCGGCTTTCTTTAATAATTCAGATATCTCTGTTTCTACTAGCAATGGCTTATACCTTTCAATTGGACAAGAGAATCCAAAAGAAGTTTAACGAGAAGAAAAAACTAGATCTCTAGACGGGTTACTTCTTCCTCTTCAATACTCTAACGACTGCAGCCACCACGTCAGCAGTGTCTATGCCATACTTGGTCATAAGTTGTGCGGGGGTTCCGCTTTCTCCGAAACTGTCATTCACAGCCACCATCTGCATAGGAAGCGGAGAATTCAAGGCCAATACCTGAGCGATGCTATCACCTAGTCCACCATTTCTCTGGTGCTCCTCAGCAGTAACAACACAACGCGTCTTAGAAACTGAGTCCAATACCGCTTCAATATCTAGTGGCTTAATGGTATGAATGTTGATCACCTCCGCATCAATGCCTTGAGCAGCAAGTTCTTTCGCAGCTTCATAGCTCTTCCATACCAGATGCCCAGTAGCGAAGATAGTCACGTCTTTTCCTGACTTAATCAGTTGAGCCTTTCCTATTTGGAATCCGCTCTCAGCAGGAGTAAAGATGGGCCATGATGGTCTCCCGAAACGCAAGTAAGCAGGGCCATGATGTTCAGCCAAGGCAAGTGTAGCAAGTCTTGTCTGATTATAATCACAAGGAACGACCACGGTCATATTAGGAAGCATTTTCATCATTCCAATGTCCTCGAGGATCTGATGTGTAGCGCCATCCTCTCCCAAGGTCAGTCCAGCGTGCGAAGCACATATTTTGACATTCTTTTCAGAATATGCAATGCTCTGTCGAATCTGGTCATAGACACGTCCTGTAGAGAAATTGGCGAAGGTTCCGGTGAATGGAATCTTGCCTGCTGTAGCTAATCCTGCAGCAACGCCCATCATATTCGCTTCGGCAATTCCTACTTGGAAGAATCGTTCAGGATAGGCTTTCTCGAAAGCGTTCATTTTCAATGAACCAGTGAGGTCGGCACATAGCGCTACTACATCAGGATGCGAAGCGCCTAGCTCTAACAATCCTTGGCCAAAACCTGAACGTGTATCTTTTTTCTCTGGGCTTACTGTGATCTCCATGTCTTATTTCTTTGGTTCAGGATAGTCTCCTAGGGTTTCTTCTAATTGCAAAAGGGCGGTCTTCAGTTGCTCATCATTTGGAGCTACACCGTGCCATTTATGGCTACCTACCATAAAGTCAACACCTTGTCCCATCTCAGTGCGCATAAGAATGACAGTCGGCTTGCCCGAACCTCTCATTGCTTTTGCTTTTTCAATGGTTTTAATAATAGCATCTATGTCATGACCGTCCATCTCCAGGACGTTCCAACCGAAGGCTGCCCATTTTCCTTTCAAATCTCCGAGGCCCATCACATCATTCACATCGCCATCTATCTGGCGGCCATTGTAATCTACTGTGGCGATGATGTTGTCTAGTTTTCTGTGGGCAGCATACATGGCTGCTTCCCATATCTGTCCTTCTTGTAATTCTCCATCACCATGAAGAACGAAGACCGTGCTTTCGTCCTTGTCAAGGCGCTTAGCTTCAGCCATTCCACAGGCTGCTGAAAGCCCTTGACCTAATGATCCTGATGCGATGCGAATCCCAGGAAGACCTTCTTCAGTTGCCGGATGCCCTTGCAGGCGGGAGTTCAATTTTCTGAAGGTGTTCAATTCAGCCACAGGGAAATAACCTGAATGGGCGAGAGTGCTGTACCATACAGGGGAGATGTGGCCATTGCTCAAGAAGAAGGCATCTTCGCCTTTCGCGTCCATTTTGAAGTGCTTGGCATCATGCATCATGATGTTGAAATAGAGCGTGACAAAGAAATCAGTGCACCCGAGGGAAGCACCGGGATGTCCTGAATTCACGGCATGCACCATGCGCACGATGTCTCTTCGCACTTGAGAAGCAATACGCTTCAACTCATTTACATCAGTTATCGTGGTCATAGGGGAGGTCATTTCTGCGGCTTCCATGAAGCGGGGTTTTAGATGGGCGTAAAGAAAGGTAATGCCGAGGTTGATTAAGGGAAATGTGGAAATCTAAAGCATAGTTGTTAGTTGTTTATTAGGAGATAAAAAGTTGGATAGATTCAATTTCACGTCAATCTTGCATCGTAAATCCCAATTTTTCTTCTCGAAAGCCTCTATATTCGCATCCTTAAAAAAGCATCAGTACATGGCTCTTCAATGTGGTATAGTCGGTCTTCCTAATGTGGGAAAATCAACACTTTTCAATTGTCTTTCAAATGCTAAAGCTCAAGCGGCTAATTTCCCTTTCTGTACGATAGAGCCTAATGTCGGAGTCATAACGGTTCCTGATGCTAGAATTACCCAATTGGCTGAACTTGTGCATCCTGAGCGTGTCATGCCTACGACCATTGAGATTGTGGATATTGCAGGATTGGTGAAAGGAGCCAGCAAGGGAGAAGGATTAGGCAATCAATTCCTAGGAAACATACGTGAAACAGATGCCATCATACATGTAATACGTTGCTTTGAAGATGGGAATGTGGTACATGTGGATGGATCCGTGAATCCAGTTAGGGATAAAGAAGTTATTGATACCGAGCTTCAATTGAAAGACTTGGAATCAGTCGAAAAACTTATTCAAACTGCTTCCAGAGCTGCTAAAGCCGGAGACAAAAAGATGGGTGCCCGCATGGAGGTATTGGAGAAATTCCAGACTTGCCTTTTGAAAGGAATCTCTACCCGTGCAGTAGAATTGAATGAGGCCGAACTGGAGAGCGTGAAAGAGGTACAGCTTCTTACCCGTAAGCCGGTACTTTATGTATGTAATGTAGACGAGGCATCTGTGGTCAATGGAAACGTCCATACTGCAGCACTCAAAGCCTCTGTAGCTAATGAAAAGGCAGAGGTGTTGATCTTAGGAGTAGGAATAGAAGCGGACATCGCAGAGCTAGAGACTTTTGAGGATAAAAAAGAATTCTTGACTGATTTAGGTCTAGAAGAGGCAGGAGTTAATAGACTGATCCAATCAGCCTACAAGCTGCTTGAACTGGATACGTATTTCACTGCAGGAGTCAAAGAAGTGCGGGCTTGGACGATAGAGAAAGGAACTAAGGCTCCGGCAGCTGCAGGTGTTATCCATACTGATTTTGAGAAAGGCTTCATCAGGGCTGAGGTGATTCATTTTCAAGATTACATCACGTACAAGTCAGAGGCGGCCGTAAAGGAAGCTGGTAAAATGGGGATTGAAGGAAAGGAGTATGTAGTGCAAGACGGAGATGTCATGCACTTCAGGTTCAACGTTTGAGTTCGTGACCTTTTCTTGGTCAAAGCGATAGATAATTAGATGCGTCTCAGCTGAAATGTTCATTCCTTTGAACTATTCGATTCGGCTCATGTAATATTGTCCTAACCACAAGACACCGCTCATAGGCCATGGAAATCAGTACTAAATATTTCGGGTTTAGTAATGACCTGCTTGGCATCCGCTAACGTTTTCTGTTCTTTACGTTGGTTGCTATGCTTTTCTTACCGAGTTTTTTTTCTGAAATCGGATTATCATCAAACGTTAACGTATCTTTTCCAAGGCTTCGTTCTTTTCGCAGGAATCTATGCCATTTCAAGAGAGTAGAGCCCAATTGTGCTTTGGGAGCTCTGCCTGACTTCTGTTACTTGCTTTCAACTGGCGGGGTCATTTCAATGATTCTGCCACTATCAATTTTTACTTCAGCTTCTTCGAGTTCATTTAGTTTTAAACCTATTTGGCCATCAGACTCCTTATAATTATAGATGATAGTAAAGACACACACGGTGACCTTGGGGATGCTCTTCGCTGCGATTAATGTGTATTTACTCATTGGCATTATCGGTGGCTATGGATATATGCTATTGGAAAACTCAGTTCCTGGTTCACTGGGAAATCTGAGCCTTCAGTCTATGGCATTCCCCACTAGATTCTTCTATTTCAGCTTCATCACCTTGTCCACTCTTAGATACGGAGATATCATACTCATGAATCCTCTGGTCAGGTCCATTTCCAAGTTCCTGAGCATCCTTGGACCGCTCTATCTCACGTTATTGGTAGCAATTCTAGTAGGACGCTATCTGAATGAACATAGAGATTGATAGTCTTGAACGGCAGGAGGTCCGGTGCCAAGCTGAACTGATTTAGCTATCTTTATTCCGTAGGAATTATACAGATGACACTTTTAAGGAGTATAGCTACCGGTATTAGTTTTTTTATTGTTCAATGTGCGTCATCACAATTCATTGCCACAGCTCCTTTGCAGCATGGAATCATCACAGAAGGTGAGTATGGTAATCTCACTCTAGGAACGAATAGACAGTCAAGTTCAGGAACAACTTGGTATTGTACCTGGGATGCTTCAAATCTGTATATTGCCTTATCAGGTTCGACTATTAATGAAGCCGCTGTCCTTTATTCGATGTAGACCCAACAATTCCTGTGAATGGAGGAGGAAACTCTAAAGGCTCAGTCCAATGGACTTTCGATTATGACCAAACAAAATTCTATCATCCCATACGAAGTGATTTCGGCCTATATCTAAAGAACGGGTATCACGAATTCAGATATAAAGCCGGATCAGGAGAATGGACTGCAGCCAATCTAGGCTCTATGACAGTGGAAGCGGAATTTTTACTCAGATTATAAAATCCGTATTCCTTGGAACACCTTGAGTAATGGCAATGGAAGGCCTGCTTCCTTTAATTGGTTTGGGTATAAAGTCTTTACGAATGGAGATGGGGAGAACCCTTCAGATAGCCAAGCAGATATAAAAGACTATAAAACAGCGTATTACATAGGCACGCAGTGAAGAGCGGAGAATCTCTAAGCTTCATATCAAAGCAGTACTATCGTGCTCCTATCAAGTAAACGAAGATCTTCGATGCGAAAACGAATAAACGTAAGAACCCAGATGCAATTCATCCAGGTCAAGAGCTCGTCATACTGAACAACGCTTTTTATAATGTCCAAATGTGGATGAATTTTGATAAGAGCACATAATATAAAAGTATATTTAACTGTAAAACAGATAAATACACAAAACAGTTACACTATTAGTTGAAAGAATAAGATTCTACTAAACGAGCAATTCCTTGTTGATAAATGCAGTTTTTATGAATCTAGAACCCCTGTCTTTATTGATACTTTAGCGCATTCGTAGAAAAAAGGGTGAAGATCCACCATGGCCGATAAAGAACCACAAATAGTCAGTTATACCGAGGACAACATCCGATCTCTTGATTGGAAGGAGCATATCCGTTTGCGTCCAGGTATGTACATCGGGAAGCTCGGTAACGGGAATTCCCACGATGACGGTATCTATATCCTCCTGAAAGAAGTCATAGACAACTCGATAGATGAGTATGTTATGGGTCACGGAAAGAAGATTGATGTGGGGATTAAGGATTCCAAAGTCACCATCAGAGACTACGGTCGTGGGATTCCACTAGGAAAGGTCATAGACTGTGTATCTAAAATCAATACTGGAGGTAAGTATGACTCCAAGGCTTTCAAGAAATCGGTAGGACTGAATGGAGTAGGAACCAAGGCAGTGAATGCTCTGTCTACCGATTTTGTAGTAGAGAGTTACCGTGAAGGACAAGTCAAGAGGGCCCATTTTGACAAAGGGGAACTTAAGAAAGACGAAAAGATTAAGGCTACAGAAGAGCGTAATGGCACCATGACCTCATTCTATCCTGACGAAGAGATTTTCAAGCATTATCAGTTCAAGTCAGATCATGTGATTCGCTTGATCATGAACTATTGCTATCTGAATACCGGACTCAGTATTTGGTATAATAGTGCGCGCTATCATTCTGAAAAAGGCCTTTTTGACCTTCTTGAAGATAAGATGAGCGGTGAGCCTATCTATCCTATCATTCACTTGATAGGTGAGGATATTGAGGTTGCATTCACGCACACGAACTCTTATGGTGAAGAATATTATTCCTTCGTCAATGGCCAACATACTACTCAAGGTGGAACGCATCAAGGTGCTTTCAGGGAAGCTGTAGCTAAGACTATCAAGGATTTCTTCAATAAGAATTACGAGCCAAGTGACATTCGTAGTTCTATCGTAGCTGCTGTGAGTATCAAGGTGGTAGAGCCTGTCTTTGAAAGCCAAACCAAGACCAAGTTAGGATCCACAGAAATAGAGCCAGGAGGAAAATCTATACGTGCATTCATTGGGGATTTCTTAAAAGAGAACCTCGATAATTTCCTGCATAAGAATCCTACGGTAGCAGATGCTTTAGATAAGAAGATTCGTCAGAGTGAACGTGAGCGTAAAGACATGGCTGGTATCAGGAAACTGGCCAGAGATAGAGCGAAGAAGGCAAATCTTCATAACAAGAAACTCAGGGATTGTCGTTCTCACCTTTCAGACACGAAGAATAACGAACGGGCTTCAGAGACCACTGTTTTTATAACAGAGGGAGACTCGGCCAGTGGATCCATCACCAAGTGTAGGGATGTGAATACCCAAGCGGTATTCTCATTGAAGGGAAAACCACTAAACTCATACGGGCTTACTAAAAAAGTAGTCTATGAAAATGAAGAGTTCAATCTCATCCAAGCAGCCTTAGACATTGAAGACGGGCTTGATAATCTGCGCTATAACCGCGTAGTCATCGCTACAGATGCTGACGTAGACGGTATGCACATTAGGTTACTCTTAATGACGTTCTTCATTCAGTTCTTCCCTGATTTGGTAAAAGCAAATCACCTCTATATTCTTCAGACACCTCTTTTCAGAGTGAGGAATAAGAAAGACACTATATACTGTTACAGCGAGCAAGAGAAGCAAGATGCAATCGCTCAGCTGGGAGCGAAACATGAGATAACCCGATTTAAAGGGCTAGGTGAAATATCGCCTGATGAGTTCAAGCACTTTATAGGTGATGACATGCGCTTAGAACCAGTAATATTGGACAAGGAAACTCAGATAGATACCATGCTTGAATTCTATATGGGGAAGAATACTCCCGATAGACAGAATTACATTATCGAGAACTTGAAAGTAGAGAAAGACACACTCACCGCAACACCTGTAGCAGAGGAGATCAATGGCTGAAGAAGAGGACATCCAGGGAACTGGAGAGGAGAACGCTCTACCTGAGGGCGAGAAGGTGCTCAAGATAGGGGGCATGTATGACGAGTGGTTCCTCGATTATGCGTCCTATGTCATTCTTGAGCGAGCGGTTCCGCACATATATGATGGGCTGAAGCCAGTGCAGCGTAGGATTTTGCATTCGCTTTGGGAAATGGACGATAGTCGTTTCCATAAGGTGGCCAATGCCATTGGAAACACCATGAAATATCACCCTCACGGTGATGCGTCTATAGGAGATGCTATGGTTCAGATAGGTCAGAAAGAGCTTATGCTTGACCTGCAAGGAAACTGGGGTAATATCTACACAGGTGACCGGGCTGCAGCGCCTCGTTATATAGAGGTTCGACTAAGCAAATTCGCGAAGGAAGTAGCGTTCAATGCTAAAACCACAGTCTGGCTGCAGACCTATGATGGGCGTAACAAGGAGCCTGACACCCTGCCCATGAAATTCCCATTGGTACTCGCCCAAGGGGTAGAGGGAATTGCGGTAGGACTGGCATGTAAGATTTTACCGCATAACTTTCATGAAATTATAGACGCTGCGGTTTCCTATCTGAAAGGAAAAGGAAAAAGTATTTATCCAGACTTCATTACTGGAGGACTTGCTGACTTCAGCAATTACAATGACGGGAAAAGAGGTGGGAAAATCAGAGTCAGAGCACGTATTCGTAAAGAAGACAAGCAGACCTTAATCATTCACGAATTGCCATTCGGGCTTACTACGGGAAGCCTTATTGATTCTATTATCAAGGCCAACGATAAGGGCAAGATTAAGATCAAGAAGATAGAAGACAACACAGCTGAGTTCGTAGAGGTTGTCATTCATCTCCCCCCAGGAACATCTCCTGATAAGTCCATAGATGCGCTTTATGCCTTCACGGATTGTGAAGTTTCTATATCGCCTAATGCTTGCATCATTGAAGATGATAAGCCCCATTTCATTGGGATATCTGAGATTCTGAAACATTCAGTAGACCATACTCGTGAACTGCTCAAGCTTGAGTTAGAGATCAGGAAAGGGGAGCTCGAGAATCAGTGGCACTTTGCCAGTTTGGAAAAGATTTTTATTGAAAAGAGAATCTATCGTGATATTGAAGAAGAGGATACTTGGGCTGGGGTTATCAATGCCATAGACAAGGGATTAAAGCCTCATATCAAGAAATTAAAGAAACCTGTCACTGTCGAGGATATCACTCGATTGACGGAGATTAAAATCAAGCGTATCTCCAAGTTCGACTCGGATAAGGCTGATGATAACTTGAGGAAATTAGAAGATCAATTGGCTGAGGTTATCCACTATTTAGATAACCTCACTGATTTTGCAATTGATTATTTCAAGAAATTGAAGAAAGATTTCGGTGATGGTAGAGAGCGCAAGACGGAGATTAGAACCTTCGACACTATCGAAGCCACCAAGGTCGTAGTAGCTAATAGAAAACTCTATGTGAATAGGGAAGAAGGCTTCGTAGGCTATGGGTTAAAGAAGGATGAATATGTATCTGAGTGCAGCGACATTGATGAGATTATCATTTTCCGAGCTGACGGTGTCATGGTGGTTAGCAAGGTCGATAGCAAGAAATTTTTTGGCAAAGACATACTCCATGTGGCCGTTTGGAAAAAAGGAGATAATCGCACGGTGTATCACATGATCTACCAAGATGGATCAGCAGGCCCCTGTTTTGTCAAACGATTCAATGTCACTGGAGTTACCAGAGATAAGGAGTATGACTTGACCAATGGAAAGAAGGGAAGTCGCATGATGTATTTCTCTGCTAACCCAAATGGGGAGTCAGAGGTAGTTAATGTGAAGCTGCGTCCAAGACCGAAGTTGAAGACCTTGAAATTTGATTTCGATTTCACGGAATTGGCAATCAAAGGAAGAGGGGCTAAAGGAAACACACTTTCTAAGAATCTAGTGAGCAAGATAGAGTTGAAGGAACGTGGTGAATCTACACTAGCAGCTAGAAAAGTTTGGATAGATGAGGTCACCCGCAGGTTAAATGTCGATGGCAGAGGAAGATTCCTTGGCCAATTCGGTGGTGAGGATAAATTGCTTCTGGTCTCAGACCAAGGCTTCTATAAACTAGCAGCCGCTGACCTTGCATTGCACTTTAATGATGACATAAGCATCATTGAAAAATGGAGACCTGATAGACCTATGTCTATCATCTATTACGATGGTGATAAGAACCGTTATACGGTCAAGAGAGTCTTAGTAGAGCCTAGCACTAAGGATGTGACTTTCATAACTGAACATGAGAACTCTCAGCTATTATTAGCCACGACATCTATTGACCCTATAGTCAAAGTAGAATACGATAAACGCAGCAGTGGATCTGAAGATGAGGAGTTTCAGCTTGAGGAGTTGATAGGAGTGAAAGGTGTCACCGCTATTGGAAACAGATTCATCACCGATAAGCCAAAGAACATGTTCTTACTCGAGCCTGAGGAAGAAGATGAGGAAGAGGACTCTGATGAAGATGAGGGAAATGACGAGGGAGGAGCTGCCCTTCAGGATGTGGAAGAATTAGAAGAAGAGGAGGCTGACGATGAAAGCTTCAGTGTAGATCAGCATAGCGAAGACTCCTTAGAGGTAGATTTCGATGTAAAACCTTCTTCAAAGAACGCTCAGGTCAAAAAGAAAGGCCCAGCATCGGATGAGGAGGGACAGATTTCCTTATTCTAAAGATTTCTTTATTCCGTATTACAAGCTGAGATGATTAGGAGACTTATCTCTTTGACATCATAAAGGACGCCATATCCCATAAGGACGGCCTTCTTGTATTCCTTACACGCCAATGCAGGCTCGCCCATTTGCTCAAGGATTTGTCCTTTTACCTTATAGGCAAATGCATTTGAGTTGTCATTGTCCAATGACTGTTTCACCGTTTTCAATGCTTCTTCTGCATGTCCAATCATGAGCTGAGAGTAGGCTAAATTACTAAGAGCAAAGGGCTGCGTGCTTTCTAGTGCCAAAGCTTCGGTCAAGTATGTAATTGCTTCATCATACCAGCCAACTTGATTGCACATATAACCAGCATTGATATAGCTTTCCATGTCTTCCCCGAACATGTCGAGGGTCTCCTTTAAGATGATAATAGCTTCTTCATCTTTTCCTCTCATGTGAAGTGCCGTAGCTAAGTCGCGCATAGTATTCATGCTCACTTCTTGGCACAAACCAGCTTCAATTAAGGCTGATTCAGCATCATATAATTCGTTTCTTTCTAAATGAATCTTTCCTTTAAGTCCAAAGACAGATTCCTTCATAGAATCATCAGCAATCATATTTTTCGCTCTGTTGATGCACCATAAAGCACTGTCAGAGGCGTCTTGCATTATATGAAATTGAGACATGGCGAAATTGGCTCTGCAGGAATACGGATCAGCCTGGATGGCCGCATAGGCATCACGCTTAGCTTCCTTGCTTCTGTCCATCAATATAAATAGCCCTGATCTGGTAGAAAGTAATTCAGCATTTTGTGGATATAGGTTGATAGCCTTATCCAAGGTCTTAATGGCTTTTTTAATATCGCCATTATCAAGGAGTAGGTCTACATTAGAAAGGGCTTTTTCCACTTCTGTTTCATTGCCAGCGCTCAAAGTCAGACTGCGGATCACAGCAATCAAAATCAGCGTACTTATTCTGAGTATCCTCATTCTTTTAAATATACGATAGGGTTGAACTTACTC
>CALFHF010000147.1 GCA_937875855.1 uncultured Flavobacteriales bacterium
AGCCATGACGGCTAAGACGTATGTTTCTGCAATCAATAAATTCTCAGATGCTTTGACTGTTCTACCTGACAATTCCAAGGCCAAAGAACGACTAGCCGCAGCCCAGAAGGCTAAAGATGATACCACTGCACTTGCTGAAGCTGAAGATCGTTATCGCACAGCGATAGTAGAAGCAGATCGTTATTTCAATAAAACGGAATACGAAGCATCCATTGAAAAATATCGTGAAGCACTAAGTGCCAAAGATGAAGCCTATCCTAAACAGAAAATCGCTGAGGCAGAAAAGTTGATTAAAGAGAAGGCAGAAGCAGCCGAATCCGCTGAGAAAAAGTCAAAGTACGATGCATTTATGAAAAGTGCTGATCAGTCTATGAAAAGTACTTTCTATGACCAAGCCATTGCTGACTATACCAGTGCCCTAGGTGTCATTCCTGCTGATATTCCTGCTACGCTAGGAAAAGCTGCGGCACAAAAAGCAAAAGCAGATGATCTAGCAAAGCTTGAAGCAGATGAAAAAAAGAAAGCTGAAGCTGATGCCTTATCTGTCAAACAAGCTGAATTTGATGGTCATATGGCAACGGGTCGTTCCAATTTCAAGGATAAGACATATGAAAAATCAATCAGCTCATTTGAGAAAGCCCTAGGCGTATTCCCTGATAGTGGTGAAGCCATAGATGAATTAGCCAAAGCGAAAAAAGCACTTGAGGATCAACGATCTGCTATGGCCGATGCTGACAGAGAAGCTGCCGAAGCTGAAGCTCTAGCCGCAAAGCAAGCTGAATATGATGGTCTTATGGCTAGTGCCGAAAAGGCATTGAAAGACCAAGAATTCCAAGTGGCTATAAGCACGTTCGGAAATGCTGCAGGCATCTTCCCTGACAATTCGAAAGCTCCAGAGCGTATAGCATTGGCTGAGAAAGCATTCGCTGATTGGAAAGCTGCACAAGGAGAAGCTGAGAAGCTAGCGCTCTATGCCAAGTATATGAGTGATGCACGTGAGGATATGGAGTCTCAGTCATATCAAGATGCCATAAGTGATTATGAAGGGGCGCTAGGTGTAATAGCCAATGACAAGGATGCCATAACGGGAATAGAGACTGTAAGAAAAGCTATTGCTGATAGAGAGGCTGCAGCTTCTGCCGATGAGCATAGAAAAGCAGAAGAAGCGGCAAAAAAGGCAGAGCAAGATAGACTCCGAGACCTAGCTGATGCTGAAGCTGCCTCTAGGAGGTCTCAAGAAGAGCAAGACAGAGCGTATCAGGATGCTATTAATGAAGCCGATTCTTATTTCAATTTCAAGGAGTACTTAGTCTCTAAGACCTATTATGAAGATGCATTAGCTATCAAACCAGCTGAAGTTTATCCTAAATCAAGGATAGAACGTATTGGACTGCTCTTAGCCAAATCTGCAGCTGATGAAATCGAAAGAGCAGAGAGAGAGGCAAGGGAAAGGGAGTTGGCTGAGGCTAATTCATTCAACCGCGGCTCTGACTTGTCAAATAGCACTGAAGATGATATGGATGCGCGCAAGGCTGAAGAACGCAGAAAGGCGCTCGAAGAAAAATGGGCCGCTATGGAGCGTGATAAAGAAGCTTGGAAAGAAAAAAATACTGAAATCTCCCGTGGTGCTGGAAGTAGGTTGTCAGAAAATGAAAGCCTTACTAAAACATACAACGAAAGCGGTAAAGAAATGAGCGAACAAGGCAACCTAAAAGCTGAAGAAAGAGCGGAAAACATGGTTGGATATAAAGAAGCCATGATGAGTCAAGATCAGCGCAGAGAAGCTATTCACGCTGAAAAAAGAGATGATGCTGATCGTGAGTTCAAGGATTTCAAAAAACAAAGCACCGAGGAGCAGGAACGATATTATGGTAAAAGCTCTACCTATGCTGAGCATCAGAAAAATGTTGTCAAAATTAAAGAAGCAAACACATCTCTCATGACTAGAGGTCAAGAGACCTATGAATACAGCGTTTCTGACGTTCAAAAAGATGAGCAGCGATACAATGAATACCTGAAGCTAAAGGAGGCTGAGAGTGATGAGCGCATGGAGGTGAAAGAGAAAGACGTTTTGGAGTTTAAAGAGGCTATTGCTGAGCAAAATGCTAACGCCTTAGCCAAAGACAAGCAAAAAGAAATAGAGGAGATAGAAACGACCAAGGAAAAGCAGAAAGCATCCAAGGAACGTATGGGCAGCTTATCAGAAGAGAAGAGAGCTGAACAACTATTGGAGATTAAGAGTAAAGAGACCTACACACATGAGAAAAACCCGATGGATTTCAGGCCTTCTCCCCTTTTGGATGAATATCCGCAAGGTGTGACAGAAGAGACCTTTGAAGAAGGAAACAAAACAGTCATACGTAGGATTGTAATCGCAGGAAATAGGCCTATGAATATCACAAAGTAGTCTCT
>CALFHF010000148.1 GCA_937875855.1 uncultured Flavobacteriales bacterium
CTGTTTTGGTGGTAATGTGCATACATTCCTTAAAGAGAGCTCCCTTCCTATCGTTTTTAATATTTCTGATTCTATAGCTGATGTCATTGAGGATGGAGTTTCTTTACTCACTTTTTTCGGTCATGCAGGAGGAGGGCAATTTGATCAGAGCATAGACGATCCCGAGAATCTGGAATGGGGAGCACACCCTTTCGTGATTGTGAATTCGTGTTACTCTGGAGATATTCATCAATTGACTCACCTGAGTACTAGTGAAAAATACGTAATACTTCCTGATAAAGGAGCTATTGCTTTCCTCGCAACGATTAAGCAAGGCCTACCTGGTTATCTCGATGTATACAGTACTGAATTGTACAAGCAGATAGGATATAAGTCCTATGGTAAATCAGTGGGAGAGCAGGTGCGAAAAACGATTAAGACACTTGCTGTCGATTGGTCTGAGTTTCCAGAGAGCAGAAATTCAGTTCTCATGAATCTGCTAGAAGGAGACCCGAGTACCATCATTTTTTCTCCTGAGAAGAGCGATATCACACTCAATCAAAGTTCAATTTCCTTCTCTCCAACTGAAATTACAGCATTCGTGGACTCTTTTCAAGTGCATGTCCAACTCACTAATATTGGGAAGACTACAAGTAATCCATTTAACTTGATTCTTGAGCGAACATATCCCAATGGAAACACTACAACGTTTTCCAAGACGGTGAATGGTCTTCTTTTTCAAGACCTAGTCACGTTTACCATACCGACAGATTTTGCAAATGCTTTTGGATTGAACACTATTGAATTGAGCGCGGATTTGCCGAGTAATGTGATTCCCGAAATCGATAATTTTTTCAATAACAGAGCATCCAGGACTTTACTGATTACTGATGGAGCAGTATCGCCTATTCTTCCCTATGCGTTCGCAATCGTTCCACCTGATCAGACGCTCCTCAAAGCGTCTACGGGGAACCCTTTTGCTTCCGTAAAGGATTATGTTATGCAGTTGGATACCACGGATCTATTCGACTCACCATTCCTCCAAGAACAGTTTATTACTCAGGGCGGTGGTGTGATGACATGGCAACCAAGTCTACTTGCTGCAGATAGCACAGTTTATTTTTGGAGAGTAGCAGAGGAATCATTAATCCCTGAAGAAAGAGAATGGAGGGAAAGTTCATTCCAAGTAATTGCTGATAGAATAGGTTGGGGTCAAGCGCATTATTATCAGTTCAAAGAAAATAGGTTCAATAACCTCATCTATGATCGTCCCGAACGTGATACTGACTTTTTCTCTGGGCTTAAAAGTGTTAGATGTGATGTGACCGGGAATAGTTTAGATGGGGAGTATTTCATTGATTTTGAATCTCAAGAATACAATGGATGTGGAAACATAGCAGCCTTCCATGTCGCAGTGATAGACCCCGTGAATCTTATTCCCTGGGGCTCTCGATGGAACGGCCTGAATCCTGATCATTATTTCGGAAATGTGAATGATAACGGAAGCTGTAGAAATAGAGTTGAGCGGTATTTCATTTTCAGGCAGAATGACTTGGATCAGATGAATGGGTTCAGGAACATGATAGAAAATGAAATCCCTGATGGATTTATCTATATCATGTATACTTGGCAAAGAGCTGAGCCCGGTCTTTGGCCAACTTTCTTGCCTGATTATTCTGACTTCTTTAATCAATTAGGAGCTAGTGAAATCGCATTGTTAGATTCCCAAGTGCCCTTCATTTTTATTGGCGTGAAAGGAGAACCAGACCTCTCTGTACAAGTAGTCGGAGATACGATCACTAGCGCAATCACTGCAAAATATCTTGCGTCTGTTTTTGGGAACACAGGAACCATGAGTTCAGGGATCATAGGTCCTGCTAGTCAATGGAATTCACTGTATTGGCAATTTTCTGGGGCTAATTCTAATGACAGTGTTCGTGTGAAATTAATTCCGCTGAGTCAGGATCTTCAAGAGGAATCAGGATCAACTATTGACTTGGTTATGAGTGCTGCACAGCCGGTTGATTTAGGGGCAATACTAGATGCAGATACCTTTCCATTTTTAAAACTGCAGACCTATCTCTATGATCCTATAGAGTTCAGTCCAGCGCAGTTAAAAAGATGGCAAGTACTCTATGATCCTGTTCCTGAAGCTGCATTGAATCCTGTCTTGCAGTATGTCTTTGAATCAGACTCAGTACAGGAAGGTCAGATGCTTCAGCTTCAGACAGCAATTCAGAATATTTCATCGCTTGATATGGATAGCCTCTTGGTCAGATATTGGATAGAGAAATCTGATAATTCTGTCCAAGAAATAAACTATACTAGACAAGACTCCTTGAGAGCGGGAGATTCATTTATTGATACACTGTTCATTTCTACTTTGGGTTTAAAAGGAATCCATGACTTATGGGTAGAAGTGAATCCCAAGACTTTAGGAACTAACATTTATGATCAAGCGGAGCAAACTCACGTGAACAATTTGGGACGCATTCGATTCGCTGTGAGTCAAGATAAATTAAATCCAATACTCGATGTCACCTTTGATGGTGAACACATTCTAGATGGCGATTTAGTCTCTGCATTACCCATCATTACAGTAAGACTTGATGATGAGAATCCATTCCTTATTATGAATGACCCTGCGGATACCGTGTTTTTCAACATCTTTTTAACTGAGCCCAATGGCTTTAGAAAACAATTGCATTTTCAATCAGGAGATGGTGAAGAGCTCATGCGATTTATCCCAGCTGATGGCGCGAAGAATATCTCTCAAATAGAAATCAAGCCTGACTTGATTCAAGATGGCACCTATCGCTTGCTCGTAATCGCATCAGACAAGAGTGGTAATGCATCAGGGAATGTAGATTATAAGATTTCGTTCACTGTAGATCACGTAAGTAGTATCACCGAAGTGATGAATTATCCGAATCCATTCTCTACACAAACGCGCTTCGTATTCACACTGACAGGCGTTACCGTTCCGGGTTATATGAAGATTCAAATCATGACGGTCACGGGCAAAGTAGTGCGTGAGATTTTCAAAGAAGAACTTGGAACTATTCGCATAGGCAGAAACATCACTGACTATGCTTGGGACGGTAGAGATGAATATGGTGACCCGCTAGGAAATGGAGTTTATCTCTATCGCGTAATTGTCAAGGATGAGCAAGGAGATGTGGAAGTGAGACAGACTGCGGCATCAAGCTTCTTTAAGAAAGGGTTTGGAAAGATGTATCTCATGCGCTAGCTTCGGCCTGCGTGCTTATGAAGCCTTACATTCTCCATAGATCTTATTTACTTAGCCTCATTTCAGGCCTGTTGGCGGGCATTGCTTGGCCTGGAATTACGCCACTGTTTTTCTTGATTTTCTTCGCTTTTGTTCCCATGCTCTTCATGGAGGATAAGCTCTTGGAAGAAAAAGGAACTGCACGTAAGATTTTCTTCAGAGCATTTCTTGGGTTCCTACTCTGGAACATCATCAGCACGTATTTCATTTTCTGCATACGAGATCCTTATGCCGAAAGTGCCGCTATGGAATTGCTGAGCAAGACCGTGGCTTCAGGACTTACTTATGTTCTTAATGCATCGTTCATGGCCATTGTGTTTTGGCTCTTCCATCTTACCAGAAAGCACTTAGGAGATCGAGCTGGTTATACCGGATTGGTGGCCTATTGGATGAGCTTTGAATATCTGCATATGCATTGGTCTATCAATTGGCCATGGCTTAACCTGGGCAATGTTTTCGCAGAGCACATCACTTGGGTTCAGTGGTATTCAATTACTGGATCTCCAGGAGGAAGTCTTTGGGTTATCCTCGTGAACATCGCGATATTCATTGCGCTGAAAAAAACTCTTAATAATTCAGAAGATTCAAAAACAGTTTGGATCAAACCTGCTCTCATCGTCCTCATTCCGTTCATCTGTAGTTTGATAATTTATTCAAGTTACGAAGAGAAAGGAGAAGAAGTAGAAATGGTTCTTCTTCAACCAAATCTGGATCCATACGAAGAGAAATTTGACTCAGATCCCTTGCAGCAGTTAAGACGCATGTTAGCGTTGGCAGATAGTGCTGATACACCAGAAACACGCTGGTATATTTTGCCAGAAACTGCGCTCATTGAACATACATTGGTATACGGTGAGCCAGGGAGGCCTGATTTCTCAGGACTCTGGGAACATGACTATGATGCTGCCATAAGCACAACTATGATTCGTGATTTCTTAGCGCCAAGAGATGCCGTGCTCCTAGCAGGCGCAGCTGATAGGTCGTATTCCAAAGAAAAGAAAAGTACAAGTTCCCGCTACATAGAGCCCTTACAGATATACTATGAAAGCTATAATACCACCTTATTGATTGACCAAGAAGGAGTGGAGGAGAATTATCATAAATCGAAATTGGTGCCAGGAGTAGAGTCTATTCCCTTTACCGCATTCATGGGTTTTTTAGGTGATTTGGCTTTAGATCTTGGTGGAGCATCGGGAAGCTTGGGAGTGCAGGATTCTGTGGAGATATTCCCGTTTGATGGACATGCGTTGGCTCCTACAATATGCTATGAATCAGTCTTCGGGGAATACACATCTTTATTTGTCAAGAAAGGGGCTAACTGTATCGCCATCAGCACGAATGACTCATGGTGGCAGGACAGTCCTGGGTATGTTCAATTACTGGCCTATTCTCGTTTAAGAGCCATTGAATGCCGAAGAGATATAGCGAGGGCAGCTAATACAGGAATAACCTGTTTTATTGATCAAAAAGGGAATATCACTTCTCAACTTCCGTGGTGGGAGGAAGGGGCCCTTCGTGGAAGCGTTAAAATGAACAATGAGCTTACATTTTATGTTCAATACGGGGACTTCTTGAGTCGGGTCGCTGCTATGATTTCTTGTTTGCTACTCCTTTGGGCCTTTACACGCAGGTTGAAGTCCTGAAGTGTTAATCACCTGAGCACCCCACATCTTTCTTATTTTTGCAGCCTCAAATCCAATGATTATATGAGCAAATACGATGTGACGATTATCGGTTCAGGACCTGGCGGCTATGTGGCGGCTATACGTTGCGCACAATTAGGTATGAAAACTGCCATTATAGAGCGTTATTCTACACTTGGAGGAACTTGCTTAAATGTAGGCTGTATCCCTTCTAAAGCACTTTTAGATAGCACCGAGCATTTTCATAATGCAACTCATACTTTTAAAGAGCACGGAATTGATATTCCTGCGCCCAAAGTAAATTTCGAGCAGATGATCAAGCGTAAGCAATCCGTGGTGGATCAGACCACAGGCGGAATCGATTATCTGATGAAAAAGAATAAAATCGATGTTTTTCATGGCCATGGTTCTTTCCTTGATTCACATACCATTGAAGTAAAACCAGAGAAAGGGAAAGCACAGAAAATAGAGACTGATAAAATCATCATCGCCACTGGGTCTAAGCCCATCAGTCTTCCATTTGCTCAGATAGATAGGAAACGCATCATTTCTAGTACAGAGGCATTGACTTTAAAATCTTTGCCAAAGAGTATGACCATTATAGGTGGTGGTGTGATAGGATTAGAGTTAGGGTCCGTTTATGCAAGGTTAGGGACTAAGGTCTCGGTATTTGAATTCATGGATCGTTTAATCCCAAGCATGGATGCAGAGCTTGGAAAGGAACTTATGAAGAGTTTGAAAAAACTCGGAATGGATTTCTACATGGGCCACAGCGTAAAAGAAGTCAAAACTAGCGCGAAGGAAACTACGCTAATGGCTGAGAATAAAATGGGTGAAAAGGTCACTGTGAAAGCAGAGTATTGCTTGGTAGCTGTGGGGCGTAAACCATATACCGATAAACTTGGACTAGATAAAGTAGGGATAAAGGTAGATGACAAAGGACGCATTGCGACTGATGAGCATCTTCAGACCAATGTCCCTGGCATTTACGCAATAGGAGATGTAGTGAAAGGCGCCATGCTAGCTCACAAAGCCGAAGAAGAAGGAATGTTCGTTGCGGAGGTTATGGCTGGCCAAAAACCGCACATCAATTACTTGCTTATTCCAGGAGTCGTTTATACCTGGCCTGAAGTAGCTGCGGTAGGATATACGGAGGAGCAATTGAAAGAGAAAGGTATTGCGTATAAATCAGGAAGTTTCCCGTTCAAAGCAAGTGGAAGAGCCCGAGCAAGTATGGATACTGATGGTATAGTCAAAGTGCTAGCCGACAAAGAAACTGATGAAATTCTAGGCGTGCACATGATAGGGCCAAGATGCGCTGATATGATTGCTGAAGCGGTGGTGGCTATGGAGTTCAGAGCTTCTGCTGAAGATATCGCACGCATGTCTCATGCGCACCCGACATATACAGAGAGCTTCCGTGAGGCTGCTTTAGCTGCTACAGGTAATAGGGCTATTCATATTTGAAAACGCTGTAAGTACATTAAAAGATGTAATTACAAGATCAAGAAAAAAATCAATGAGCGAGCATAGAACAGAGTTGTCTGAATTGGGTGAATTTGGATTAATAGAGCACTTGACTAAAACCATTACTACAGAGAATGGAAATACGGTAAAGGGTATTGGTGATGATGCAGCTGTAATAGATGCTGGAGAGGATTATCTTCTCGTAAGCACAGATATACTCATGGAGGGGGTTCACTTCAACCTTAGTTATACTCCGTTAAAACATTTGGGATATAAGGCTGTTGTGGTCAATCTCTCAGATATCTATGCAATGAACGGCCGACCCGAACAAATTACGGTTTCACTTGCTATGAGCAATAGATTCAGTGTAGAGGCCATGGAAGAATTGTATGGAGGAATGCGAATGGCTGCTAAAAAGTACGGAGTGGATATTGTAGGAGGAGACACTACTTCTTCGACAAGTGGTTTGGCCATATCAATAACAGCTATTGGGAGAGTTGATAAAGACAAGGTAGTATATCGCACAGGAGCTAAGGAGAATGAGTTAATTGTGGTCTCTGGAGATTTAGGCGGGGCTTATATGGGTTTGCAAGTATTGGAAAGGGAAAAAGCGGTTTTTGAAGCGGCTCCCTCTGCACAACCAGACCTTGCTGGAAACGACTACATCCTCGAACGATGTCTAAAGCCTGAAGCCCGAAAAGATATTATTGAATTACTTGGAGAGTTAAAAATTATGCCAAGTTCTATGATAGATATTTCTGACGGATTGGCGTCAGAGGTTATTCATTTGGCAAGAGCTGCATCCTTAGGTGCAGTGATCTATGAGGATAAAGTCCCCATGGATACGATTACCATCTCTAGATCAAGAGAATTCAATATTGAACCGACTACCTGCGCTATGAATGGTGGAGAGGATTATGAATTACTCTTCACTATATCTCAGGCAGATTTCGAGCGTGTGAAAGGTCATCCTGACCTTACGGTTATTGGACACATGGCTGATGCAGCCGTAGGCTATCAGCTTGTAACTAGAGGAGGACAGCAGCTCAGCATCAAGGCCCAAGGATGGGATGCCCTCTTAAATAAAGATAAATGGTAACCTGACAGCGCTCAGTTTGTTGCGATTTATTCCATCCGTATTTAGAAGGTGTATTGTTCTGATTTATCTGTATTTACAGGTAGTTTCGCTATTCACAATTGCTTTTTGATTAGATTTTAATATTTGAATGCCGTGGGTATTCAGGCCACTACCTTTATGGCAGAGACTTGATAATATTCTACTGATGAAAAAGAACAGACAAATCTTCACTGCCATTCTCGCAGTATTTCTGCTGATTTTGGCTTGTTCTAAGGACAAGAGCAATTCGAATGGATCCTCGCCTAGTAGTGAGAACCTTGATATGACTACGGATAATGGCACTTGGCAGACCTCTAATGTTATTATCTATGACCAAGGCCAACGCGAACTTAGACTAAGTGCTACTTCTACCACAAATGGTCAATTATCCTTTGAGGGAATTACCTTTTTAGGAGTGGGTACGTATGATGCTCAGAGCATTTCTACAGGAGCATGGACAATGTCTACAGGAACTTCAGCACAAGCTTTCCACTACCAAGGCGATACAGAAGGTCCGCTTTCTGGTACCATCACATTCTTAGATTATGACACGCTGAATGATTTAATCAGCGGATCCTTTGATGTCTATTTATCTAATGTGGATGACTCGAGTGATTTAATTCACATGACAGGAATTTTCTACGACTTGGCGCTCACTCCAGGTCATCCTGTTCAAAGCAATGCTTCAGCTATATTGAATGATAGTTCATTCAACTATGACTACGCCATGGTATTTCAAATAGATGATTATATGTATTTGCAATTAGTGAATAATATCAATGAGATCGTCACACTTCGTTGGAATAGGGCTTCACTTGGTGTTTCTAACTATGACGTAACCCAATTGGCCCCGATAAGGGTTCATTATCGCAATGGTTCGCAGATATTTACTCAGCAAGTCGCAGGAAACATAGATGTGACGGAACATAGCGCTATGAATCCTGGACATACACAAGGAACCTACGATATTGAAATTAGTGATTTTGGAAGTCCGCCTCAATATCTTGAAGGTAGCTTCGATGTGAATTATAACTGATATATGTGAGTTTTATGGTTGGTTGAGCTTGGTCTTTTTAAGGCCAAGCTTTTTTTCATCCAATAAACCCTGGGTCGGGTTTTAAGTTAGCACTTCGCATAGCTCTGGAAGCCAGTTCATCACAGCGTTCGTTTTCAGGATGACCTGCGTGTCCTCTAACCCAATGAAATTCTACTTCGTGTTTTTCTACTAAGTCAAGAAGGCGAGCCCATAGATCAGGGTTTATCGCCTTTTCTTTGCCACTGCGAATCCAGCCTTTGCTTCGCCATTTCTTTGCCCATCCTTTTTCTATTCCATCAACTACATAGCGTGAGTCAGAATAGACCTTCACGTGGGATAGGACCTTGAGTTTTTGCAATCCAGAAATCACTGCCAGTAATTCCATTCTATTGTTAGTCGTCATCTGAAACCCAGCCGAGAATTCTTTCTTCCGACCTTTATGTGACAGTACTACGCCATATCCACCTCTTCCTGGATTGGGTTCTGCCCCTCCGTCAGTATATAGGAGAATTAAGGGTTTCTCAGGTTGCTTATTCATGGATGATTGGACTTCTGTATTTTCACATAGAATGTGACAGAAGTGTTGTGTCTTTTAGAGGGTTAGGATACTTGATTACTTAGCCTTCATGCGATTATTGCGAGCCAGATGCTCCACTTCAGCAAGGCCTAAATCTTCCATGAGTGGAGGAATGTACATCCCAAACCTTCCTCTGAAATTCTTTTTAAGTCCGTACCAGCCTTTCACTGGATTTCTGCTAGATCTGCCCCAGTGTTCTACTGTGCCTTCTTTGCTATCTTGTTGCTCATCCTTACTGCCGAGTTCCATCCAATCACCGTGCCGCATTAACATGGTGTGCAGGTCAGCTAAACAACGGTATTGATAATGAAGAACAGTTTTTCCTACAGTACACACAAGAATTTCCATTCCATCCTTAGTATCTACATACATCTCATATTCTGATGATCCTGGCGGAGTCTTGAGCTTCCATGGATTTTCTTTTGTTCGCTTTTCCATCAATTCTGATTTAGATTCTGATTCAAGGCCAAGGTTGAATTAGACAAGAGCCAATATTTCTTTGCTTGGAAGCAAAACTGGCATCTTGTGCTTTCAAAGATAGGACAGTTTTTTCTTCTCTTGGAGCATGTGTCCAGCTCTTAAGTGTGTCAAATTGCTTAATTTTAAGTAGTTAAACCTACCATCATGAAACATCTCCTGGCATTTTTTTGTACACCCAAGAGCTTTACGTTTTCTTAACACACGCTTAAGGTCCATTTGCATTCTAAAGAATAGTCTTACTGTATGAAATCAATCGTACTCGGAATATTCCTTTTCGTATTGGCTAGCCCAGTATTTGCTGGAGGAGATCCAATAGAAGTTCGTTTGAAAATTGTCGATTCTTTTTCAGGTGAAGCACTCATTGGTGCACACGTGGTCATAAAAGATTCAGACATAGAACTCTATTCAGATCCAGAAGGGTATGTCATCCTGGATCCCAGTCTTCTTCAGGAAACCGCGGATATTACCGTGGAGTATATCTCGTACGTAGATGCATCAATACAGCTGGATTTAAAGCCTGGAATGACCGTTCTTACTTTGATTCCTAGATAAGGAGTCAGAAACCTCAGCCTGTTTTTTTCGTACATCAACTGTCTCATAGTTCATTCTAATGTGTCGTAAACACTTGCGCAACATTAAGAGAATGTTAACTTTGCTTTAGATAAATGTATCGAGACATGGGTAGAACGATAATGATGATAGTGGCACTTGGGATGGTGACATTATCTCCAATGATGAGCTCAGCTCAAGAAAATGGTATTTCTGCTGATTTTTCTGGCATGATTGAAACAGTATTCAACAATGGCCAAGTCGAAATGACCTGTGACTATATGAATGGAATGCGTGATGGGTATTTCATCCTCTACCATGAAAATGGAGTGCTTAAGGAAGAGGGGGAATACTCCAATGGCCAGAAAGATGGAGAATGGACCAGATTCAATGATGAAGGAAAAAGACTCGCAATCGCCCATTATGTCAGTGGATCCAAGTCTGGAAATTGGAAAATCTGGGATGATAACGGTATACTTCGCTATGATATGAGTTATCAGGATAACCAGAAAG
>CALFHF010000149.1 GCA_937875855.1 uncultured Flavobacteriales bacterium
ATGTAGTCCATATACAGCCCAAAATATCGAGTACCAGGCACTTCATAAGACCAATCATACTTTCCATGCTCTTCTAGCATAGTCCTGATGTAAGGATTATCTATATGAGGAACATAATTACTCAAGTCTAATTGTATCAACTCACTATACAAGAACGTGTGATGGTCGAAGTCCATGATAATAGGGCTGCTCTTATCTTTGTCTAGTTCAATTTGAAGCAGTGGGAAAATCGCATTGAATAATGACCCTGCCATGCCATAATTATAGATATTAGGCCCAATGGAATCACAGAAATATCCTCTCCTAGCTACCGAACTGCCGAAAATGGGAATTTCAGCAGGATTCGTATCAGAGATCAATCGGTCTATCTTTCTCACGTTGGAAAAATGACGCTGATTAGGAATAGCGTATCTATCAAAGAATTGATCTATACCCAGTGCAATCAAGTAAGCAAGTAGGCCTACTCCGAAGATCATT
Organism: uncultured Flavobacteriales bacterium; assembly: GCA_937875855.1. Classification (GTDB taxonomy): domain Bacteria; phylum Bacteroidota; class Bacteroidia; order Flavobacteriales_D; family JABDKJ01; genus JABDLZ01. The sequence goes on from CALFHF010000149.1 coordinate 478, forward strand.
TTATATATCTGCCATTTACTCATAGCTCAAAACTGGAAATAAATGAAGTTATCCTTATAATTCTGACCAAAAAACATAATTAAGAACAGCATGGAAGCTATATATAACCTGTTATACTTAAAGCGAAGACCATCATTGAAATACAACGTATAAATCAAGAGGTGTGAGACCATCGCAGATAAAACCAATTCGAATCTATAAGCTAAGAAAATCTCTCCGGCACTCAATCTGAAATCGGTAAACAAGCGATAAAAAATCGTGTTCACATCTTGTATATCCTGTGCTCTAAAGAAGACTATTCCGAAGATAATAAGTTGCGAATTCCAAATCCCTGAGAGGAAGTAATACCACATATTCTTATTCAATTTCTTGAAGATGGAAAACTTTCCGAGTAGGCGCTGAAACACCATCATGATTCCATGATAAAAACCAAACGCTACGAACGTCCATTTTGCTCCGTGCCAGAATCCTATAGCTGTAAATACGCTTATGGTAACAAAGGCATTATAGTAATCATTCTTCCTCCACTTAGGAACTGCATTAAGCATAGGACGGTACATATAGTCCCTGATCCAGCGGGTCAATGAGATGTGCCATTTACTCCAGAATTCTTTAAAACTATGAACCCACATGGGCCTGTTAAAGTTCTCTATGAGCTGCACTCCCATCAGTCGGGCTGTACCTATAGCGATGTCAGTATATCCAGAGAAGTCAGCATAAATCTGAATAGCGAACAAGCACATGGCAAGATAGAACTGCATACCTGTGCTTCCTGCAACATTCCCGAATACCTGATCTACATACGTAGCCACAGTATCTGCGACCACTACTTTCTTGAAGAATCCAAGTAGAATCTTATTGATACCATACCTGATGTCATCCTTGGTTATATTAAGTTCTTGCCTCAGCTGAGGCAGAAGCCTTCCTGCACGCTCAATAGGTCCTGCAACTAATTGCGGGAAATAAGTAACATATAATGCAAAGTATCCTAAGTGCCTTTCTGCCTTTAGATCTCCCCTGTACACATCGATAGAATAGCTCAAGGTCTGAAATGTATAGAAGCTTATTCCCACGGGCAGAAGCAAGTCGAACTCATGGAAATCATAGAAG
>CALFHF010000150.1 GCA_937875855.1 uncultured Flavobacteriales bacterium
CATCATGTCAGAGTTCATGGGGATAGATACTTACATAAAGATGCAAACGCTTCCATATGATGGGATTCACCACATTGACATGCACATGAAGCTTTTGGACGAAGAGACCTTAATCATTGGTCAATATCCTCAAGGAGTGGCCGATGGTCCTCAGATAGAAGCCAACATCGATTATGTTCTGAGCAATTATGAATCTACGTTCGGGGCACCATATGAAGTTATTCGAGTGCAGATGCCACCAGAGGGTGGATCATATCCAAATACCAACGGAGATTACAGAACCTATGCGAATATGGTCTTTGTGAATAAGACAGTCATAATCCCTGTATATGAGGAGCAATATGATGCACCAGCATTGGAGATTATTGAAGAAGCTCTACCAGGGTATACTATCGTTCCTATTCAATGTAATGACATCATTCAGCTGAGCGGAGCTATCCATTGCATAACTAAGGCTGTAGGAGTTAATGAGCCCTTGCTCATCGTTCATAATGACTTGCCAGATACAGAGGACGATTTGAATGAGTATCAAGTGGATGCGATTATTAAACATACATCAGATATTGCCAATGCAAGCGTGTTCTATCGCACTTCGAATGGAGCTTTTAGTGAATTGATGATGAACTTAACCAATGCCGTAGATGACATTTGGACGGGATACATTCCAGCGCAAGAAGTAGGAACAGAAATCGATTATTATATACATTCTGAGGCGAATTCAGGGAAGCAACAAGTGCGTCCTATCGTAGCTCCTGAGGGACATTGGACATTCAATGTGACTGGTGCTAATGTGGGCCTTGATGAGGTGAGCGAAAATAATGTCATTCAAGAGATTTATCCGAATCCTGCGAATAGCATTACCGCGATTCCAATTGAGCTTCCAGAAGCAGCACAAGTGAAAGTATCCCTTTTAGATATGATGGGAAGATCGGTCAAGGTGATTGAAGAAAACAGACTTCCAAAAGGAAGTTCGAAGCTGTTCTTTGATGCAGCTGATCTCGCACCTGGTGCCTATAATGTAACCCTTCAAGCTGGAACACATAGCTATTCACGTAGAGTAATGGTGAGATAGTAGATTATGAGATTTTTAAAAGCCTCGTTTGATAACTCAAGCGGGGCTTTTTTATGTCCTAAGGCTTGAAAGTCCTTGTGCCAATGATGCAATAAAAAAGCCCCAACCATAAGGTTGAGGCTCCTTGTACATATATACGTTCCTAATTAACACGGAGGACAAGGTCCACCACAGTCGACATCCGTTTCGACATCGCCTTGAACTCCATCCACACAAGATTGTTCCACAATGCCTTGAACCTCTTCTAAGGTGGGGCTATGAGGGGTGTATCATCCTATGAGAGATAAGGTTAGTACTAGGGTTAATAGGCTAGTAAATCTCATTTTACTTTAAATATCTAAAATCTTGCTTGTTCTTCAGGCTCTTCACACTGTTATAAATCAGCTTGATGACCTGCTCCACATCTTCTTTGTGAACCATTTCAACAGTAGTGTGCATGTACCTAAGGGGTAAAGATATAAGAGCTGACGCCACCCCGCTGCTAGAATACGCGAAGGCATCAGTATCAGTTCCTGTACTTCTGCTTGCCGCTAGTCGCTGGAATGGAATCTTATTCTTCTCAGCTTGCTTGATGATATGCTTTAAGAGGTTGTTCTGTACAGCAGGTCCATAACTCAGTACAGGTCCTTTTCCACAATGAAGGTCGCCCTCGTCAATCTTCTTGATCATAGGAGTCTGCGTATCATGGCATACATCAGTGACAATGGCTACATCAGGAGAGATAGTGCGAGACATCATTTCAGCACCACGAAGACCTATTTCCTCTTGCACTGAATTGACCACATACAAACTGAAAGGAAGCTTGTCTTTATTCTCATGCAGCATGCGAGCCACTTGGGCGATCATGAATCCGCCAGCACGGTTATCCATAGCGCGACCTACATAATACCTGTTGTTCAAGACCATGAATTCATCTTCATAGGTCACAACACAACCCACGTGTATGCCTAGTTTCTCCACTTCAGCTTTGGTAATTGCGCCACAGTCTAGGAATATGTTGTCTAGCTTAGGAGCAGCTTCTGTGCTTGCAGTTCGGGTATGAATGGCAGGCCATCCGAATACTGCTTTCACGTATCCTTTTTCTGTGTGAATATTCACACGCTTAGAAGGAGCAATCTGGTGATCAGAGCCTCCATTTCTTTTCAGGTAGATGAATCCTTCAGGTGTGATGTAGTGAACGAACCACGCGATTTCATCAGCATGAGCCTCTATCACCACCTTATATTCCTGACCAGGATTGATGATGGCCGCTACGGAACCATAGGTATCCACAATATGCTCATCACAATATGGCTTCATATAGTCGAGCCATAATTTCTGACCCTCACTCTCGAAGCCCGTTGGACTTGCGTTGTTGATGTATTTTTCGAAGAATTGGAGGGATTTTTTATCCAAGATGCTTTTAGCTGCCATGTTCTGTTCTATTGCTTTGTCCCAAATGTACATGGACTATATGGTCAGCTTATGACTGAATACGATATAAATCCCCATTCAAGTGTGCAAACTTGGCCGTTCTTCAAATAAGCATGGGCTACTGGTATGCCATTTGATATCTTAGCTGCCATGAACAGAATCGCTTACATCACGTTTTCCCTCGTTTTTCTCTTGGGTACACAGTCGCTCAGTGCCCAGAAAGCCTTGACAATTCAAGAGTCTGTGGCTGAGGCTTATACTACATTCCTTCCTCAGAGCCCCATTGCTCTGGCATGGATACCAGGGAACGAAGGCGCATTTTCCTACCTCCTTCCTGACAGTGCAGGATATGTATTGATGAAGGGATATGCAGATGGCCGTCCTCATGAGCTTATCATTAGTCAGAGAGAGCTGAAAGAACTTTTTGATAAGACTGGATTTATAGGGCCAAGAGATTTTCCTTCCTATGAATGGATGGATAGCGAGTCAATTTTCTTATCCTACATGGGCCAGTATTGGCGTGCCAATGTGATTTGGAAAACAGCTGACAAGTCCATTTCGTGTCTGCACATTGCTGAAAATGAAGATGTCTCTCCCGACCATAAGAAAGCGGCCTATACCATTGGCGAAACACTTTATTATTCTGATCGTGAACGAGACTCAGTGTTGGTCATGAGAGGAGGGAAAGGAATTATCCCAGGTCAAGCCGTAAGTCGCTTTGAATTTGGGATAAGCAAGGGAACATTCTGGTCTCCTCAAAGCAATAGATTAGCATACTATGTAAAGGAAGAGAATGAAGTGGGCACATATGACATTATGGACTATGTTCCTATTCCTGCAGTTGGTGTGTCTGTCAAATACCCTATGTCTGGCCAAGGGACAGAGAAGGTTTCTATCCATGTGTACAACATTGTAAGTCAAAACGACATTTCCCTGCAAACCGATGGACCAGCTGATCAATATCTGACTTCAGTTACATGGTCCTTAGACGGTGAATACCTCTATGTGGGCCACCTCGACAGAGCTCAAGATAATTTCAAGTTGAATCTTTATGAGGCCAAAAGCGGAAAACTCATTCGAACATTACTCGAAGAACACAGTGATAAATATGTGGAACCAAGACATGATGTATTCCCACTTCAAGGTACTGATGGAGAATTCCTTTGGATCTCAGAAAAGGATGGCTTTGAACATGTTTATCGCTATGCGAAGGATGGCACTTTGCTCAATCAAGTGACCACAGGAAATAAGGTCATGAAAGAAATTCTTGGCTATAACCAAGAAGATGGAGCGCTATGGGTTATGGGAACAGATTCTCCCACAGAAACGGTTCTCTATGCGGTAGATGTGAATGGCGGAGACATGAAGAGAGTGACAGCAGAGAAAGGAAACCATAAGGTGATGATGCATGATGGGATGAACAACTTCATTGATATGTATTCTTCCTTGACCGTGCCTCTTGATATAAAGATTAAAGATTCTCAAGGCCACGAACTTTATCAGATTTCATCCGCTGCGGATCCTTTCATTGGAAGAAGCATAGGAAAAACTGAAATCAATGAGATCAAAGCTGAGGATGGGACCAGCTTGTTTACACGAATGATTAAGCCGAGCAATTTCGACCCAAGAAAGAAATATCCCGTCATGGTATACTTATACAATGGACCTCACGTGCAATTGATAGAGAATTCATGGTTAGGCGGGGCTTCGCTTTGGATGCACACCTTGGCCGAAAAAGGCTACATCATCTTCACGCTCGATGGACGTGGGTCAGGAGATCGCGGACGTGAATTTGAACAAGCTGTGCATGGGAGGCTGGGTATTCAAGAGACTAAGGATCAGATGGAAGGAGTGAAGTTCTTAAAGTCTTTGCCATACATTGATGCTGATAGGATGGCAATTCATGGCTGGAGTTATGGAGGCTTCATGACCTTGAACATGATGCTCCGAAACCCAGGAGTATTCAAAGTAGGAATTGCCGGTGGTCCAGTGGTTGATTGGAGATTATATGAAGTCATGTACACAGAGCGCTATATGGAGACACCAGAGAATAATAAGCCTGGTTATGAAGAAACAAGACTTCCTTCCTTGGCTGATCAATTACAAGGAAAACTAATGTTGATTCATGGATCCTCTGATGATATAGTGGTTATGCAGCATACTATGGTCATGATGAATGCCTTTATCAATGCTGACAAGCAGGTAGATATGTTCATTTATCCTGGGCACAAGCATAACGTACTCGGACCAGACAGAGTGCATTTGATCACTAAGATTATTGATTATATCGATGCTGGACTGAAGCCTTGATTTACACGAATGCAAGAAAAAGAGCACATACAAGCACTCATCCTTGGCCTTGAAAAAGGAGAAGTCAGGAGTTTAAGCAGGGCCATAACATTGATAGAAAGCACAGCGGAAAAAGATCAAGTCCCTGCCGATGAACTCTTGAATAAAGTGTCTAGTAAGAAGCGCGAATCACATAGAATCGCCATCACGGGAGTTCCCGGAGTAGGAAAATCTACCTTCATAGAGCGTCTGGGAATGCATTACATATCCCAAGGAAAAAAAGTAGCGGTGTTAGCAGTGGATCCTAGCAGCAGGATAAGCCACGGCAGCATTTTGGGGGATAAAACACGCATGGACCAATTAAGCGCTAGTTCTATGGCCTTCATACGTCCTTCGCCAGCTTCAGAGACTCTTGGAGGTGTGACTAATAAAACCAGAGAATCCATTATGCTTTGCGAAGCAGCGGGCTATGAAATTATTCTGATAGAGACAGTAGGAGTTGGTCAATCTGAAATAGAGGTTAAGGATATGGCCGATACGTTTTTACTGCTCATGCTAGCTGGAGCGGGGGATGAACTTCAAGGAATCAAACGAGGCATCATGGAAATGGCTGATATCTTAGTCATTCATAAAGCAGAAGTAGAGGTCTTGGCCAAAGCCAGAGAGGCAGCAGGAGCATACAAAACAGCTCTTCATCTACTGGGTCAAAAAGAAGGTTGGGAACAACGTTTAGAATTGATGTCTTCTTATACTGGGTATAATGAGGACAAAGTATTCGAGGCCTTGAAAGCACATCATGATTTTCTTGAAAGTTCAGGAAAATTAGAGTTGATCAGAAGAGCTCAGCAAGCGAAGAGCTTTGAAAAGGCCATTGAGCAGGAAGTGCTAAGAGCTTTCTTTAGTAAGTCAGGAATGAAGAAAATGGTGGATGATCTGAAAAACCAAATCAAATTAGGAAGTCTAAGTTCGCGGGCTGCATTGAATCGCTTGAAAGATGAATCAGGTCTTGGAGCGTAGTTCTTGCTTCAAGTAACGAATGGCTACATCGTGCGGAAAATCTTCAATAGAAGAGGACAACTCCAATAGAATCTTGCTCAAATCCATACCAGTATGACTTTCATTACAGCGAGAAGAAGCGAGGTGGATGAGTTTAATCGTTTCTTCCCTCGCTTTTTTAATCAACTCCCATATTTCATCAGAAACATAGATTTGTTGAGAAAGATTATGCTCGAATTCCTCACGAATGCTCTTAACCATGTCACCTTCCAGCATCTTAGCGCTAATTCCGGGCCTATGCATGCGCATGACCATACTCACAGGATTACTGCGCTCTAAGTACAGCACCAAGCGCTCATAAGCTTGAAAATTAATATGCGGTTTTGCGTAAGAAGCAACAGCTTTTGCAGGATTAGCCCTTAATTGCTCAATCTGGTTTTTTATCAAATAAATCCCAGTAAAAAGCACTATCAGTGCAGGTATAGTAACGACAATGACCTGAAAAATCCATTCCATGAGCTAATATTCTTTGAATCCAAATAACGCTAATTTGTACGCAAACGTGTCTTATTTGTTCACTATCTGTTCAAAATCAAATAAGACAGAAGATGGAGAAGAGCACTAAAGAGGTCATTAATCCGTAGCTTCACCAGCTCCAAGAAAATGGTGAAAATGCATCTCTCAGACACCTTATCCCGACTATCAGAATCTGCCACATTGGCCATGGCTCGAAAGAGCCGTGAGCTCAAAGAAAAAGGCGTTGACGTTATTAGCCTCAGCTTAGGAGAACCTGACTTCAATACTCCTGATTTTATAAAGGATGCAGCGATAGCTGCCATTCAGGGGAATTTCTCTTCATATCCTCCTGTAAATGGATATCTAGATGTGAGGCAGGCCATTTCTAGAAAATTTAAACGAGATAATAACTTGGACTATAGCCCTGAACAGATTGTGGTCTCCACAGGCGCCAAGCAATCCATCGCTAACGTGGTGATGGCTATCGTATCTACTGGGGAGGAAGTGATCATTCCTGCGCCTTTCTGGGTTTCCTATGAAGAGATTATCAAATTGGCCAATGGAATTCCAGTCTCTGTTCATTGCGGGCTCGATGTGGATTTCAAAATGTCAGCTACCGAATTCAGAAAAGCCATCACGCCTAAAACTCGCATGATGATCTTCAGCACGCCATGTAATCCTACGGGTTCCTTTTACAGTAAAGCAGAATTAGCTGAGATTGCTGATGTTATGAAGGAGAATCCACAGATGTATGTCATCTGCGATGAGATTTATGAGCATATCAATTTCAGCGGTGGCCACGAAAGTCTAGCCCAATTCACTGAGATTAAAGACCGCGTTATTACGGTGAACGGAGTTTCTAAAGCCTTTGCCATGACAGGATGGAGGATTGGATACATAGGAGCCGCAAAGTGGATTGCAGATGCGTGTAACAAGCTGCAAGGTCAAATTACAAGCGGAGCTTGTGGTATAGCCCAAAAAGCTGCAGCAGCAGCCGTGGATGCAGATCCTAACGTGACTTTCGCTATGCGTGATGAATTCAAAGCTAGAAGGGATATGATGCTTCTTGAGCTACGTTCAATCCCAGGATTGAACGTCAATGAACCAGGAGGCGCATTTTATCTTTATCCTGAGGTGAGTCATTACATAGGCAGGAGCTATAATGGAAGAAAGATCACATCAAGCAATGAACTATGTGAGTACTTATTAGAAGAAGTTCATTTGGCCTTGGTTTCGGGAGAGGCATTCGGGACGCCTGGATTTATAAGAATATCCTATGCTGCTTCTCAGAAAGATTTGAAAGAAGCAATGAACCGATTGAAAAAGGGATTGGCCCAATTGACCTGAACGAAAAACGGAGCGGTGCAAGAAATCATCAAGGCATTTTCATCTAAGCGCATCCTCATCATGGGGGACGTGATGATAGACGCCTATATCTGGGGATCGCACACACGTATGTCACCTGAAGCCCCTGTGCCAGTGGTTGATGTTATACAGCGTGATTCTCGTCTAGGAGGAGCGGCTAATGTTGCTTTGAACATTAAGGGTGCAGGAGCCGAACCCATCATTTTATCTGTAGTAGGAGAGAAGGGAAGATCGGATGAGTTCAGATCCCTGATGCGCGCAGAGAACATGAGCGAGGAAGGCATAGTCTGGAGTTCTAATCGCAAGTGCACAGTGAAGACTCGTGTAATTAGCAATGAGAAACACATGATGCGTGTTGATGAAGAACAGAAAGATGACATCAGCGCCAAGGAAGAGCAAGCCTTGCTCGATAGGCTTCATGAAATCATGACATCCAAGAAAGTAGATGCCCTGATTTTACAGGACTATAATAAGGGAGTTCTGACTGAAAAATTAATCAAGAAGACTATTCTTTTATGTCAAGAACATGGTCTCATCGTCACAGTAGACCCTAAGAAAAAGAACTTCAATGCCTTTTCTGGCTGTACATTGTTTAAGCCTAATCTGAAAGAACTCAAGGAAGGGCTGGGAAAAGCAGATATTGACCCGAGTAAGAAATCATTAGATGAAGCTGTCGATGAATTGAAGAAAACCATGCCTCATGAAATGACGATGATTACGCTTTCAGAGCATGGCGTGTATCATAGGAATGAAAAGGAATCTGATATTTGGCCGATACATTCTCGACAGATTATCGATGTCTCAGGTGCCGGAGATACGGTGATTGCAGTTGCTACCTTGGCATTGGCCAGTGGTGCAGAGCTATCTGAGGCAGCATGGCTTGCTAATTTAGCGGGTGGAATGGTCTGCGAGAAAGTGGGGGTGCAACCTATACGTCAAGAAGCCCTATTGAATGAATCCTTGTCCTAGAAGGTCATGAGCGAAAACGTAAGACCATATAAAGAAAGCAGCGAAAGCAAGAAGGTACAAGTGGCCAAGATGTTTGACAACATCGCGCACAAGTACGACTTCTTGAATCATTTTTTCTCTTTGGGTATTGATATACTTTGGCGAAAAAAATCCATTCGACTCTTAAAAGGAAGGCCTTCTGAGATGATTTTAGATGTTGCCACTGGAACTGGAGACATGGCGTTTGAACTCTTGAAATTGAATCCTAAGAAAGTAGTGGGCGTTGATATTTCTCAAGGAATGCTCGATGTGGGTATCAAGAAAATCAAGGAGAAAGGTAAGGAATCCATCATGGAATTCCAACTGGGAGATAGCGAAGAAATGTCCTTTGCTGATAATGCCTTTGACATAGCTACAGTGAGCTTTGGGGCGCGTAATTTTGAACATCTTGAAAAAGGATTAGGCGATATGCATAGGGTCTTGAAAAAGGGAGGAAGTATATGCGTCTTAGAATTTTCACAGCCGCAGGCATTTCCAATAAAACAAGTCTACACCTTCTATTCCAGGTACATTATGCCAGGCATAGGCAAGCTGGTTTCTAAAGACAAAGCTGCATATACCTATCTCCCTGAAAGCGTCCAAGTCTTTCCCTATGGAGAGAAATTCGCGGAGGTATTAAGAAAGGTAGGATTCTCTGATGTAGAAATCCATCCCGTCACCGGTGGAATCGCCTGTATCTATATTGCAAAAGCTTGATACTTAAGCTGAAGAAGATGCGTTTTCATACCTTGGCAAGAATGTTCTCCGTTAGAAATATCGCACTGATGGCTTTTGTGATGCTATGCTCTGCAACTCAGGCTCAAAAGAGCTCAGCAAAGATTAGCAACCTAGGCGGATTCGATAATAAGGACTATCACTTTGGGGTACAGTTATCTTACAATACCTCTGACTTTTTTGTAAGAAGAAATTTCGACCCAAGCTTTCAAGATTCTATTCTATCGCTCCAGAATATTAACCAACCAGGATTTAATATTGCCATCATCGCTTCATTGAACCTGAGCAAGAATTTCAGTATCCGATTTATTCCAGGAATCTCCCCTAAAGAGCGCATTCTTCGCTATAGTTTTCTGACCCCTGACGGACGTTCATTGAACTATGATAAGACAGTCAGTTCCTTCTTTATCGACATCCCATTGAATTTGAAGTATAGAACCGATAGGATTAACAATTTTGCAGCGTATGTCATCGCAGGAGGACAATTGAGCAGAGACATGGCCTCTCAAGAAAAGGTGAACAATGAACGCGCGGGACTTGAAGATCAAGTAGTGAAAATTGAGCAGATTGATTGGTTGCTCAATGCAGGTGGTGGTTTTGATTTCTTCATGCCGTATTTCAAATTCGGGATAGAACTAAAAATGGAATATGGTCTAAGGAATATCTTGATTCAGGACAACACTCGTTTCTCTAGTCCTCTTCAAAGTCTTTACTCTAGGAATTTCGTTCTTTCTTTGACCTTTGAAGGATGATGAAACTCAGAATACAACTCTGTTTCGGACTGCTCTTTTTTCTTCACTCAGCCATGGCTCAAGGGCATTTCAAACACATGCAGTATAATCTGACCTTATATGGAAATCCATTTGGTTGTGATGAGACTACGAATAACACAAATGAGAAGGATCAAGCCCTTGGAGTGATCGTTGCACATGCCCAGCCTGATATTCTCTGTGTCAATGAATTGCGTGATCAGAATGTATGGGCTGACAGGATTTTGAATCAAGTTCTTAATGCTGATCAGAACCTCTGGAGCCGCGCTGCACTTACGGCTAATGTTACCAGTTCCTCTATCATCAATGGCTTCTTTTTCAGAGAAGATAAATTCACCCTTCATTCCCAAGAAGTTGTATCTCAAGCTTTAGATGGAAGCAATCTTCTCAGACCAATCGATCTATATACTATTTACGTTGATGGACCAGGATTGGCAATTGGCGACACCACCTTTATCACCTGTATTGTGGCACATCTTGCGGCTACAGACCCTGTGGAACGTGATGACCAGACTGCCGCATTGATGGCAAGACTTGCCATGAAAGGCCCTGGGAATCACATCTTCTCAGGAGACCTTAATATGGACGCAGCCTGGGAACAGGCATTCCAGAATTTAATCTCATATCCTGACCCAACTTTGGCCTTCGAGGATCCATTGACCATCTCTAATTCATGGAATAATAATTCTTCCATTGCCCTTCACCATACCCAATCCACGCGTCTCTCTGATACGAATTCAGGCTGTTTCGCGGGAGGAGGATTGGATGATAGATTTGATATAACGCTTATAAGTCCTAGCATTCAAGAGGGAAATAACGGGGTTCATTATATTAATGGCTCATACAAGGCCCTCGGACAGAACGGAAACAACTATAACCAGCAATTACAGATTTTCGGTAATGGAGCTGTTCCTAATGCTGTGGCTTTGGCGCTTTATGACATGAGCGATCACCTTCCTGTCATTACAGAATTCAGCACAGATGTAACGATTTCTGTTAGTGAACTTCAAGCGCTTGATATGAATGTGAGTATGATTTCATCTGATTACATTGGGATACGAATTTCCAATGCAGGGAGCTATTTATTAGAGGTCTATGACCTTTCAGGAAGATTGTGTAATAAAGGTGCTTTTCATGGCATGACGACAGAGTTGAGTTTGCAAGGTTTAGGAAAAGGAATCTATGTCTTGAGAATCCGAAGCGAAAAAGATCAGGTCGTTCGAAGGATTTTAGTTCAATAAAAAATCACTCCGCTTAGAACTCTATCTTCTTCAGAATCTTGTTGAGATTTTCTACTTGAGCACTGGAAATGTCAAGGTGCAATACGAATCTGATAGTTCTTGGACCTGTGGCGAAAGCCAGAACTCTCTTTTCGCTCAATAGCTTGATCAAGTCATCAGCCTTTTTATCCGCATGAACATGGAAAATAATGATGTTCGTGTCTACAGGCATCACTTCTGAAACCGCAGGATGAGCGCCTAGGACTTCAGCGATTGACTTGGCATGAGCATGATCTTCGGCAAGACGTTCTACATGATGATCGAGTGCATAATTTGCCGCTGCAGCTAGCATTCCTGCTTGACGCATGCCACCACCAAAAGCCTTGCGAATCCTGCGTGCTTTATGAATGAAAGCATCTGTTCCTAGTAAAACTGAACCCACAGGTGCGCCAAGACCTTTGCTAAAACAGATAGACATCGAATCGAAATTCTTAGCATAACTGATCTCATCCGTTCCGTCAGCGACCAAGCGATTGAACAACCTAGCGCCATCCAAATGCATGGCGAGATTATGCGCTTCGCATGTCTTTTTTATTTCAGCAATGTCTTTTAAATTCCAGATTGCACCACCTCCCTTGTTGCTCGTATCCTCCAAAGCCACCAGGCGACTCACAGGATAGTGGACGTCATCTCTAAGAATAGCTGCCTCCACATCTTGCGCTTTGAAAAATCCGCTTGAGCCTTCTAGGAGTTTTGCCGTGACACCGCTATGCATGGCCATTCCGCCCCCTTCATAATTATATATATGAGCTGCCCAGCTGCAAATAACTTGATCACCTGGCTGAGTGTGGGCCTTGATGGCTATTTGATTGGACATGGTTCCTGAGGAACAGAATATTCCTTTTTCTTTCCCAAAAAAATGAGCCACACGCTTCTCTAGGGCATTTATGGAAGGATCCTCTTGGAACACATCATCACCAACAGCGGCCTGGTGCATGGCATTTCTCATGGCCTCAGTAGGGCGCGTCACCGTATCACTTCGCAGGTCTATCATAGGATTTGAGAATTTTAAGGTCAAAGATGGTGTTTGTATTTAGTTTTTTTAGAAACCAGAGCTTTCAATGCTATGAGCGTAGGTTTTACGTGAGTTAACTGATGTAGAGCTCATAAACCAAGACCATTTGGATTATTAATCGGGGTTAAATAGACCTATATTGGAATTTGAGGGCAATGCTGTTCTCATAAACAACCATTATTATGAAAAAGCCAATTGGCCTTTTATTTTTAGTGTTCCTGATTGCAGGGTGGTCTAAAAGAGTTTTGATTCTTATGAATCTCAGGCGACTCTGAAAACAACTGAAACCGTTTCTCTATACGTATTTGACGCATCTCAAAGTCAGATGGGATATGTGTTACAAGATGTAGCATTGAATGCACCAGCTAAGCCCATGAAAAGTGAATTCAAAGGTGGTGTTCCATACGTTCATGCCCATGGAAGATTCCACGGATTCGGTGGAGTTTACCTTGAGTTTAAATCCACAACACGTATCAATGGTCCTGGAGGAGCTGCAAGATTAATTCAGCAACTTCCCTTCGGAGAGGCGAATATGATATTGGAGACAGTATGTCTTTCTGTTGATGGCAATGAGGCCATTTATGCAGGAACATTTGTAAGTGGATTCAATCCATTTCCTCCAGGAGGACCTACACCTTTCGATCTTGGAAATACACTCTATATCAAAGTGGTAGATAACGGAGCAGGACAAGTAGACCAATATTATAATGGATTGGTTATAGCTATTGACCCAGTCCTTTGTGAGGATCTTGAGGCATTGCCTTGGGAAGAATACGGCCTCAGTGATGTTAATGAAGCAGCTGATCAAATTAAGGTGAAGACTTTAATACCTGAATAATTCATCCGTTCCTGTATTAAAACCCGCAAGATTCTTGCGGGTTTTTTTATGTCCTAGTTTAGCTTGAATAGAGATTTGATTCAGCTCTTCTTCCTCACCATCATCAATCCATCTCTGAGGGGCAAGAGAACAAGTTCCATATCTTGATCCTCTTGAATCATCCTACTGAGTTCAAGAATTGCTCTAGTCTGTATATCACCTTCTTGCAAGGGCAGTAGAACCTTTCCTTCCCAAAGCATATTGTCAATGAGAAGAATTCCATCGGTTCTCAGTTTTAATTTGAGCAAGGGATAATACTTCGCATAGTTCTCTTTATCAGCGTCCAAATAAATGAGTTCAAAGGACTCAGAGATGTTTGGTAGGCTGGCTAACGCAGGACCATAGATCACTTCAATCTTTTTACCCAGTTCTGAAGTAAATAGATGTTTTTCATGAAATGGAGCTAATTCATCATTGACCTCTAGACTGATTACTTTACCATTTTCAGACAATCCCTCTGCCAAACAAAGCGCTGCATAGCCTGAATAGGTTCCTACTTCCAAGACTCTATTTGGCTTGGTCATATGACTAATCATGCTCAAGAATCGCCCTTGTAAGATTCCAGAGTTCATGCGCGGATGCATGAGTTTCTGATAGCTTGCGCGTTTCAAGGCGTTCAGATATTCAGGTTCCTCAGGACATAGTCCTTCACAGTAAGCCTGATGCTCATCATAACTGCCATTATCCATGGCCTAAAGATAAGTGAGGGTAGAAAGTCGCTCGGGCGCCCATAGTTCATTTGCCACTTCCATGAGATCTGCTGCGCTTATAGCATCTATGCTTTTCAGTATTTCATCTAGTTCCTCTATTCGATCATAGAGAAGGATGCTCTTTGCCATACCTAGCATAATGCTGGAACCACCGTCATTGCTCAAGGCAATATGCCCTTTAATCTGCTCCTTAGCATTGTGAAGTTGGCGTGTACCTAAACTTATATCACGCAATTTTTTCATCTCTTTATGAATCAAAGCCACTCCACGGTCCACTTGATTCTTGTCAGTCCCCATATAGATTTGGAACAAACCTGTATCGCTATATGCTTGATAATGAGACTCTAGATTATAAGCGATGCCATATTTCTCTCTGATATTTAGATTCAGGAGACTGTTCATTGCAGGACCGCCTAAGAGGTTGTTCAATACAATGAAAGCGAGTTTTTTATCCTCGTTGGCATCATATGCACGACAACCGAGAATGAAATGAGCCTGGTTTGATTTCTTGTCAACGACCTCAATCTTCTGCCCAACTTCAGGAGAAGGAGTTCTCGCAGCTAAAGCAGTATTGGAGACAAAAGCGCTCAAGTGTTTCTCGCAGAGTTGCTTGAGTTTCTTGGTTGGGATATTTCCATGAAATGAAAAGACCATTGTTTCAGGATGATACCTGCGACTCATATAACGTAAGATGTCCTTTTTGTGGAATGACCTTACGCTCTGCTCATCTCCTAGAATTGGTTTCCCTAACGGATGTCCGCTGAAAATGAGTTCATCGAAAGCATCGAAGATCATCTCTGAAGGGGAATCCTCATACGATTGGATTTCATCTATGATAACCTCTTTTTCCTTTTCGAGTTCTTTCTCAGGAAAAGTGGAAGCGAATGCGATGTCAGCTATCAATTCAATGGCTCGTTCTGCATGAACATTCAGAAATGAAGCATGAATAGCCGTGTCTTCTTTGCCTGTGTACGCATTGACTTCTCCACCCACATTGTCTAGTCTATTTAGAATGTGAAATGTTCGCCTTTTCTTGGTGCCTTTGAATAAGCAATGCTCTATGAAATGCGCGAGGCCCATTTCCTCAGTAAGTTCATCCCGGGAACCAGCTTCAATCATGAGCCCACAGTGACAGATGGCACTTTCAGGACGCGGGAGATGAACAACTCGAATGCCGTTTTGCAACGTGAATTGCGTTATGTCTAGATTAGATCCCATCAGCTAAATGAAGGGGAGTTAAGAAAGAACCTTCAACAGACGGTCAGAGATATGATCAAAGAGATTGGTCAACGGCTTCTCCACCATCATTTTCATCATTGGATTTAGATCTACTTCAGCGATCTGATAGGCCTTCACACCCTCTTCTTGATCTTCAATGCGAATATCCAGCGTAAAACTGAACGGTCCCTCAGTAGACTCTAAAAGCAATTTATTAGGTGCAGCTTCTTCTTTCTTTTTTAGTCCAATAGTTGCCAATCCAGAGACCTTGAAAGAGCAATTGTCACCGTCACTTTTGAAATCTTGAATGCGATCCTTAGGAAGGAGTTCAAGGAAATTATTTAAGTCACTGACGTAGGCATATACATCGGCTGCGCTTCGTCCTATAATCACTGCTTTGCTTTTGATGGTCGTCATGATACGATGGAGTTATTGTTCCAAGTACTTGGCCTAATGCGCCAAGCCTGGAGAGTTTTCAATTCTTTTTCAGTAATCTGACCGCTCACAAGCGCCTGTTCGAGCAGATAATTGTAGTCACTGAGGGTATGATATGAGATCTCATTAGCTCTTAATGCATCGTCTGATGCAGGAAATCCATAGGTAAATATGGCAGCCATTCCTTTGACTAGGGCGCCTGTTTCTCTCAACGCTTCCACTGCTGAGATACTGGAGCCACCTGTAGAAATGAGATCCTCAATGACCATCGCCTGCTGACCGGGTTCTATCTTTCCTTCCACTCTGTTTTGCATTCCATGCCCTTTGGCACTGGAACGTACATAACAGAAAGGAAGCCCCATTTCTTGTGCTACCAAGACACCCAGAGCTATACCACCCGTGGCCACACCTGCAATCACATCTACATTAGGATACTTGTCTTCGATAAGTCTTACGAAGTTTTCTCTGATGTTATTCCTTACGTCAGGATAGGAAAGTGTAAGCCTATTATCACAATAGATAGGGGATTTCCATCCTGATGCCCAAGTGAAGGGTTCATCAGGGCTGAGTCTGACGGCCTTTATATGTAATAGAAATTCAGCTATTTTCAGCGCGGTTTCTGTATCCCAAATCATGGCCGCAAATGTATAAAGTTTTCATCCAGGAGTTTGAACTTAGAATGGTCTCGGCCGCAAGCCCTAAAGCAAAGAAAGAAGGAGTCTTAAAGTATAGTGATCGTCTACCTGATTGGCCTGTCCTAAAAAAGATACTCTTTGCTAAAAAGGATAAGTGCCTCACCATCTCGTGTAAGAATAAGAAGGTCTGTTGGCAGAATTTCAAAAGGAGATTCAAGCTCATAGAGGCAGCAGGTGGTCTTGTAGAGAACGGAAAGGGGGACATTCTGATGATTTACAGACTTGGGAAATGGGATCTACCTAAAGGGAAGATGGAGAAGAATGAAGATGTAGTCCAATGTTCCATTAGAGAGGTAGAAGAGGAGTGTGGAGTCAATGGCCTGGGAATTACAGGAAAGATAGTAACGACCCATCATGTGATGCGAAGGAACAAGGAGAAATGCCTTAAAGTGAGTCATTGGTACCGTATGCGGACAGAGTACAGCGGTGCGCTTGTGCCTCAGTGTGAAGAAGGGATAGAGGAAGTGAAATGGGTGCCTAGAGAGAAGCTATTGGAGCACATAGATGAGAGTTGGCCCTCAGTCAAAGAGGTCTTCAAGCAAGCAGGATTCTTTGAAAAAGTACTATGATTTCAGGACTAAAGACTTGGCAATCTTATCATGCAATGTTTGCTTCTTGTGAGAGAAGAGCATCATGAAATAACCTAAGAAGAGAATAAGAACTGACAGGATTTTAGAGAAATAGCGAATGCTGGCTTGAGTGAAGGACAATTGCTCACCTTCTTCTGAGACTACTGATAGACCTAAGACGCGTTTCCCTAAGCTAGCTCTGCGTGAGGAGGCTTCTTGTAAGGAAAAATACAACCATCCAATGATTAATGTACTTGTGGACATCTTCCATGAAGGTCAAGTCCAGTTGAAATCACTTCTTACTAGGAGATAAGTAATAAAAGATACCAACAAGGAGTCTAAGAGCATAGCTGCGACTCTTCTAAGAAAACTGGCGTAATTCATCTGTTATCAGCAGATTAGTGCATGAATTTTTATCAAATTTAGTATTCCATTGATAGTAATTCCCTAAATTGCCATTAAACAGGCTTTCCATTCTATGCTTAAAAATCTACTTCGACTGAC
>CALFHF010000151.1 GCA_937875855.1 uncultured Flavobacteriales bacterium
TTGGAAGATTGTTTTTTTTAAGGAAACTCCTTGAAAAGTGCAGAGGTTAAGATGACATTTCTTGAATTTGAATCCAAGTAAAAGGCTATTGCAATCATTGAAATATAGTCCGAGTAATTTACAGCGATCAAAGGATATATCCTTGAACCCTGTATTCATGAACTTGCACATGCTCAGCTCACATTCAATGAAGGCACACTCAATGAAATTGACACGAGAGAGGTCTTGCTTGCTGAAATTGCACGCCTTAAACGTGCAGGCCTCGAATTCCTGAAAAGCCAGAGGCTCCGAACTAAAATCTACACGATTAAAAACCTGCTCATATGCTGATACTATTGCCATTCTGTGAAGGAAATGAAATAGAACACACAGGCACGTATTAATTAATAGTTGCACATGCAACTATAGTGTACTTTCGCACCCTTAATGACGAAGAAACCAGCCCATACTCTGAGTCCTCCTATCATTCCATTGATGGGCAAAACCATGAAGCATATAGAAGCTATGCTGGTTTCGAACATGAGAGCACAAGGAATCGACCTGACAAAGAACCAAGTGATTCTCATGAAATGGATTAGTGAAGGTCCAAGACCTCAGTCCTCCTTGGCTTTAATCACAGAGCGGGATAAAGGATGTTTGACTCGGCTTATTCAATCCATGGAAAAGAAGAAGCTAGTTGAGCGCGTGATATCTCAAGAGGACAAACGTGAGAAATGGGTGAAACTGACCAAAACAGGTGAGGCTGCAATTGGCGAAGCATTTCCTGTTTTTGAAGCAGCATTTGAGCTGTTGCTCGATGGTATTTCAGCAAAAGACCGAAGAACTGCGCTTAAAGTATTGAACAAGATACTCGAGAATGCAGCTGAAGAAATTAAATGTAAGTGTACATGAAAGCAAGACAATTCATCATCATAGGAGTCGCTATAGCTATCCTACTCATCGGCAAGGTCACTTCTGATTTCCTTGCATCTAGTGGTGAAAAGCCTCTAGCGGCTGCACCAGATAATACAAGCACAGTATTCATAGTTCAAGTAAAGAACAGCGAACTTCCGGTTTTTACGAAGATTACTGGGCTTATAGAGGCCGTGCATCGACTAGAATTATACAGTGAGGTTCAGGGAGTCATGCTTTCTGACGGGGGCCATTTCAAAGCAGGAACCCGATTCAATAAAGGAGAGACGCTCCTTGCTATCAAAGCTGATGATGTCTATGCGAAACTGGTGTCTCAGCGCAGCACCTTCGAGAGCAGCTTGAATGCTCTAATGCCTGATATACGCATGGATCACCCAGAAGAATATCCTGCATGGCAAGCATATCTGCAAATGATGGATGTGGAAAGAACGCTTCAGGATCTGCCCGAAGTCAAATCTGAGAAGTTAAAGGGATTCATAACTGGAAGGAATATTTACAGCGAATATTATACCATCCGAAATTCGGAGATCATTCTTTCTAAATATAGGATCTCAGCTCCTTTTGCAGGACTCCTTATTCAGGCAGATGCCGATCCAGGTTCAGTAATACGTGTAGGACAGAAGTTGGGCGTATTCATCAAGCCTGGCCAATATGAGATGAGTGCTTCCGTTTCGCCAGCCACGCTTGATCGATTGAAGATAGGACAGGAAGTCATCATTTCTTTAGATGCGAATGAAACAAAGACTTGGAATGGAAAAGTCACGCGTATCAATAGATCCATTGATGCTGCGAGCCAATTAGGAGAGTTCTTTGCCGAAGTTTATGCTGATGATTTGAGTGAAGGAATGTTCGTAGAAGCTGAAGTGGGAACAGCCGCTTTGACAGAGGCATTCGAAATTCCTCGTTCAGTGCTTTTTGATGAGGACCAGGTATTTATAGTTCAGGATGGTCACTTGGCACAAGTTACAGTAGAAGCTGTCCATTTCAAATCGCAGACAGTCGTAGTCAAAGGGTTACCAGACGGCACACAAGTACTGACCAAAATACCGCCAGGATCATTCGTAGGGATGAAAGTGAACATATACTCTGAAAGCAGCGCACAGTGAGAAATATCATCACCCATTTTATCAAGTACCCTGTAGCGGTTAATGTAGTTGTCATAGGATTCTTCGTCCTAGGGATGATTGGTATGTTCAACATGCGTTCTAGTTTTTTCCCACTGCAGGACTCCAAATTCGTAAGTATCGTTGTGGTCTATCCTGGAGCCTCTCCGCAAGAGATGGAGGAAGGAATTGTACTTAAGATAGAGGATAATATCCGAGGTCTATTGGGCGTGGATCGTTTTACTTCTTCATCCAAAGAGAACAGCGCTGCGATTACTATCGAAGCAGAGAAAGGATATGACATCGATGTTTTGCTGGCTGATGTGAAGAATGCAGTGGACAAAGTACCTTCTTTTCCGGCCGAGATGGAGCCGCCTGTAGTCTCCAAGCAAGAGACATTGACCAATGCCATCGACATGGTGGTGACTGGAGATAATGTGGACCTCAAGGTGCTCAAGGCACAGGCAAGAAGGGTACAAACTGAACTCCGAAATATCGAAGGGATTTCACAGGTTGATGTCTTCGGCTTTCCTGATGAAGAGATAGCCATCTCTGTTCGTGAGGAAGTCTTGCGCTCCTACGGACTCAGCTTCACTGAGATTGCCCAAGCGGTATCTAGTGCCAATATCTTGGTTACTGGAGGATCTGTGAAAACAGAGGAAGAAGACTATTTGATCCGAGTTAGGAACAGGGCATATTATGCTCAAGACTTAGAACAGATCATCGTAAAAGCACTACCTGATGGAACCAAGATTCGTCTGAATCAAGTCGCAGATGTCGAAGATGCTTGGTCAGAAACTCCCGACAGATCTTATTTCAATGGAAAACCATCGGTCTCCATAAATGTGAAGACCACCAACAAAGAAGATCTGATAAGTGCGGCTGAAAAGACCCTAGCTTTTGTAGAAGAGTTCAATGCATCTTCTCAAAGCATTCGCTTAGAGGTTACCAGAGATAGCAGTATCACCATCATACAACGTACAGAGCTGCTTCTACAGAATGGTATTCAAGGAATCCTTTTGGTAATTTTCTTTCTGTCTTTATTCCTTCGTCCTCGGTTGGCGGCCTGGGTTGCCTTTGGGATTCCTATTTCCTTTATGGGGATGTTCATGTTTGTTGATTATATGGATGTTACAATCAACGTACTCTCGCTCTTCGGCATGATCATCGTGATCGGAATCTTAGTCGATGATGGAATCGTCATTGCAGAGAATATTTTCGAGCATTATAACAAAGGAAAGAACAGGATTCAAGCGGCTGTGGATGGTACTATGGAAGTTTTACCAGCGATCACCTCAGCGATATTGACCACCTTGATCGCATTCAGCACCTTCTTTTTCCTAGATGGAAGAATAGGAGAATTCTTTGGAGAAGTGACTATTGTTGTCATTTTGACCTTGAGTTTCTCACTCTTGGAAGCATTCATTGTTCTGCCAGCACACATTGCTCATTCCAAAGTCTTAACCCCCGATCAAAAGACATATAGATTCAATGTCTGGGGCGACAAGGTAATGAATGGGATGCGTGATAGAATTTATGTGCCTGTGCTTCATGCTGCATTGAAATATAAGCCCATTGCTTTTGCAATCATCATCGCACTTTTTTTAATCACAGTTGGTGCAATGCAAGGGGGGGTTATCCGTGGGACGTTCTTTCCTGTAATCGCCAGCGATCAAGTCAATGTAAGCTTGAAGATGCCTCAAGGTGTTAATCCAGCTGAAACAGATTCCTTAATCACGTTAGTGGAAGAAGCGGCATGGGAAGTCAATAAAGAATTCACTGCGAAGCAGACGGATAACAAACAAGTGATAGAGAACACGATTATGCGTGTGGGTCCAGGAACTGCCAATGCTTCCTTGACCATTAATCTCTTGCCTGGAGAAGAGCGTGACTGCGCTTCTACAGATATTTCTGCGGCTATTTTTGAACATATAGGAACCTTTCCAACTGCTGAGAGTCTGGTCATTGATGGTGGTTCCAACTTCGGAGGAAAACCGGTATCCATCTCCTTGATGAGTAACAATATTGAGGAGCTGAAGGCAGCTAAAGTCGAACTCAAAGAATACCTGAAGACCAATGCGCTTCTGCGCGATATAGGAGATGATGACCCTTCAGGGATTAAAGAGATTAGACTGGAGGTTAAGGAAAAGGCCTATAACATGGGCATGACATTAAACAGCCTGGTAAGCCAAGTGCGTAGCGGGTTCAATGGACTT
Organism: uncultured Flavobacteriales bacterium; assembly: GCA_937875855.1. Lineage (GTDB taxonomy): Bacteria > Bacteroidota > Bacteroidia > Flavobacteriales_D > JABDKJ01 > JABDLZ01. Next base: position 4,232 of record CALFHF010000151.1, read on the forward strand.
CAAGTTCAACGATTCCAAAGAGGAGAGGATGAGATTATTGTATGGGTGCGTTATGGATTGGAAGGCCGTTCTAGTATCCAACATCTGGATGAGATGCGAATACTCACACCTAGCGGAGATCGTATTCCCTTGAAAGAACTCGCCACCTATACCATAGAGCGTGGTGATATCTCCATCAATCACTTAGATGGAAAAAGAGAGATTCTCATAGAGGCAGATCTAAAGGACCCCAAGGAAAGTGCTTCGGTTATCGTTTCAGATATCCGAACAGAATTTATGCCACAACTCATTCAGAAATACCCGAGTATATCGGCCTTATATGAAGGACAGAATAGAGAGGCTTCCAAGGTTCAAGATTCAGCTGCGAAGGTGTTCCCTATCATTCTGCTTTTGATCTATCTGGTCATCGCATTTACTTTCCGTTCCTTCAGTCAACCCTTGTTGCTGATCATCATGGTTCCTTTCGCATTCATAGGCGTTGGATGGGGGCATTATATTCATGACTTCCCGGTGAATATTCTTTCACTTTTAGGAATCATCGCACTCATAGGAATCATCGTGAATGATGGACTGGTATTCATCTCTAAGTTCAATGGCTTTCTGAAAGAAGGAATGCATTATGATGAGGCGATTCTATTGGCAGGATCGAACCGATTTCGAGCTATCTTCTTGACTTCAGTGACAACCATTGCTGGCCTTTCTCCCTTGATCTTTGAGAGTAGTAGACAAGCCCAATTCCTTATCCCTATGGCTATTTCCATCGCGTATGGTATCGGAATAGCCACTGTTTTGACTTTGGTCATGTTGCCCATGTTGTTATCGGTCAGCAATAGCATCAAGGTGCACGGGACTTGGCTTTGGACGGGAATAAAACCAAGTAAAGAGGAAGTAGAAACGGCTATTCTAGAACTAAAATCTGAATCTGATGCGGAAGGAATCTAAACTATTTACACTCATCCTTTTCTTGTTCATCTTGATGACTGGAAATGCGCAAGAAGCTATTTCTTTCGATCAGGCCTTGGCTTATACTTTGGATAAGAACTATGACATACGTATGGCCCACTTGGATAAGGAACAAGCAAGCAATAATGCCGCACCTGGTAACAATGGATACCTCCCTACTTTAAGTGCAACGGGGGGATACAATTGGACGTACTTTCAAGGTTCGAATAAGTTGATCACTGGAGATGTAAACTATGACCCGAATAATTCCTACAACTACAATGCTGGACTATCACTGAATTATAGCTTGTTCGATGGTAATGGAAGGAGGTTCGATTACCTGCGTTCTAAAGAAGCCGAGCAGCTGAGCGAGCTGCAAGTGAGAGCGCTTATAGAAAATACGATATTAAAATTGAGCGCAACTTATTTCGAAGCCGTTCGGTTACAAGAAGCGGTCTCTACGTTACAGGAATCCATGGCTATTTCCAAGTCGCGATTGACCCGTGTGGAGTATAGTGAAGAGTATGGTCAAGCCACAGCCCTTGAGGTCTTGAATGCCAAAGTGGATATGAATACTGATAGCATCAATCTGCTAAATGCAATGCAGTCATTCGAAAATACGAAGCGGAGTCTGAATCTCTTGATGGGTATTGAAATAGATGAGCAAATACTGTTGGTAGAGGATATCCAAATCAAGGATGATATCATGCGAGATGAAGCTCTGACTTCAGCCATGGAACGAAATGTGCGATTAGGCAGCGCGGAACATACACTAAGGAGTTCGGAGCTGGCCATCGGTTCGAACAAGTCGAATTGGTTGCCCTCCATCGGTGCCAATGCAGGGTATAATTATCGTGGAAGCGATGACCCTAATGGTGCATTTGTGGTCGGAAGTTATAGTACTGGGCCTAATGCCGGTCTTAGTTTGAATTGGAGCATCTTCGATGGACGTAACAAGACTTCGCTAGAAAATGCGCGTATCGAATATGACAGTCAAGTCATCGATAAAAAACGTACAGAACAAGCCGTGAAGTTGGATCTTCTCAATGCACATGGAGCCTATCGTAATGCCCTTTTCGTAGTGCAGGCGCAAGACGAGATTGTTAATACCGCCCGAAATAATTTCAACAGGAGTGAGGAGTCCTTTAAGTTAGGGCAGATAGGCTCAGTGGAATTCAGGCAAGCGCAATTGAATCTCATGAATGCAGAACTACAGTTGAGTCAAGCCAAAGTCAGCGCCAAGAATGCCGAGCAGACAGTGCTGGCATTGATGGGTTCGCTGCTTCAGTAATCAAGCTAGATTTAATTCCAATTCCACGATTCTCAGAAGTTCTTTGCGCTCCTCATCTTGTCTATACCTGCTCCAAGCACGTTTTAACACCGAGTGCGCTCTAGCTGCTTTAAAATAATCTGGATAGGGGATATGCATCTCTGGCTCTACAATTTGGTAGTCCTTGGCTATTTCATTGAAGACCAGCTCCTTTCCACGGAGGAATCTTAATTTCAATTCATGTGCTCCTGCTTCTGCAATAGGCGCTCCGCATAGCTCTACTGATTTAAGATCTCTTAGGTCTATAGCCTGCTGATTTAGTTCGATGATGGTATTCATTCTTCCTTTTTTTTAGTGACAGCACAAAGAATGAGAGGCAGAACGTAATCTATTTACGTCCTAGTTTTTGATTTGAAATTGGCTCATCTAATAGCCCTCTTCGCCTGCTGAATATGACGCTCATTGTGATAAATGTGGAAGGCCAATGTATCGCCTAAGTTAAAGGTGATTAGTGGTAAAGTGAGTCGGCATCGGTTCGTGTTCAAATCTGCAGATTGAGCCTTTTTCAACAACGCTTCTAGTTGATCACATTGCGCGATGAACGTATGGAGTACTGCTGGTTCATTGACCTTTCCTGCCATGTTCATCTTCTTGAAGGTCTTCATGGGATTTAACGGAAACCCCTTCTGGTCAGGTAACATGGACTTGGCAGATCTGCCACCCATCATTCCTGGTCTGAAAGGCTTGGCGCTCCTGGGCTTGGCTTTTGAAATCACCCTATCGAATTCTTGAATATAGAAATCGCCATACGCTCTAAGATGATCAATGCACTCTAGCACATTCCAACCTACATTTTCTGGATGCTTCATGAGCGCTTCTTTAGACAACGAAGACACGTGTTTTACTTCTGCACGATGACGCGCATTCATAAGTATAAGGTCGCTGATGAATTGGGCTTGTTCCATGAATTCAAAGTTGCGGTTAATCTTGTAATTTACTCTTGATCTAAATCAAGGATTTACAGCATTAAGCCATCAACCTACTCAAGGTCTCAGGCGTCATCCGCAGATAAGATGCGATGTACTTTGCCGGAACTTCTTGAAAGACTTGCGGAGAGCGCGCTAAGAGCCTGTCTAAGCGATCTTTGGGGTTGTTTGTAAGGAGGTCAATTTCTCGCTCATATTGTTGGACAGCTAGTTGCTGAAGCAGTTCAATGTAGGCTCTCATTCTCCAGTTTTCTTTCTCAATGAAAGTGGTTAATGCCTTCATAGAAACCCTCAGGACCAAAGATTTTCTCAATGCTTCAAGTGCTATTTCTGATGGAGCTCCGGTATAGAGCGATTGCAGACCTGTAATCATAGAGCCTGTATAACCAAATCGTATGGTCTGTTCTTCTCCTTCAAGCATATAAATCGCGCGTAAGGCACCACTCTGGACTTGATAAATATGTTCTTCCTTTTGCCCAATGCCCAAGACCTGTTCGCCTCTTTTTAAGGCAATAGTTTCCCAATGCAGCTCAGTGCTTGAGCGCATTTCTTCGCTCAGCTTTTCTAGAATTGTCTTTTCCATGCTATGCTTTCCGCTAAGATAAAGGCTTATAGGTATTGGATTTGATGCTACGTGGAACATAGTTTAAACCTTTCAACGCTAGTTTATTGGCTCAAGAGTCTGCTCTTATATCGACCCAGTGCATGGGATCTATTTCTACCTTAGCTTTGAGTATTCAACCCTTATCTATCATGAGATCAAGTCTTTACCTCCTAATCTTCTTCTTTTTTAGCCAACTTTCCATGGCTCAACAATTCGAATGGGCTCAGGTCATAGATGATTCTATGGCCAACGAAGTAGGAGCCTTAGATGTTGATCAGAGCGGAAATGTATACCTGGCGGGAGTGTATGGTGCTGATTTTTCTCTGCCATATGACGCCAATATCTACGTCACCAAAACGGATCCTGCCGGAAACGAACTCTGGTCTATTTCTTTAGGAGATGATTTGATCATGGGCGAAATGGGGTGTATAGGTGAGCACCTTATTATCGCTGTGCAGGTTCAAGGTGACATTTATATGAATGGCAACTTAGTATTTCTAACCAGTTTGGAGTTCTATATGGGCCTTATCGTACTTGACCAAAACGGAAATTTCGTTTCCGCTCAATCTTATCCTCAATATCATGGACAGAATGTTCACATGGATGTTGATGATGGAGTCTTAGCCATGCAATGCAGAGGCGCAACTAATCAGGGTGATAATGTCCTCTACTTCGATCAATTCGGTCAGCAGCTCTCAGCGCACAGTCTTGATATTGATGCGAGCATACTTGATATCGCTTACTATAATGGAAAGACCTATTTAGTTGGTTTTGCAGGATTCGGAGATAGTGTGACTCTTGATGATGTAACTATTCCGGCTTCCACCTTTGAAGGACAGAATTTTATCATCGCTTTCAATGAAGATTTTGTCGCCCAATGGGCTCATGCCGATACGGATGTTAATGGACGAGATAACAGAGTAGTAGCTGGCCCATCAGCAATCTACTCCTATCAAACTGTGACCACTGCTAACTTTGAATTCACTTCACGCATTTGGAAATTCAATGCTGAAGGGGATTTACTTCTTTCGGTTCATCCTCCTACGTTTACGAATAATGTCACGCTCTATCCTGACATGGCCATAAGCGATTGCCATGTGCTTTTATTTGCTTCCAACGCATTTAATAATGACAGCCACGAGCTTATCATATTTGATCATGACTTGAATATGTTAGATGAAAAGGAAATCAATGGAAATTCATTTCCGTACAGCGGTCAGGTGGTTGCGTACCAAAATCAGATTTATGTAGCTCATGTGCATACAGATAATGTGGATTTTAATGGAGAGACTGAGATTATAGACCTGCTCACTGATGCGATTCAATATCCATATCTCGCCAAAGTAGGAGTGGGGACCACCTGTGGTGATCTTGAAGTGGGAGAGTGCGCGATCGTAGGTTTCGAGATGTTCGATCTTCATTGCGATACAGATTCTACCTATGCCTATTCCTTCAATGCAGAATTTATCAATCCGACCGATGACCACTTCGATCTTTGGGTGAACAATGAACTCATAGGATTCTATCTCATCTCTGATCTTCCACTCAGCCTATCAGGGATTACTCCCAGAAATTCCACCCATGACATCATCAAGATCTGTGTGAATGATAATCCGGAATGCTGTTTCATTTTAGAGTATGAAAGACCAACATGTTTGACCGAAGGAGAGTGCGGAATTGTAGATTTCGAGATGTTCGACATACACTGCGATACCGACTCTACCTATGCCTATTCCTTCAATGCAGAATTCATCAATCCGACCGATGACCACTTCGATCTTTGGGTGAACAATGAACTCATAGGAT
>CALFHF010000152.1 GCA_937875855.1 uncultured Flavobacteriales bacterium
GCATACAGAATGAGCTATGAACAACAGGGCATAGAGTTATCATTCTCTATTCACGATCTAGTCGCGGATCGAACATATACATGTTTAATAAACTACATTAATAAACACTTGAATATCAGGCGTTTAAATTAATCACTCTTTAGAGTGGTTAAGAAAAGTAAAGGTAATTGTGAATAAGAAGAGCATATTAATAGGATCGGATCACGCTGGTTTCGAATTAAAGGAGATCCTTAAGGCGTATTTGAAAGAACTTGGTTACGAGGTAAAAGACGAAGGAACCCACTCTACAGATAGAGCAGATTACCCTGATTATGCCCACCGTTTAGCTGAAGGTATTATCAATAACGAGGCAGAATTTGGAGTGCTGTTATGTGGCTCAGCGAACGGTGTAAGTATGGCGGCAAACAAACACAAAGGAGTACGCTCAGCAATAGCATGGAATGCAGAATTAGCTACCCTGGCTAGAGCGCATAATGACGCTAACGTACTCTCTCTGCCGGCACGTTATATAACAGTGAAAGAAGCGAAGGAAATCCTAAATGCATTTTTAGACGCCACATTTGATGGTGGAAGACACGCAGAAAGAGTAAATAAAATAAATAAGACTACATGAAGATTTCCATCCTGATTATCTGTCTGATATTCAGTTATTCCCTCAGCCAGGGACAGCAAGACAGCATAGCTATGCATTATGCAAACAGCATTCTAGCAACGGACCTAAGTGAACACTTACATGTAATTTCTGGTGATGACTATGAAGGAAGGGAGAGTGGGTATGTAGGACAGAAGAAATGCGAACAATACCTAGTTGATTTTTATAGAAAGATTGGGCTACCGGCAGTTGAGGGACGGTATACCCAAGAATTTGAACTCTATTTGAACGACCCGACTCTGGTATATGTGAGTTCTCAAGGAAGAGAATATCAATTCTTAAAGGACTTTTTTTACTATCCAGCAACGATCGATGGGAAGATAGAAGCCTCCATATATTATGGTGGGTTTGGAATTACTAACTGGAACTTCAAGGACATTGACCTAGACCAAGTAGAGGGAAAAATTGTCATGATTAGAGATGGAGAACCTAAAAGTAAAGGAGGTGTTTATATCTGTTCAGGCACCACTGAAGTGAGTGACTGGTCTACAGATGGGGAGAAGAAGTGGAAGCAACTTGAAGAAAACGGAGCGCTGGCCGTAATTATAATGTATAACGACTATGATGCAAGAGTAAAGCGAGTAGCTAGTTATTTCTCGCATAAAACCATGAGCCTGGTAAAACAAGCGGAAACAAGTATATCAGGAATACCTGTTTTACATGCTTCTGAGGCCATGGGTAAGGCTATTATGGGTGAGAAACAGTGGAGAAAAGCGAGTAAAGGACCAACACATCGTAAGGTGGTATCACTGAATGAAACTACTGCTAACATTCAATTCAGCAGAAAAGAAAAAATCCTTATTTCTTCCAATGTAATGGGGTATATAGAAGGCGGTGACAAGAAGGAAGAGCTGGTAATTATTACTGCTCATTATGACCATATAGGAGTAGATGGAGAAGAGGTCTATAACGGAGCTGATGATGATGGATCCGGAACAGTAGCCACCATGGAGATAGCACAAGCATTTGCCATGGCTAAAGCAGAAGGCCATGGTCCAAAGAGAAGTGTTCTGATATTGAATGTTTCTGCTGAAGAAAAAGGACTGTTGGGGTCACAGTATTATTCAGAAAACCCAATTTTCCCACTCTCAAACACTGTGGCAGACCTAAATATAGACATGATAGGCCGCGTGGATGAGCAGCACAAGGACAACGACAATTACGTATACCTCATTGGCGCTGATCGCATAAGCCAAGACCTGCACGACATAGGTGAAAAGATGAACAAGACCTATAGTAATCTTGAATTGGATTACACCTTCAATGCTGAGGATGACCCGAATAGGTTTTACTACAGATCAGACCATTACAATTTCGCTAAGAATGGAGTACCCTCTGTCTTCTACTTCTCTGGGGTGCATGAAGACTATCACAAACCGGGAGATACAGTAGATAAAATTATGTTTCCAAAGCTGGAAAAAATAACCCGTTTGATTTTCTATACGGCCTGGGAGTTAGCAAACAGAGAAGAGCGAATTCGCTCTAATGAAACAGATTAGTTTTCGCTAAGCAGCTCTTTTATTAGTCCATCGGTCATGCTCGTGTATTGGTCAAAATAGACACCTGTGCTAGGGCCGTAAAACCCGGTGTGAACTGAGCGAACCTTACCTTTCTTGTCAATAAAAATACTGGTAGGATAAGACATGATGTGGTCTAAGGCAGGAAGCGCTTCGGCCGCACTAGACTTACTGCGTTTTCCTCCATAATACATAGGATAAGGAAGCTCCAATCCCTCCTCAAGTTTATGAATAGCCCTGTATGCAGTCTCAGGATCTTCAGACGCCTCGAAACACAACGGAAGAATACGCAGACCGCGTGCAGAATAAGTACCATGCAGCCGCTTGAAGTATTCTGATTCATCCAGACAATTAGGACACCAAGAACCCATAATCTGGAGAATAACCACTTCATTTTCCTTCTTAAGCTCTGCTAAAGTGGTTGTTTTTCCGTCTTCCATAATGAACCGTGTAGAACCCACAGCAGAGGAGTCTACAACATGCGTTAATGTATAAGGATCACGAAGATTGAAATCACTAGAGGCTATAGCCACCCAGGGCTCTTGCCAATGTTTTCCAGAATAGAAGCTCCCATCTACTAAGCTATCACCACGGACTATTGCATGGAATAGAAAAGCATGAGAACCATCAAAGCAGGAAAGCTTTATAGTGTCAGCACATAGATTTCCTTGGAGGAATCTATAGTCACCTGTCTCTGTTGCGAAAGTCCCTGTAATGCTGTTGTCCGATGAGTTTTTATCAAATAGACCTAAAGCAGGATAATGATGATTCATAGAGTCAGGGCTGAAATGAACCTCGTAGCGTATTCCTAATGACAACCCCAAAGAACCAGAGTCACAGAAACGAGAAGAAGCACCATATTTTGCTGTAAAAGGAATAAAGTAATCAGGCCCTTTGCTGAGGTTGTACCAACTTCCTTCAAGTCGTGTTCCATCATTACTGCTTACAGCGAGGAACTCTGATTCAAAATAAGGCATAGAAATGCGCATGCTATCAGCGCTCAGCATTTCAACGTGAGCCTCTAAAACCTCTGTTCCATTGATAAATGAAATAACTCCCCCCCCCTCTTTACTTACGCGTAAGTTGACTGGGAGAACTACGCCCTCTTGAATACGTAGGTTCATATGCCAATCCCCTTCAGTCAAATTGAATTCAGGGGACGATGAAGTATCAGAAGTATTACTAGCACAGGAAATCAAAAGCCCGGTTGCTAAGGTGAAAAGAAATAAAATACGGTTCATTAGAGGAACAATATAGGATTCAGATCAAAGGTCGAACTTAATCCCCTGAGCCAAAGGAAGCGTATTACTGTAATTTATAGTGTTCGTTTGACGCCTCATATAGACCTTCCAAGCGTCAGATCCAGACTCACGGCCACCACCAGTTTCTTTCTCTCCTCCAAAGGCTCCACCTATCTCAGCTCCAGAGGTTCCGATGTTCACATTAGCTATTCCACAGTCAGATCCAGCTGCCGAAAGGAAGCGCTCGGCCTCACGCATGTTAGTAGTCATTATCGCTGATGATAGGCCTTGTGGGACATTATTCTGAATTGCGATTGCCTCATCAAGCTTCTTGTAAGGGATGATATAAAGTATAGGCGCAAAGGTCTCGTGTTGTACGATGTCCATATCGTTTTGGACTAAAGCAATAGCGGGTTTCACATAACAACCTTCAATTGTACCCCCCTTGACAATGAACCTTCCACCTTGGACTTCTACGGCCTTCAAGGCCTTTTCATAGGTGTCTACTGATTGAGCGTCAATAAGCGGTCCTACATGGTTTTTTTCATCCAAGGGATTACCCACTTTCAGTTGGCCATAGGCCTTCTTTAATTTCTTACTTAATGAATCGACCAAGCTTTCATGGACAATCAATCTACGCGTGGAAGTACAGCGTTGTCCACACGTCCCAACAGCACCAAATACAGCGCCAATAATGGTCATGTCTATATCTGCTTCAGGAGTGACGATGATGGCATTGTTTCCACCCAGCTCAAGTAATGATCTACCTAGACGCTCAGCGACAGCAGCTCCTACAATCTTACCCATACGGGTAGAACCTGTAGCGCTGATCAATGGAATCTTTTTATTCGTAGTCATCATCTCCCCTACTTTGAAGTCTCCATTGATGACGCAAGAAATTCCCTCAGGAAGCTTGTTTTCTTTGGCTACTTCAGCCCAGATATTTTGACAAGCAATAGAACAAAGTGGAGTCTTTTCGGATGGCTTCCAGATACACACATCACCAGAAACCCAGGCAAGAGCTGTATTCCAATTCCACACAGCAACAGGGAAATTGAAAGCAGAAATAATTCCTACAATTCCAAGGGGATGATATTGCTCATACATACGATGCTCAGGACGCTCAGAATGCATAGTGAGGCCATAAAGTTGACGAGACAGGCCAACTGCGAAATCACATATGTCAATCATTTCCTGCACCTCGCCAAGACCTTCTTGTAATGACTTCCCCATTTCATAGGTCACCAATTCACCCAGTGACTGCTTGTATTTTCTAAGCTTGTCACCGTACTGTCGCACAATTTCGCCACGCTTAGGCGCAGGCATTGTTCTCCATGTTTGGAAAGCGGCTTCGGCTGTTTTCAGGACCTTATTGAAGTCAGCTAGAGTAGCGGTGCTAACAGATGCGATAGCAGAACCATCAACAGGGCTGTATGAAATAATGTCAGCACCAGAGCCGAAATTCTTTTGTCCGGTAGAGACACCAGGATTTATCTTGTTTAGCTTAAGTGCCTTGAGGGTTTTTTTGATATCGATCTTAGCCATAGGTAGATTTATTATGAGGGCGCAAAGGTATGGGATCGAATGAAGGAATGAGCGGTTTCAGACAATGAAGAGTCGAGGGCAAGTCAGAGTTCAACGGGTTATAATGAAATCTTAGCTTAAATAGCTAAATACCTGATAATCAAGTAAATGAGAGGGAGAGGTAGAATCGACTATCACAGGACAACATATATACCGAGCCCATAAACAACTAAAAGAGGCTTAAACCGAAGGAAAACAACCTTATTTTAAACGGAAGATGTATGTCTGAGAAGAACAGGTCCTTTTCTTGTTAAAGAGAGCCCTGAGATTAGAAATAGACGCCCAGAAGATTCCCAAGAACGCAGGACGGCCCTTATACCGTTCACTAAGCAAAGAAACATAAAAGGCGTCAAACCACATTGCCTTGGTATCAATATGATTAAAACCTAAGGATTCTAAAAAAGGAATGATCTGGTCTGGAGTATAATGCCAAAGATGGCGAGGAACATCCCATGCCGCCCAATGTGCGCCATAATGCTTGGCATCAAATGAAGCATAATTGGGAATAGCTATGACAAGGTGTCCTGAAGAATTGATTTTCTCTTTTAACTTAAGCAGCACCTCACGAGGCTCGTGAATGTGTTCAAGTACGTGCCAGAGTGAAATGACATCGTATGTTCTTATGGACTCAAGCTCTTCCTTTGGAGAAACAATAGCGGCACGCACATCTGAAGGAGCATGAGATATGGCTTCTGAGTTTGGCTCCGCTCCTCGAACATTCATTCCCCGGGATTGACAGTGAGAAATAAGATCTGCTGTACCACAGCCGTAATCTAGATAACTAGCATCGTTATGTAATCGAGAAATCAGATTTGTTTTCCAACTAAGATTATGGTTTTTGGCCAGACGATATAGAGAGGCGAAAAGACCTTTTCTCTCAGCGCCATGAGAAAGATATTGATCGCTTTTGTAGTAGGCGCCTATCTCTGTTTCTGAGGGCATAGGGTCGGTTCGAAGAAGTGAACAAAGACCGCACTGGAGAAGCTTGAAGCGCTCTTTACTAAGGAAGTGATCCCCCACATCCATGAGGGGCTTAAAGCTCTTATTTTGACACGAGGGACAGATCATAGGGGCTAATTGTTCCACGTGGAACATCATCTTCCGATGTGTACCATGAGGATGGAAATATCGCTGGGCGAGACCCCACTAATGCGAGATGCCTGGCCTAGGTTCCGTGGTTTAATTTTGTGCAATTTCTCTCTGGCTTCAGTCGACAAAGACTTTATTTCTTTGAAGTTCATCTCAGGCAGGGCAACTTGATCCAGTGAAAGCATACGTTCAGCAAGGTTATGTTCCTTGGCAATATAGCCTTCATATTTGACCTGGATTTCGGCTTGGTCTAGGGCTTCAGTGTCTCCTTTATAGAGTCCTTCCAGAGCCTTTTTTCTGCTTGCGTCCTTTGCGACCCAAGTGCTAAGCGCTACCCTTGGACGAGATAGAATACTGTTCATTTTAACCTTCTGGTTAATAGGCGCAGAGTCTAATTCAGCGAGATATGGATTAACCTCTTCAGGAACAATACTCTCAGTCCTGAGATACTCTGCAACGGATTCTATGTTCTCGATTTTCTCATCCAATCTGTCCATCCGCACCTTAGCTGCTAGACCTAAACGATACCCTTTTTCAGTAAGCCTGAGGTCGGCATTATCCTGTCGAAGTAGGATGCGATATTCAGCCCTAGAGGTGAACATGCGGTAGGGCTCTTCGGTTCCCTTGGTAATAAGATCATCAATAAGCACGCCTATATAGGCCTCATTCCTTTCTAGGATGAAAGAGTCGTTCTCGTTTATCTTTTGATGGGCATTGATTCCGGCCATTAGACCTTGGCAAGCAGCTTCTTCATATCCAGTAGTACCATTGATCTGGCCCGCAAAGAAAAGCCCTTCAATAAGCTTAGTCTCAAGATTCGCCTTAAGCTGAGTGGGAGGGAAGTAATCATATTCAATAGCGTACCCAGGACGGAACATCTTGACTTTTTCGAATCCAGCAATCTGGCGCATTGCAGCTAATTGAATCTCCTCTGGCAAGCTTGTAGAGAAGCCATTGACATACACTTCTATTGTATCCCAACCCTCAGGCTCAACGAAAATTTGATGACGATCACGCTCAGCAAAACGATTTATTTTATCCTCAATAGAAGGACAATAGCGCGGCCCTGTGCTTTGGATAGAACCGTTAAACATGGGTGAGCGATCAAATCCCGTACGAAGGATGTCGTGCACATCATTAGATGTATAAGTGATATGACAACTGCGCTGTTTACTCAACGCCTTGACCTCAGGCAAAAAGGAGAATTTACCAGGATTTTCATCTCCTAGCTGCTCTTCCATAACTGAGTAATTCAAAGATCTACCATCAACTCGAGGAGGAGTTCCTGTCTTCATTCGACCTGATTCAAAACCAAGCTGAATGAGCTGTTCGGTTATTCCTGTAGCTGCTCGTTCTGCGGCACGTCCTCCGCCAAAATTCTTTTCTCCGAGGTGGATAAGACCGTTTAAGAAAGTACCGTTAGTAAGGACAACAGACTTAGCTTTGATTTCTATACCCATCTGAGTTTTCACCCCTAAGACCTTGTTATTTTCAACTAATAGTCCAGAAACCATGTCTTGCCAGAAGTCGACATTCGGAGTTCTTTCTAGCATTAGACGCCATTCTGTGGCAAATAGAAGACGGTCATTTTGTGTTCTAGGGCTCCACATGGCAGGACCCTTACTCCGGTTGAGCATGCGAAATTGAATGGCCGAACGATCAGAAACGATTCCCGAATATCCGCCCAATGCGTCTATTTCACGAACGATTTGGCCTTTAGCAACTCCGCCCATGGCGGGATTACAGGACATCTGTCCTATGGTCGACATGTTCATGGTAACCATTAGGACACGGGACCCTAGGTTTGCCGCTGCGGCTGCAGCTTCATTTCCGGCATGTCCGCCTCCAACTATTATGACATCATATTCTTCGATCATGGCAATGTTTCACGTGGAACATTTTCAAGGATCTGGTTATCAGTGATTTGACCACTGAACAGGCTCGAAAACTAGGCTGCAAAACTAGCTAAATCCTAGGGGCAAGGCCTAATCCATTGATCAAAGCCTGTTTTCAAACGATTCGCGATGCTCTCTTGAGCTGATTCCATAGCCCTGAGATCACTCAAAGCCCTAACTTCACGGCCTTTAACAGGAAACCAAAGCATGCAATACGATTTTAAGGAAATAGAGGCCAAATGGCAGGCCAAATGGAAGAGCGAGAAGACCTTTAAAGTCGAAGAAAAAGGGGAGAAAGAGAAGTTCTATGTCCTTGACATGTTCCCTTATCCTTCAGGCGCTGGACTGCACGTTGGACATCCTCTAGGCTATATCGCGTCTGACATTTTTGCCCGTTTTAAAAGGCATAAAGGCTTCAATGTCTTGCACCCTATGGGCTATGATTCCTTTGGACTACCGGCAGAGCAATATGCCATCCAAACGGGCCAACATCCCGCCATCACAACCAAGCAAAATATCGCCCGTTATCGTGAGCAATTAGATCGTATCGGATTCTCTTTTGACTGGGACAGGGAAGTGCGCACCAGCGACCCATCGTATTACCGTTGGACGCAGTGGATCTTCAAACAAATCTTCGGGGCATGGTATAACAAGGAGACCGGAAAGGCTGAGCCTGTAGATAGTTTAATCAAGAAATTTGAAGAAAACGGAACCTATGGGGTACAGGCGGCCATTGAAAGCAACTGGTATGAGGGCTTGGATCTAAAAGGCTTCGGCCTGCCTTTCGGGGAGTTCTTCGCGGGGGAGTTCACCGACACCGATTGGAAGTCGATGAACGAGGATCAGAAACAGCATATCCTTTCTTTTTTCAGGCTCACATACCTTAGCGATGCTATGGTAAACTGGTGCCCTGAATTGGGTACTGTGCTTGCCAATGATGAGATTAAGGACGGTCGCTCTGAGCGAGGTGGACACCCTGTAGTTCAGAAGCGTATGAAACAGTGGATGATGCGCATCACTGCATACGCAGATCGGCTTTTAACCGGCTTAGATAACCTAGACTGGACAGAGGCGATAAAGGAGCAACAGCGCAACTGGATTGGCAGAAGTGAAGGCGCTATGGTTTTATTTGAATTAGAAGACGCATCAGCGACTATTCAGGTCTTTACCACGCGTCCTGACACTATCTATGGTGCGAGCTTCGTGGTTTTAGCACCTGAGCATGACTTGGTGGCACAAATCACGACTCAAGAGCAAGCAAAGGCGGTCTCAGACTATATCCAAGACGTTTCCTTGAAATCAGAACGTGATCGTCAGGCGAATGTCAAAGACATTAGCGGATGCTTCACAGGAGCCTTCGTGATACACCCGTTCACAGGGGATAAAATCCCGGTTTGGATCGCTGATTATGTGCTAGCAGGATATGGAACAGGAGCGGTCATGGCTGTACCAGCAGGCGATGACAGAGACCATGCGTTTGCCAATCACTTCCGATCGAAATTGCACATCATCCCCATTTTCGAAGGGGTAAATGTGTCTAAAGAAGCCTGCAGCGATAAGAGCGCTAAGTTGATCAACTCAGCCTTCTTAAATGGCATGGATGCAACCAAGGCAATACCTGCTGTGATAGCTCAACTGCAAGGTAATGGCAAAGGATGGGGAAAGGTTAATTTCAGACTGAGAGATGCCGTTTTCAGCAGACAGCGTTTCTGGGGGGAACCATTCCCGGTGTACTATGAAAAAGGACTAGCTAAACTGGTTCCAGACCAGGTAGTCGAACTACCTCCAGTAGATAGATATCTGCCTACGGAGGAAGGCGAGCCACCGCTAGCTAGAGCTAAAAAGGAAGACTGGAAAGTATTCCATGGCGAGCACATGGACTATAACACCATGCCAGGCTGGGCAGGAAGTAGTTGGTATTTCTTGCGCTATATGGACCCTAAGAACGAGCAGGAATTTTGCAACAGAGCCAAGAGTGATTATTGGGGACAGGTGGACCTGTACATGGGAGGAGCAGAGCATGCTACGGGGCATTTGCTTTATAGTAGATTTTGGACAAAAATCCTTTTTGACCTAGGATACATTGGCTTTGAGGAGCCTTTTCAGAAGATGATTAATCAGGGGATGATTCAAGGAAGATCCAGCATCGTCTATAGATTGAAAGATACGAATACGTTCATTTCTAAAGGGCTTGTCAAAAACCAGGAGGTCTCTGAGCTTCATGCTGATGTAAGCATGGTGATGAATGACCAACTAGACATCGAGGCCTTCAAGAACTGGAGGCCTGAATTTAAGGACGCTAAATTCATGCTAGAAGGCATGATATATATCTGTGGATCAGAAGTAGAAAAGATGTCTAAATCCAAGTTCAACGTCATCAACCCTGACGAACTTTGTGATGCATACGGAGCTGATACCCTACGCTGCTATGAGATGTTCCTTGGGCCCATTGAACAGCACAAACCATGGGATACAAATGGTATAAGTGGAGTTCATAATTTCTTGCGTAAAGTCACACGCTTGTTCGAGAATTTGAACGAAGAAAAGCCAAGCACTGACAACCTAAGAACTCTTCATAAGACCATCAAGAAACTGACTGGGGACATGGAACGTTTCTCCTTTAACACCCCTGTTTCAGCACTGATGATTTGTGTCAATGAACTGCAGGACCAGAAATGTGGGTCAAGAATGATATTGGAACAATTCAGCGTTCTTCTTTCGCCCTATGCGCCCCACCTGGCGGAGGAATTATGGGAAATACTGGGAAAGCAAGGAAGCATCACCAATGCGGCTTGGCCTGGGTATCAGGCTGAGTTCATAAAGGAAGACAATATTGATTATCCAGTTTCTTTTAATGGCAAGATGCGTTTCAAAATGTCCCTATCAGCTGACCTCACGGCTAAAGAAGTGGAGGAGGCGGTTCTTTCTTCTGAGTCGGCAAAGAAGTACTTAGAAGGAAATACACCCAAGAAAGTGATAGTGGTTCCAAAGAGGATTGTGAATATTGTGATCTAAGACAAAGGCTATGTACCTTGGCCATTAAGAGACTATTTAGGCCAAACAAATTGAGAATAAATGCTCACAGGATACACTGACGAATATTTCATGAAGCAGGCCTTTAACGAGGCAGAGCAGGCATACGAGAGGGATGAAGTGCCCGTGGGAGCGGTAATCGTAGCTAAGGATAGAATTATTGCTCGAGCGCACAACCTTACTGAAACCCTAAATGATGTGACGGCCCATGCAGAGATTCAAGCCTTCACAGCAGCAGCAAATCATTTGGGAGGAAAATACTTGAAAGGCTGTACACTCTTTGTTACACTTGAGCCTTGTGTAATGTGTGCGGGGGCATCTTATTGGGCCCAATTAGACCGCATAGTCATAGCAGCTAGAGATGAGAAACGGGGCTTCAGTAGGATCCAAGAAGACCTACTACACCCGCGCACTTTAGTACAGTACGGCATCATGGCCGAAGAGTCGGCAGCACTGCTGACTCGCTTTTTCCAGGACAAGCGAAGACAACAAAAACTCAAGTGAGAATCCTGCTCTACTCCAATGTGTTCATAGCTCTGGCTGCAGGGGTATTGACACTAGGGTCCTTCTTTATAATCCATCAGGTACCCGACTTATGGCTGTGTGCATGGGTCAGTCTCGCTAGCTTCTGCGTATACACCGCACAACGCCTTATGAAACTTAGGGCCTATGCCATGCGCGCAGATCAGATGGCATGGGTAGCAAGACACAGGAAGACCCTTGTGTATGGCTCGGGAATCAGCCTTCTACTTTCGTTTATTTTAGGCATGAAGATGTCATGGGATCTGCTTTGGAGCCTTTGGCCAGTTGTAATCATCAGTATGCTTTACGCTTTGCCTTTTATTCCTTCAGGAGGAGAGAAGAAGGCCTTAAGAGAGGTCCCTGGAATCAAGATATTTTTAATCGCAACAGTCTGGACTTTTATCACCTTACTCTTACCCATGAAAGCGAGCGGAATAGCTATTGGAGCCTTTGAGCAATCCCTCTTGATTGAACGCTTTTGCTTCATTTTAGCCATCACCATACCTTTTGATATACGAGACTTAGATCATGATTCAAAGGATATGCATACCCTGCCTCAACTGATGGGAGTGAACGGTAGCATTATCTTTGCAATTGCCCTCCTGTTTTTTGCAATAATCATTGAACATCTTGGTATATATGAGGGGCACATTGAAACACACACGGCTGCTTTAACTAGCTCGGTCTACGCACTGTGTATTGCCCTGCTTTGGACAGGAAAAAAGCCAAGACCATACTGGTATTACAATGGCCTTTTAGATGGAATGATTATGCTTTTAGGAGCGCTCTTAATCTATAGCCGCTGAGGATCACTCCTCCACGAAAACGAAGACATCTTCATTTTCCCGCTTCATATAGTGCTGCTCTCTTGCGAAGCGCTCTAAGGCTTCGTCATCAGTGGTGAGTTCAGTAAGTGAAACCTTAGTTTCTATGAGCTGGGCATCATAATAGGCCGCTTGTCCTTCCAAGTCAATAACCTTCATTTTATAGCCCATCAGGGTGAAGAAATCTGTTTCTTCTAAAAGGAGGATATACATGAAAAAGCACAGGCATACCACGATGTATTTATTCTTGAATAGGCTTTTCAACTTCTCTTTCATGACGCAACGAAGATAGGAGGGCCTTCAGTATACTCGAAAGGACCTCTGTGCTCTTTTCAACAGCGCATAGAGGATGACAAGAACAAGCGAATCTCAGACCATAAGACTGCAGCCACGCATATCGCTATGATCAAAACGACCTAAAACTTCAAAGGAGCCATCATGATGCAGGCGACCCAGGTCTTCCGTAGAAATAAAGGAGCAAGAATGCATGTTGGCAAGGTCTATGACGTTCATTCCGCCCGAATGTTCTGCCGGAAGAAGCGCAAAAGGGTCGTTTAAGTCACGGACTAAAATCTTCATCCATGCGGGGCAATGAAATCGACCAAAAGATGGAGCATAAGCCTGAGAGAGCAACTCAGTCATGCCGTATTCTGAGTGAATCGAACTCACTGCAAAGCCCTTCTTTAAGATAGAATGCAATTCTTCCCTTAGCATCTCCTTTTTACGGCCCTTCATTCCGCCCGTTTCCATAACGATAAGCTCAGGAAAGGAGAGGGGAGAAGCTTCTATGAAATCAAGCAGAGCAAAACTCACACCGATGAGCAAAGTCCGTTGGCCAGAAGATTTAAGCTGAGTCAATTTAGCTCTAAGGGCATCGTAATCATGAAGGAAAAAACCACTAGAAGAATGAGCGCTCAGCCTAATAAGCCGTTCGGCCATATGCACAAGAGACGATCCCTTACGCTCTAAGTATGAGGGAAGAAGAGCAAGGACGCAAAGCTCTTGTACCGACCCGTAGACCCGCTCGAAATGCGTAAGAAAGCTCTTTTCATAAAGGGCAGCATCCTTTACGAAATGTCGCGAAGGAATCATTCCTGTAGTCCCGCTGCTTGTAAAAACACAAGCAGGGTCCTGGTCAGAGGCATAGACTTTATGTTGTTTGAACGCAGAGATGGGAAGGCATGGAATCTCTTGATAGGCATTGGGCTCAGGCCTGTTCAACACCTCAAGAAAACGAGCATACGGTGCACAGTTCTTCTTTTGAAAATGAAATATCTTCAATGCGAGGTCGTTGAATTCCTGTTCTGATTTTATCTGGAAAGGGTCTGTATCAAACATATGGGACATGAAGGAGATGGATCGCTATCTTTGAAGGCATGAGTCAATGGGTAAAAATATCGTTTGTGTTGTGCACAGTCGGAATTCTTTTTTCGACCTGTAGTAAGGACCCTTCATATCCCATCATTCCTGGCGTTACAGATGCGCGCATAGTGACTAAATCAGGAAACCTGGCCGATGTGGTATTTAACTTTACCGATGGTGATGGTGACATAGGTTGGCCAACGAATGATTCATTAAGAGCACAAAAAGACGTCATACTGAAGTATCAGCAATTGCAGAATGGCGTGTGGGTTGATCAAAGTGATTTTGAGTATGAATTCCAATTGACCCCTTCCTTGACCCCGATTGGACAAGACAAATTTCTAGAAGGCGAAGTATCCGTGGAGATAGCTTATCCACCACCACCACCGGGACCTGTTGTTGGAGACACAATACGTTTTGGGGTCATATTGAAAGATCGTGCTGCACATGCGAGCATGCTGGTTTACAGCCCTCAAAAAGTGCTTTAATCTAAGCTTCGGAACACAGGATATCTCATGTGTTCCTTCTCGTAATAGGGTGAACGTTGATAGAGGTAAATAAGCTGCGCCCATTCGCTTGCTGCGAAATCCTTATCACTTTTCTGTTTCTCCCTGAACTCCTTGTTCAATTTTGAATCAGCCTTCAACATATCCAGTGCCATGTCTTCGAATACATACGGAGAAAACCACTCCTTTTGCTGAAGTACAATATCGAAGAATCCCCATGCAAAAAAGGAGTCCACAGCCCTTGGTTCAAGCGCTTCTATGAGGTAGTTCTTAGTGCGCTGGTCAAGAAGAATCATGAAATCACCTTTATAAAAACGAACCTCTTCTAGAGCTTCAGTAGTAGTAACTCCATCATGGAGGTAATGCCCTTCGAAAGCTTGCTTGCTTGTGTTTAAAGACGCAATGCGATACACCCTTAGCTTCATGATGGTGTCGTTCTTAAGTGGAGTCATTTTAACGCCATTAGCCTCTAAGCGTTCTATCACTTCTCTCCAAGCTTGAGAGATGTAATATGCTTTAGGAGCTATCACGGGATCCACGTTTTTGTAGTTCTTAAAGTGCGGAATATAGCCCTCCCAAGGAGTGCTTTGGTCATAGCGTAACCGTTCTAATCCCGTTACATCACTCGTAAAGAATTCAGCCCTAAAGCCTTTGAAAAAGACTGAATCTACTTGAGCGCTGTCCAATTCGTGATTCATATAGAACGTGCCTTGCTTTCTTAATTCACGGTCGGCTTTCTGCTTGTTCATCACCACTTCACGGTCATGATCAGAGGTCCATTGAGCCAGTGCTTTTAAGAAGTGATAGGTCGCCATCACACGATCTCGATACGGCTTGAGCATATGTGCTTCAGAAGTGAACCCGAAGCAGTTATACAAGGAAGCATATCCCGTGCTATAGCGAGGAAAGTCAGGAAAATCTATAATACCTTCTTCAGGAGTCTTACCCACTAAATCTACATATGGAACCATGGGGTAGGAGCTTTCCATGGCTGTATAGAGGTCAGGAATGAGGCTATAGCGATAGGTATTGGCCAAATGCGGAGCAATCATGTCCAGTTGACTATGAATAAGCGTCATAGTATATTGGTAATCAGCACCATTAGAAGTGTGTGTATCCACTAAAAATTCAGGCTCAAGGAATGCGAAGATCTTATGAAAAGTCAAGGCATTACGGCTATCCGCCTTCATGAAATCACGGTTCAAGTCAAGGTTTTTTGCGTTTCCTCTGAAGCCTTGTTCTAAAGGCCCTTTTTGATTAGCGCGGGTGCAACAAGAGCGATTGAGTGCACCGCCAATATTATACATAGGAATGATTGCAATATTCACCCTATCAAGAATAGGCGAGTCAGCGCGAAGAAGCTCTTCTATCAGCAGAAGTGAAGCATCAACACCACAAGACTCGCCAGCATGAATTCCGTTATTAATGAGGATGGTGGGCTTATGTTCAGCCATATCGCCCGCAATGAAAAGATGGATAGGCCTGCCAGAGTCACTTGGGCCCATTTCTTTGAGTTGGGTCTTTTGATATTTTTTTACCAAGGCTTCGTATGCGGCAATACAAGTGGCGTGATCAGGGCTGACACCCTCTTCGAAACGCAAGTTTAGCTGCGCATGAACATGTAACGCGACAAAACATAGGACAATTAGACTCAGTTGTTTCATAAAGCTTCTAGTTTTTTCTTTTCGTCTTTCATGCGCAAGGTGATGCGCGCTTTAAATGCCCCTAAGTTACTCCTACGTTCGTTTGGCTCAGTTTTTTCAAGGTCCTTATTTGAGGACTTAAGAGACTCCATTCGCTTGGTTAAAAGTTCTAATCGTTGTTGGGCTTTTTCAAGTTCAGTGGCTACAACGACACTGGCGAAGTTGATTTCATCTCCATGATCTGTACCTTTCTTGTTGCTAGAAACTCGCTTGGGCATGAAGACTTTATCATTCACTTGACGTTGATTTATGAAGGCAGGCGAGACGATTTCGATATCAGCAGCATGTAATCTCATGATCATACAGTTATGCAGCTTACTTTTCTTGCTAAAAGTTTTGCTGGATCAGAAAGAGGTCCAC
The DNA here is from genome assembly GCA_937875855.1 of uncultured Flavobacteriales bacterium. Lineage (GTDB taxonomy): Bacteria > Bacteroidota > Bacteroidia > Flavobacteriales_D > JABDKJ01 > JABDLZ01. The sequence goes on from CALFHF010000152.1 coordinate 16,289, forward strand.
GTACCTTATAGCTGACTGAAAAATCACCTAATGAAGTGATGAATACGAAGAGGTCAGTGAGCTCAGTATCCTCAGCTGCGCTGATTAAAACTCGCTCAATACGGTCAGAGGAAACAGCATATCCTAAGGAAACACGTGCCGAGACCATAATGGCATAAGAGCGCATGAAGTCTATCTCTTTGGTTGCTAAAATTAGATTAGGGGTGATTATTAGCATATGGTTTTCGGCCTGAACTTCCGTATGAAAAGCACCTTGGCTTATCACTCTTCCAAAGCAATCATCTACACGAATTATGTCACCTGTGTCAAACGGATTCACAAAACGAATCATCATAGCTGCCAATGCATTGCCTAATAAAGGCGTAGAACTTAGCGCCAGACCTACCGACAGTGTACTTCCGAAGAGCCCAATGAACGGTCCTTGGGCTTCAGAAATTAATGGAAGGGAAATCAGGAAAAGTATACCGCCAAAGATAATGAGAGCGAAAAGAATGAGTTGTAGTAGGAGTGTCCAGCGCTTCATTCCCTCCGATAGGCGAAGTAAAAGCTCCATATTCCTTCAAAGGTAGGATTTTGACCAGCCTAAGGAATGATATACCTCACATGTAGGAAGCTGCGGAGGGAGTGGATTTCTTGATAATTTAGGCGCATGGAATTCAGAGCTGGTGATATTGCGGATCTTCTGAAAGGAGAATTAGTAGGTGATAAAGAAGTGAAGGTGACGGACATCTCCAAGATAGAGGAGGGACGACCAGGCACACTTACCTTCCTAGCGAATCCTAAGTACGAGGAATATATCTATACCACACAGGCCAGTGTAGTCTTGGTTAATTCAGACTTTAAACCCGAAAAGGCCCTTCCAGCAAAAATTACCTTAATCAAGGTAGCCGATGCCTATGCTTCTTTGGCGGTGTTATTAGCAGCTTACAACAGCACGAAGCATGATAACGTGGGAGTGTCTGAAAGGGCTTATGTAGACGCCAGCGCTACTATAGGTGACAAGGTATATATAGGACCAAACGCAACCGTTGGCCCAGGCGTTAAGATAGCTGAAGGCGTAAAGATTTATGCTAATGCTGTTATTCAAGACAACTGCTGCATAGGTGCGGGAACCATTATTCATTCTAACTGTTCTATTTACCACAGCACAGTCATTGGCAAGGAGTGCATCATTCACTCAGGAGTGGTCATAGGAGGAGATGGATTTGGATTTGCACCAAGAGGATCAAGCTATGATAAAGTGCCTCAAATAGGAAAGGTAATCATAGAAGATTTCGTAGAAATTGGGGCAAATACATGTATAGATAGAGCGACTATTGGCGCAACAATAATCAAGGAAGGCGTGAAGCTCGATAATTTGATTCAGATTGCGCATAATGTGGTTATAGGTGAAAACACGGTTATTGCAGCTCAAACAGGGATTGCAGGCTCTACTCACATAGGCAAGAACTGCATGATAGGCGGCCAAGTCGGCATTATAGGCCATATCAAAATTGCTGATGAGGTTAAGATTGCAGCTCAGTCAGGGATAGGACATTCCATTGAAGAAGTAGGAGCCATATATCAGGGCTCTCCAGCCATTCTAAACAGAGACTTCAAGCGGTCTTATGTCAATTTCGTAAAATTGCCAGAACTCCGAGACAGAATTATAAGCTTGGAGAGAAGACAGAAAGACACCGAGTCAACCACGCATGACGGATAAACAAAGAACCCTAAAGGCCCCCATGAATTTCAAAGGGGTCGGATTACACACAGGCACACTCGTTGACCTGACCGTAGAACCCTCCGAAGCCAATACAGGCTATAGATTCCAGCGCACAGACCTAGAGGGGGAACCTATAATTCTAGCTGACCTCGACAATGTGATTTCCACCGAGCGTGGAACCACCATAGCCAAGGGAGAAGCCCGAGTGAGCGTCACGGAGCACATTTTAGCTGCCCTCTATGGAATGGGAGTAGACAACGCGTTAATCAAGTTAAACGGGCCTGAAGTGCCCATTTTAGATGGGAGTGCAGCCATATTCGTGAAGGCGATTAAGAGCACTGGTCTGGTGGAGCAAGAGGCAGATAGGAACTATTTCAAGCTGGACGAGAACCTATATTATGAGGATGAGAACGGCTATTCAGAGATGTTGGCCGTGGCTACCCCTGGAGAAGAATTCAGGGTAACGGTAATGGTAGATTACAACTCTCCAGTTCTTGGTACTCAGCATGCTTCCATGTATAGAATGCAGGATTTCGAAGAGGAGATTTCAGCTTGCCGCACATTCGTGTTCATGAAGGAATTGGGATTTCTCGCAGAGAAAGGATTGATAAAAGGAGGCGACCTGGATAATGCCATCGTCCTCATGGAGCGTGAATATTCTGATGAGGAAATAAGAAACACCTTGAAAAAGATTGGCAGAGAGAACTTGGTTAACGAGATTAAAGTGGAAGGCATTGGTGTCTTGAACACCATTAAACTCAAGTTTGAGAATGAGCCAGCAAGGCATAAATTACTAGATATTGTTGGAGACCTTGCTTTGGTGGGAAGACCGCTGCAAGGACATTTCTTAGCAGCGAGACCGGGTCATAGGTCTAATGTCGCATTCGGAAAAATGGTGCGCGAAGCCATAAAGGCGAGAGAGAAAACACCAAGATTTGACCTTACGAAGGAGCCGGTGTATAATATCAACCAGATAGAAAAGATGCTCCCGCATCGCTATCCGTTCTTGCTCATTGATAAGATTATCTCGGTTTCTGAAAGCAGGATAACCGGGGTCAAGAACGTGACGATGAATGAACCCTTCTTCCAAGGTCACTTCCCTGGAGATCCTATTATGCCAGGGGTCCTTCAAGTAGAGGCAATGGCACAGGTGGGAGGTATATTTGCCTTACACGACAAGCCAGACCCAGAGAATTATTCAACCTATTTCTTGAAGATTGACAAAGTGAAATTTAAGCAGAAGGTCATCCCAGGAGACACGATTGTCTTTGATCTAGAACTGATGTCACCAATACGCAGAGGGATCGTTCATATGCATGGAAAAGCATATGTGAATGGAAAAGTGGTGAGTGAATCGGAGATGATCGCTCAAGTAGCGAAACAAGAAGGAAAATGAGTCAGATCAGCGACAGAGCTTACGTGCATCCAGATGCACAAATAGGGACGGGCGTCACCATAGCCCCATTTGCCTATGTGGCAGCTGATGTGGTTATAGGAGACGGAACCTGGATAGGACCCCACGCCACGCTTATGGATGGTGCGCGCATAGGAGCTCGTTGTAGAATCTTCCCAGGCGCAGTAATAAGCGCCATTCCACAGGACTTGAAGTTCGATGGAGAAAAGTCCACTGCCGTAATAGGCGATGATAGCACTATCAGAGAGTGCGTGACAGTGAATAGAGGAACGAAGGACAAACACATGAGTAAGGTGGGGAATAACTGCCTTATCATGGCCTATGCTCACATCGCTCACGATACGTTTGTCGGGAATAACTGCATTCTTGCAAATGCCGTGAATCTAGCGGGACACGTGACCATAGAGGATCATGCGATACTGGAAGGTATGGTGGCCGTGCAGCAGTTCATTCGCATAGGGAAGCACAGCTTCATCGCTGGAGCATCTTTGGTAAGAAAGAATGTACCTCCGTTTGTAAGAGCGGCCAGAGAACCATTATCCTACATAGGAGTGAATAGAATAGGGCTTGAGCGAAGAGGTTTTTCTCAAGACTCCATCCAAGACATTGAGGAGCTGTATCGACTGATTTTCGTCCATGGGAAGAACATCTCACATGGTCTTGAGCAAGCTGAAGCACAGGTCAAAGACGGACCAGAAAAGCAGATGATTCTAGACTTCATCCGCTCCTCTGAAGGAGGCGTTATCCGCGGACTGAACTGAGGGCCCATGGAGCTCTCCTTGCAAGGTATTGGTAAAAGATTCGGGAAGGACTGGATTATCAAGGATGTGAATCTTCAGCTTCCCGCTGCTTCACATACAGCCATCACTGGCGCCAATGGATCAGGGAAATCTACCTTGATGAAGATTATCGCGGGATTCTTGAGCCCCACAAAAGGAAAGATCAATCATCACCCCATAGATAAAGAAGCTTTTTTCAAAGAAGTAAGCATAGTAGCTCCTTATCTTGACATCTATCGGGACCTAGACATGAAGCAGCAGCTGCGCTTCCATTTTTCAATGAGAGACTATGTGCAAGGAATGGATGAAGCAGCCTTGATTGACATGCTTTCACTTCCATACGACAGGCCCATCTCTTCCTTTTCATCTGGTATGGTACAACGACTTAAAATAGGCTTAGCCCTCAGCACACAATCTTCTATCCTGCTATTGGATGAGGCCTGCATGAATCTAGATAGAAGCGCCATGGATTGGTATGCGAGCAGCATGAAACGGCTGGCAGGAGACAGGATAGTTATCGTAGCGTCTAATACTGAAGGACTAGAGACGGAGACCTGTAGTAGACGATTTCGAATTGAAGAACTTAATCTTACAAAGACTTGAAGGCCAACATTTTTCTACTTTTATCGACCCGAAAGAAACACACATGACCCCCGAAGAAATAAACAAGGTCCTTGAGATCCCGGATTGGGACACAGCTTCAGCGGTCAAAGTAACGGAAGCTAAGTTCATCTATGACTTTATCAAGGAAAAGGGGATTGAACGCACCCTGGAAGTGGGGTTTGCCTTTGCACGTTCAGCCTCACATATCATGGCGGCCAGCGGGAAACAACACTATGCCTGTGATCCTTTTCAAGACACCTATGCCGGAATGGGATTGAAGAACCTGGAAAAACTTGGGATGAGAGAACAGCTAACGTTCTTTCCTGATTTTTCGCATAATGTAATGCCAGCCATGCATAAAGAGGGGAAAGAATTCCAATTCATATTCTTGGACGGAGATCATAAGTTCGATGGAATTTTAGTCGATTTCTACTACGCTGACCTCTTGCTCGAGCAAGGTGGTTACGTGCTTATGCATGATACTTGGATGCGAAGTACGAGGCTCGTAGAGCGATTTGTGCAGACCAACAGGAAAGACTTTAAGAAGATAGATACCCCATTGAGAAACTTCTCCTTATTTCAGAAAGTTGGCAAAGATGAGCGAAATGGAATGTTTTTTAAAGAATTCTGGACGCTGCAATCCCTTTTCACCCATAATGTCATCATTTGGCTCACCCAGGGCAAGCAAACGTGGCTGAAGAAGATGGTCTTTAAATTAAAGGACTTGTTGAAGTAGAAGAAAGTCAACCGACTAGCTCTTCTACCTTTTCAAGGGGTCTTCCCACCACAGCTTTATTTCCTTTAATCACGATGGGGCGCTCAATCAATTTAGGATGCTCCAAGAGGATGCGAATCCACTCGTCATCGTTAAAGGATTTGCCTTTAAATTTCTCCTTGAACAGCGTTTCGTTCTTTCGAATCAAATCTTGAGGCCCAAGATTTAGCTTCGCCAATAAAAGCTTGAATTCCTTTACGGTAGGGGGCTCAGCGAGGTAGAGAATCTCCTCGACTTTGAGGCCTTTTTCGTGGATATAGGCCAAAGCTTCTCGACTCTTCCTACAACGAGGGTTATGATATATCTCTATCATGATTCCTTAGCGATTGAATCTCCTTCCATCATTAGAAAAGCTTTCAAAAAACCAGTGATATCGCCATTCAATGCGGCATCCACATTATAGGTTTCATGTTGGGTTCGGTTGTCCTTGATCAGCTTATAAGGCTGTAATACATAGGAACGTATTTGTGAACCCCACTCTATCTTCTTCTTGCCGGCCTCTACTTCAGCACGGGCCTCATTCCTCTTGGCTATTTCTAACTCATAGAGTTGCGACTTTAAGAGCTGCAAGGCCCTGTTCTTGTTTTCTAGCTGGCTGCGGGACTCACGGTTCTCAATAACGATTCCTGAAGGCGCGTGACGCAGTCTCACAGCCGTTTCCACCTTGTTCACGTTCTGGCCTCCCGCACCTGAAGCTCGCATGGTCTCGAAGGAGTAATCAGCCGGGTTTAATTCAATCTCTATCGTGTCATCTACCAATGGATATACATAGACAGAAACAAAGGAAGTATGCCTGCGCGCATTGCTGTCAAAAGGAGAAATGCGCACCAAACGATGCACACCATTCTCTCCTTTCAAATACCCATAGGAGAATTCTCCTTCAAATTCCAAAGTGACAGTTTTGATCCCAGCCACATCGCCTTCCTGCATGTCAATTTCTTTGACTTTATAGCCGTTCTTCTCGCCCCACATGATGTACATGCGCATGAGCATGCTTGCCCAGTCGCAACTCTCTGTTCCTCCCGCGCCCGCAGTAATCTGCATGATGGCATTCAGGGAATCTTCTTCAGCGCTGAGCATGTTCTTGAACTCCAGCTCATCTACTAGCTCAAAGGCCTTGTTATAATGATTCTCGAAGTCCTCTTCAGAAATAGCGCCTTCTTTTCTAAATTCCTGCATCACACCTAAGTCTTCCATGGCGCTAACACACGCTTGGTAAGCGTCAGTCCAGACTTTGATTCCGCGGATTTTTTTCATCACCGCTTCAGCTTCCTTGGAGTCATTCCAGAAATTAGGATCCTGAGTGTGTTTCTCCTCTTCGCGTATATCCTCCATCTTGGTCTCGATGTTGAGATATCCCTTTAGCGCCTCGAGCCGCTCGGTCAAGGCATTCACTGTATCATTCGTGATCATGTCGCAAATGTACAAATAGGTCTAGTCATTCTTCACCTTTTGAAAACGCTCCAAAGCCGCATAGGCCATGGAGATTTTATAGCCTTTGGCAGCCAGGAAACGAATGGCTTTTTGCTTATGATCATACTCATCGTTGGCCTTAATCTTAGGCCACTTCTGCTCCAAGAGTTTATCAATGGTCGCGGTCATTTCTGCTGCATCTAACTCTCCCAACACCTTGTCTATCAGGGGTGCAGGAACACCCTTCATGCGCATAGCTGAGCGAATCTTCATAGGCCCCCATTGCTTAATCCTACTCTTTCCTGAAGCGAATGCTTCTGCAAAGCGCTCCTCGTTCATGTAGGCATCCTTCTTCAGGCTATCATGATAGTCCTCGAAGCGCTCCTCGGGGACTAACAATCGTTTCAGTTTACGCCTAAGTTCTGATGCGCAACGCTCCTGACCTGAGCACCAGGCCCATAATTTTTCTAAGACTTCTTGATTCAATGCCTCCATGGCACAAGGATACAGCTTCTGCTTTGGCTAACTTTGTCCTATGCGCCAGATTATTTTCGTCTTGTTGATTCTGTGTGGTCTTGGAATAAACGCCCAAGTCAATCTACCTGATAACGGCCCTTTATTCCTTCAAGATGAGGTCGCGCGCATTGACATTACGCTACCTGAAGATAGTTTCCTACTCATGATCTCTGACATAGATTACGGGAGCACACATGAATTCGATGCAGATTTCAGCTATACTAGTTCAGCAGGCACAGAGAGCATAATGAACATAGGGTTCAGACTGCGAGGCAACACTTCTTTGCAGAGCGCCAAGAAGAGTTTCAAGGTTTCCTTCAACACATTCACCGCAGGCGGAATGCTGCACGGATTAGAAAAAATGAATCTGAATGGCGAGCATAATGACCCCTCTATTCTTAGATCAAAACTCTCGTGGGATTTACTCAGATCAGCAGGACTTCCCGGAGCTAGGACCAGCCATGTAGAGCTCCATATCAATGACTTCTATATGGGCCTTTATTTGAACGTAGAACATATAGATGAAGAGTTCGTGAAGAAACGTTTTGGGCCCAAAGAAGGAAACTTGTTCAAATGCCTTTGGCCGGCCGACTTGACGTATCTCGGCCCTGATCAAGAGGACTATCAATTTTATTCTGGAGACTACAGAACCTATGACTTAAAGACCAATCTGCAACGAGAAGACTACTCCGCCTTCGTGCATTTCATACAGGTATTGAACAACTGGTCTGATGCTGAATTCGAATGTGAAATCCATCGCATCTTGAATGTTGATGACTACTTAAAAATGGCTGCTGCTGAAGTGCTGTTAGGGCATTGGGATGGATACATCGTGAACAAGAACAACTATTACCTCTATGAGAATCCCAGCACAGGCCGCATGGAATATCTCATCTATGACCCTGATAATACCTTCGGGATAGATTGGTTTGGGGTGAATTGGGCACAGCGAAATATCTACACCTATAATTTTGAAAATCGCCCACTCTTTGATCGGATGATGAACGTTCCTCGATACAGGGCGCAATACAGTAATTACCTACAAGACTTTATTACGAGCTATTTCAATGAAGGTGGAATTGTAGCTCACGCCTATGAAGTGCAGTCCTTAATCGCACCTTATGCAGAGCTTGATGAGTTTATGACCTATGATTATGGATTCACCTATGATGATTTTTTAAACAGCATAGATCAAGGTTGGGGAGCCCATGTTCCACAGGGAATTGGTGAGTACGTAACCGGTCGTGTGGCCTCAGTAAATACGCAGCTTGACCCACTCTCTTCTCACCAAGTAATCAAGGAATACAGAGATAGCCTTTTGCAAGAAGGAAGCTATTTGATACGAGCATGGACCGAGGGAAACGTGGATCAAATGAAACTTAGAATCATTGAGAATGGTTCAGTTCTTTTCGAGACGACCTTGACAGATCAGGGCAATGGATTTTATAGCTACGAGCACAGCACTGTCGCGCCTTATTTTGAATATCAACTTATCTACACGCAAGCTGGAACTGATTTGATGCGCCCATGTTTACCAAAACGCGTTTGGAATGATGTGAGCAACGGCCCACTTTTTATCAATGAACTCATGGCCCTGAACAGCAGCACCTTGTCTGATGAAAGCGGCAGTTTTGATGATTGGATGGAGATCTATAACGCAGGAATTCCATCTGTTTATCTGGGCAATAAATTCTTGACTGATGATGTGCATTGCAAGAACAAATGGCAACTACCCGACATGTATCTGGCAGGTGGAGATTTCCTCTTGGTTTGGGTTGATGATGATGTAAGCGAAGGAGTCCTTCACACGAATTTTAAACTTTCCTCAAACGGAGAAGAACTCGCGATTTACGCTCCCCAGAATCAATCCCTGCGCAGAATGGATTATATCACCTATCCTATGTTAGAGGCAGATGTTTCTTGGGGAAGAATCACGGATGGAGGACTTCCCTTCGTGTATTTTAGCACGAGCACACCTGATGCGAGTAACGCAGGAGGAACTGTTGGTCTAGAAGAACGGGAAAAAAGAGGGTTCAACGTCTTCCCTAATCCCACACGAAATATCTTGAACTTTGAAGAAACCTTCTCAGGCCGAATTAAGGTGCTAGACGCAAAAGGAAGTCTGCTGCTTGATAGATTAATGAATGAATCGCAGAGCCTCGATGTGTCAGGACTGCGTGATGGCCTGTGGATTATACGCTTTGAAAACGCATCAGGAGAAAGCTGGGAAGTAAAGGTCTTAAAGCTTCATTAAGCTCAGCGTGTGAGTACCACGTAATCTTGAATCAGAACCTTGACAAAGGCCACTGGACTCATCTCCTCTGGATCAATCCCTGTGAATAATTTCACACGGTCTATCGCCTCTAAAAAGGCTTCTTTTTGGGCTTCGTTTCTGAATTTAGAATACCGGTACAAGCAGGATTTCAGCACCAACATTTCTTTTTCCGATTACTGCCTCACCTGCGCAAAATGAGGCGTATAATTTTCTCTATGCTCTATTTCCAAGAGCTGACTTAAGACTAGCCCTCAGCACAGCATGAGCCTCACGACCCTTGTGTTAGAAGGGCGACCGCCCAAGCGCTGAGACAGTTCTCCTGAGCTGACGAGGATCACTACCGTGGAACCAAGTGTCATCCATATTTCCAAGAACCTGAATACCCAGCGAATGATGATATCCAAGAGTTCGGGGGGCTTTCCATCTGCTTGCAGCACCTTGAGCATCAGTGCCATTTTGCCCACGGGCTGTCCATTATTAAAGAACTCCATGCAAGGCGTATAGAAAATGAAGATGGGAAAAAGCGTGACCAGATACACCCAGTCAGCATTGATGTTGATGAGCCAAAGGAAGAAAGCCACCAAGAAAATAACAGCACCCATGACAGCTAAGTCTACTATAAACGCCAAGATACGACCCCCAATTCCTGCGAGCTCATACTCTATGCGCACAGCTTAGGTGGTGATGACGTCTATCTTATTCATGCAGGGGTTGAATATAATCTAAGGAAAGCATTGACAAAAACATGAGCATGTCCTTTGTCCATATAGCTTTGCAGTATGAAGGTTCTGTTTCTAGACGAAGTACATCCACAAGTGTCCGCTACCTTGACAGCCAAGGGCTATGAATGCCTGCATGCTGAGAAAATGGAGGAAACAGAAGTGTTGAAACTGCTTCCTTCAGTGCATGGAATAGTCTTGCGCAGCAGGTATCGCATGGATAATGAGTTTTTAAAAAGCGCTGAAAAACTGAAGTGGATCGCGCGCTCAGGTGTGGGTATGGAGAACATAGACGAAGCCTATTGCATGAGCAGGGGAATAAGCGCCTTCAATGCCGCTGGCGGGAATGCCGATGCCGTAGGAGAGCATGTGATAGGGATGCTCTTGGCCTTGTTCAACAAAATTTCAAGCGGAGATGCTGAGGTGAGAAAAGGGCTTTGGAGAAGAGAAGCACACCGAGGAATAGAACTTGGAAAAAGGAAAATCGGCATCATAGGATTTGGACATACAGGGAAGTCATTGGCAAAAAAACTCTCTGGGTTCGGCTGCGAAATCCTCGCCTTTGATAAATATGTGCCCGTGAACATGGAGGGAGTAAAAAGCGCCACTCTTCAAGAATTAGAAGAGCACTGCGATGTGATATCATTCCATGTTCCATTAACTGAAGAGACAAAGCATTACTTGAATGCAGATTTCATACGTGAAATGAAAAACCCTTTCTATCTTGTTAATGCCTCTCGAGGAGCAGTAGCAAGCACAGAAGCCATAGCACAAGGAATAACACAAGGAAAAATCTTGGGCGCTTGCCTAGACGTCTTGGAAGAGGAAGACCATAGCCTAGCCTTGAAGGCAGAAGAAAGCCAGGCCTTCAAAGCCCTAAGTACCTCAGAAAAAACCCTCTTCTCTCCCCATGTAGCTGGCTGGACGTTGGAGAGTTATGAGAAGCTAGCGAAGGTTTTATTGGAGAGAATCAAGGAAGTAGACGGTCATTGAGCATTAAACAAGTCTTTTGACGTTAATGCCGACATTTCCAAGCATTGACCCTGCATTGTTCTTAAATTGCAAAGCTGCACGGTTCTTGCTGCACATTTTTAGGAACTTTGTACGTTAGACAAAGGGCCTACACGCTCAGAAAACAATGACCTCAGGATACGATTTACTCATAGAGAAACTGGATAGCTTTATCCGCAAGTACTATAAGAACCTAGTGCTGCGTGGTGTACTCTATACTGTTGCGCTCATTGGATTCTTCTTCCTCCTGTTCTCCCTCATGGAGTATTTCGGTCATTTCGGCACGAAGGTGCGTATGGTCTTGTTCTGGTCTTTCTTGCTCAGCAGCCTGTATATCATTGCACGATTCATAGTCACGCCTTTAGTGAAACTCTATCACCTTGGGAAATTAATCAGCTATGAACAAGCCTCGGCTATCATAGGAAAACACTTTGCTGAGGTTCAGGATAAACTCTTGAACACCTTGCAACTGCGCCAGCAAAGCGCAACATCAGGAGCCAGCCAGGAACTCATAGAAGCGAGCATTGACCAGAAGGCCAATGAACTTAGGCCTGTTCCTTTCAACAATGCCATTGACCTTGGCGAGAACAGGAAGTACCTGAAATACGCTATTCCACCACTAGCCATCTTGCTCATCATCCTCTTCGCTGCGCCAAGCGTAATCAGAGACAGCACGAAGCGCCTGGTGAGGTATGGAGAAGAATTCGTTCCGGAAGCTCCCTTCAAGTTTGACTTGTTAAACGGAGAAGAGTCCATAGCCTCAGGTTCAGATTTAAAGCTTCAAGTGGAATTAAGCGGTGCAGCCTTTCCTCCCCATGTTCAGATAGAGTTCCAAGGCAACAAGTTCCGCATGGATAAGCAGGACGCCCTGCACTTCGAATATCAGCTCAAGAACGTTCAAGAAGACATTAGCTTCAGCTTAGAAGCAGATGGTTTTAGGTCAAAGGTGTATACGATTAAGGTACTTCCAAAACCCATATTGAGAGGCTTCCAAGTAGAACTTGACTACCCTAATTACACGGGTATGAAAGATGAGGTGCTTCGCAATACGGGTGACCTAAGCGTACCTCAAGGAACGCAAGTAAAATGGCAGTTTGACACGGAGAACACGAAAGAACTGATGATCAGCCTGGGTGATAGCAGCTACAGCACGAAGGGCACAAGCAAGGATCTCTTCAGCTTCACACAGCGCTTGATGAGCAGCGGTAGATATACCATCAGCACGAAGAACGACTACATGACGGCTCCTGATAGCATCAGTTACAGCATTAACGTTATTCCTGACCTCTATCCTGAGATCATGGTGGAGGAACAATCGGATAGCACCAATGATCGCAATCTGTATTTCCGTGGGGAGATCAAGGACGATTATGGCTTCAGCAAATTAGCCTTCAACTATCGCTTGCTGACCAACCGAAAAGATTCGGTGACCAATAGCGCTCCACAGAGTAAAATATTAAGTCTAGACAGAGGAGCTACTGCCCAAGGATTCTATCATGCATGGAGCATGGACGTCTTGAACATCAAAGCAGGTGATGAAGTAGAATATTACTTCGAGGTCTGGGATAATGACGGAGTGCATGGCGCGAAGTCAGCCAGATCCAAGAAGATGATTTATGTGGCGCCAAGCTCTGAAGAGTTGAAGCAGCAAGAAGAACAAGCCAGCGCTGACATCAAGAAAGACATGGAGAAAAGCATCAAGGATGCAAAGGATCTTCAGAAAGAAGTGGAGAAGCTCAAGCGCGACTTGATGGACAAGAAAGAGCTGGATTGGCAAGACAAGAAGAAGATTGAAAAACTCCTTGAAAAGCAGAAGAAGCTAGAGAATCAAGTGCAGGACATTCAGCAGCAGAACGATGAGCGCATGCAGCAGAAGGAGCGCTATGAAACCATGGATGAGAATCTTATGGAGAAGCAACAGAAACTTCAAGAACTGTTCAATCAGGTACTGAACGAGGAGATGAAGCAGATGTACCGTGAGATGGAAAAACTGATGCAGGAAATGGATCAGGACAAGCTCAGGGAGCAACTAGAGAAGATGGAGTTAAGCCATGAAGACATAGAAGCTGAGTTGGACAGAAATCTGGAATTGTTCAAGCAGATGGAGTTTGAGCAGAAGGCTGAGCAGATTAAAGAGAAGCTGGATGAGTTGCAGAAAAAGCAAGATGATCTTGCCAAAGAGACGGAGAACAAAGAGAAGAGCGAAGAAGAGCTGAAGAAGGAGCAGGACGAGTTGAATAAGGAATTCGATGAGGTTCAGAAGGAGATGGACGAGCTTGAGAAGCTCAATGAAGAACTAGAAGAGAAGAATAACATGGACATGATGGGCTTGGAAGAGCAGATCAAGGAGGACATGAAAGAGAGCAGCGACCAGCTCGAGAAAAAGCAGAATTCAAAGGCCAGCGAAAGTCAGAAATCAGCCTCTGAAAAGATGCAGCAGATGTCCCAGATGATGGACGCAATGGCCGGTGGCGGAGGAAGTGAAGCCCAGCAGGAAGACTTAGACGCGTTGCGTGCATTGCTTGAAAACGTCATTGAGCTCTCCTTTGACCAAGAAGAAGTGATGGAGAACCTGAAAAGAGTAGATCAGGGCGACCCTAAGTACTTGGACTATGCCAAGACTCAGCGAAAATTAAAAGACGATGCAGAGATCATCAAGGACTCTTTGAGGGCATTGAGCAAGCGTGTAATCCAGATTCAGCCTATCGTGAATAAGGAGATTAATGCCATCAATGCCAACATGGATGGATCCATCGCTGATTTGGCCGAGCGCAGAACTCCTGAGGCTTCGGTGAAACAACAATTAGTGATGACTTCGCTAAATAATCTTGCACTGCTACTTGATGAAGCATTGCAACAGATGATGCAGGCTATGGCTAACTCTATGCCTGGATCAGGGAACTGTGAGAAGCCAGGAGGAAAAGGAAAAGGGAAACCTAAGGACGGAAATATGAGTAAGATGCAGAAGGCACTCTCTGATCGCATCGAGCAATTACAGAAAGGAATGAACCCTGGCGGTAAGGCAGGGCCAGGAAGATTCGGGATGAGTGAAGAGCTCGCCCGCACAGCCGCTGAGCAAGGCGCAATAAGAAGAGAGTTAGAACGACTCTCCCAAGAAATGAACAAGGATGGGAGCGGAAATGGAAACCAATTGAAGGAGATAGCGAAGGATATGGAGGAGAACGAGAAGGACTTGGTGAACATGAATGTGACCAAGAAGACCTTGGAACGACAGCAAGACATCTTGACCCGCCTCTTGCAAAATGAGAAAGCCGAGCGAGAACGAGAGCAAGACAACAAAAGAAAATCTACCGAGGCCCTTAGCTACGAACTAAGCTCTCCTGAGAACTTCTTCGAGTATCAGAAGGCCAAAGCCAAAGAGGTAGAGCTTTTACGAACAGTCTCTCCTTCATTGAAGCCATATTATAGAAATAAGGTCAATGAATATTTCCTTAATTTCGATGCACCTGTAAAGAACTGATTATGGCCGTGGTCTTTGAAGAAAGAAAGCTAGTATTTGCATCACAAATAGACAACATCAACATCGTAGAACGTATGGTGGATGAAATTTGTGATGAATTCCGCGTAGGAGAAGAGAACTATGGAAACATACTTATCTCCCTGACCGAGGCGGTGAATAACGCCATCACGCATGGCAATAGAAGGAACCCCGATAAGACGGTTCATCTCACCTTTATTCCTACTCCTACTGACCTCACTTTTATCATAGAAGACGAAGGCCCAGGATTCGATTACGCGAACCTTCCTGACCCTACTGCACCAGAGAACATAGAAATGCCGAATGGCCGTGGAGTGTTCTTAATGCAACACCTAGCTGATGAAGTTATTTTCGATGAGACGGGATCACGTGTTGAATTGAAGTTCAAGCACACCGCTCCTGTAGCGACCCTATCGTAATGGCTCCTGCAGTTCAAATCCATTATATGGATATTGAACCCCTATCCCTTCATGCTCAGATGCTAGAGACGTGGTTCAAGCGCATATGCATTGAAGAATCCTTTATCCTTTCACGAATCACCCTTCATTTCTGTTCTGACGAAGAGCTGCTTAGAATGAACAATGAGCATCTTCAACATGATTTCTATACCGACATCATCACCTTTGATTATTCTAAACACCCTATTATTAAAGGAGAATTATACATCTCTGTGGATAGGGTCAAAGAGAATGCTGAGCAACTTCAGATAACAAGTGTACAGGAGCTGCATCGCATGATGGCCCATGGCCTACTGCACCTGATGGGCTATGGAGATAAGAGCAAGGAAGAAAGCGCTGTGATGCGGGAGAAGGAGGACTGGGCACTGAGCCTTCGCTAAATAACGGCTTACCGGGCCTTCTGAAAACACGAAGCACTATCTTCAGCCCATTGAAAAACACATTGAATCATGTCATTCTGCTCCTGAAGAGACTAGGGTTCATCCTCTTGCTCTACTTCTTATGCCGTGTGCTTTTCTTAATTTCTAACTATTCATATTTCGAGTCAGCGGCATTGTTAAAAGCCTTTTTAGGCGGCCTTCGCTTCGACTTGAGCGCCATTGCCTTGATTAATAGTCCCTTTATTTTATTGAGTCTAGTTCCGCATCCTTGGTTAGGAAAGAAGGGGTATCAACGTTTCCTTTTGTCACTTATGATCTTGCTCAATTTACCAGGCATACTCATGAACCTCATCGATATGGAGTATTTCAAATTCACATCCCAGCGCTCTTCCAGTGAGTTCTTTGATATGATCCTTCTAGGAGATGATTTCTTAAAACTACTCCCCGATTATCTGCTTGATTACTGGTATCTTTTATTGGCTTTTTTGGCGCTAGCGTTTTTAATGATCCGCTATGTGACGCGTGCAGAATTCCCTCAGTTAGCAGGAGAAAAGACTCATTATCTCTGGCACTCTTTGGCAGTCATACTCTTCGCTGGGCTTATCGTTCTCACCTTCAGAGGAGGCTTCCAGCTCAGGCCCATGAACAACCTAAGCGCTATGGCCTATGGACGCCCACAAGACGTGCCGCTTATTCTGAATACACCCTTTACCATCATCTCCTCCGTAGGAAAAGATCACCTTGATAGGGCTACCTATTTTGATGAAAAAGAACTGGATATTATTTACTCCCCAGTTCATCACTTGCCCGGAAGAATCTCAGAAAAGAAGAATGTCTTCATCTTGATTATGGAAAGCTTCAGCACTGAATATGTTGGCCAAAGAAATGAGAAAGGAATTCAGTTCACTCCATTTATAGATTCCATAGCTCAGGTTTCACAGACCTTTGAGTTCACCTATGCGAATGGGCGCAGATCATTAGAAGCGCTTCCATCTATCATGGCGGGCCTTCCTATGTTGATGAAGGATCCATTCATCACATCCTCCTACGCAGGAAACAGCCTTGATGGTATCCCCAGGATATTAGCTCGTCACGGATATAGCTCCAGCTTTTTTCATGGTTGTACCATTGGCTCTATGGCCTTTGATACATTCTGTGCATCTGCAGGTTTTGACACATACTACGGCATGGAAGACTATCCTGACCAGAAGGACTATGACGGAGCCTGGGGAATATTCGATGGGCCATTTTTCAATTTTGCCTACGAAAAAATCAAGCTCATGCCTGAGCCGTTCATAGCTTCCATCTTCAGCATCTCCTCACATCATCCGTATGCTATTCCTGAGGGGCAAGAAGAACAGTATTCAGACTTTGAAGATGGACTAGGAAGGACAGTGAGGTATTCAGATCAGGCATTGAAGGATTTCTTTGCCAATATAAAGCAGCATGACTTCTTCAAGCGAAGCATATTCATCATCACGGCTGATCATATACCAAATACGGAGAATCCCGCATTCAGAACTCCGCTTGGCGCGTATTCAGTGCCCATTGTCATCTACGATCCATCAGAGAATTTTGAGTCCTCGTGCCGCATTGCTCAACATATTGACATACAACCTACGCTGATAGATTATTTGGGGCTGAAAGAGAACTTCATAGGTTTTGGAAAGAGCTTATACCGCAGTGATGAGAACTGGGCGGTAGAGTATCATAACGAAGTATATTTCCTCCGAAAAGACAACCTGATGATTCGGTATGACGGAGAGAATATTGTGAGCTTCGAGGATGTTATGGACCCCACAGCGACCATGGATACTGAGATGGAGACGAAGTTGCTCATCAAGCTTAAAGCCATCATACAGCAATTCACGAATCGCATGATTGATAATAAACTCAGCGGTGGAGAATAAGATTAAAATACGCTTCATCTTGAACCCCTTCTCGGGCATAGGAAAAAAGAACAAGCTACCCAGGATCTTGAACGAGGAACTGGATAAGAGCAGGTTCGAGTATGACCTATGTTATACCAAAGGAGAAGGACACGCAGCTCAGCTTGCTCAAGAAGCCGTGGACCAGAAATTTCATGCCGTGGTGGCTATAGGAGGAGATGGGTCTATCAACGAGATAGGGAGCAGATTAATAGGCACTGATTTATGCCTAGGAATCATCCCGGGAGGGAGCGGAAATGGAATAGCACGAAGCCTGGGGGTAGAATTGAACACCCGCAAGGCACTGGCCAGAATAAACTGCTTTGACAAGGCCCTAATCGACACAGGGATAATCGCTAATAAGCCTTTTATAGGAATAGCTGGACTGGGGTTTGATGCCTTGATAGGGCAGAGGTTTCAACGCAGAAAACTGCGCGGCATGCTGAGTTATGGATATCTGATTATCAAAGAATGGGGAAGTTTCAGTCCCTTTGAATTCAGCATTGAAGGGCAGGTAGAGCGTAAAGAAACCTTCGTATTAGCCTTTGCTAACACTACGCAATACGGGAATAATGCAGTCATAGCTCCCTTAGCCGAGTTCCAAGATGGACAATTAGAGTTGGTCTGCATCAGTGAACTTAAGCTGAGAAGGATTCCAGAGATGGTCTTGCGGCTTTTCTCTAAGACATTAGATCAATCAGCACATGTGCAGACTATAGGATTCAAAGAAGTCACGGTGAAGCACAGCGCAAATTTCGCGCATGTAGACGGGGAACCTTTTGAAGTAGGGCCGGAGGTAAGCGTGAAGATTCGCCCTAAGAGTCTATGGGTATTGAAATAGAATCAACAGAAGATTTTCAGTAATCAGGCGTTAACAAGCCTTAACCACATCACCCCAGAGCTGGGTGCTTAAATATGTATTTTCGCAGGCATCGCTTATGGCAACAGGAAAAGACAAGATAGCTAATCGTAGAATGCGTGGTTCATATGTGACCACAGTGGTGGGGATAGCCTTGGTACTTTTCATGCTCGGAAGTCTAGGGTTGATCATGCTCAATGCCCAAAAACTCTCTGATCATGTGCGAGAGAACATTCGTTTTCAGATCTATTTGAAGGACAATGCGAAGGAGGTAGATGTAGCGAAACTGAAGAAAAGCATAGACGCTTCAGCCTACACGAAATCGGCCTTGCTGAAGACGAAGGAAGAGGCAGCGCGTGAACTTCAAGAGGAGTTAGGAGAAGATTTTATCGGGTTTTTAGATGGAGTAAACCCTATTCCGGCTACCATAGATTTAAAGCTTGAAGCTGCGTATACCCACACAGATAGCATTCAATGGATTGTTCAGAAATTACAGGCTAATGCTAACGTAAAAGAAGTGGCCTACAGCCCTGACCTCATTGCTAAAGTGAATGAGAACATGAAGAAGATTAGCATGGTCTTACTTGGGTTCAGCATACTCCTTCTCTTGATTGCTGTGGCATTGATTAATAACACTATTCGCCTAGCCATGTACAGCAAGCGCTTTATCATTCGCAGTATGCAATTAGTGGGAGCCAATAGAAATTTCATTCAACGACCTTTCCTCTGGCAAGGAATCGTACAAGGAGTTTTGGCTGGTCTCATCGCCATGGGAATGCTCGTTGGACTATTGTATTTCTTGCGCAACGAGATTCCAGAATTCCTGCAGTTCCAGGACATGGTCATCTTCGCTAAACTTTTTGGCCTTACCGTACTGTTAGGCATATTCATCGCATTCATATCCACCTTCTTCGCTGTGAACAGGTACATTCGCATGAAGCTGGACGACTTATATTGAACCCATGGAAGACGCTAAGGAAAAATCTATTTTCTCATTAGACAAGCAGAATTACAGGCTGATGATCATCGGTTGTGTGGTGGTTCTGATTGGATTCATCCTCATGATGGGAGGAGGGAGTGATGACCCTAATGTGTTCAATAAAGAGATTTTCAGCGCACGTAGAATCACGATTGCGCCTCTGACCGTGATGGCGGGGTATATCTTCATCGTCTACGCAATTCTGAAAAAGCCAAAGGCTTAATCAATGGGTATTCTAGAAGCGATTATCCTTGGAATCATCCAGGGACTCACAGAATTTCTGCCAGTCAGCAGCAGCGGACATCTTGAAATCGCGAAAGCTATTTTCGGGAATGAGCAAGAGGATGGCGGCATATTAATGACCGTGACCTTGCATGCGGCCACAGCCTTGAGCACTATAGTTGTCTTCAGAAAAGACATTGGAGTCATCTTGAAAGGCCTCTTCGCCTTCAAGCAGAATGAGGAATTACTCTTCAGCCTTAAAATCATTGTTTCCATGATTCCGGCAGCCTTCATTGGCTTATTCTTCGAGGATCAGATAGACGCACTTTTTGACAGCAACATTCTCCTCGTAGGCTTGATGCTGCTGGTTACAGGACTGCTTTTATTCTTGGCAGACAAAGCGAAAAACACAGATAAGAAAGCGGGATTCAAGGAAGCATTGATTATTGGTGTTTCGCAGGCCATCGCTATTCTCCCAGGCATCTCTCGCTCTGGCGCTACCATTTCTACCAGTGTCTTATTAGGTATAGACCGTGAGCGTGCAGCTCGATTCTCTTTCTTAATGGTGGTTCCATTGATTCTGGGAAAAATGGCCAAAGACCTTATGGATGGTGAATTCAGCGGTGATTCAGTAGAACTTATGCCACTGGGAATAGGATTTATTGCAGCCTTCATCACAGGTCTAGTGGCGTGTACTTGGATGATTTCGCTGGTCAAGAAAAGCAAGCTGAGCTGGTTCAGCATATACTGCTTCCTCATAGGCACCATAGCCATCATCTGGGCATTGGCATGATCATTACTAAGGCTAATCTTCACGAACTCCGCGCTATGGATCATAAAGCGGGAGTAGTTTTTCTTATGGATAAACCCCTAACTTGGACTTCATTCAATGTGGTAGCGAAAGTGCGAGGTGTTCTTTCTAGGTTTAATACAGTGAAGCGTTTCAAGGTAGGCCACACAGGAACTCTGGACCCCTTAGCAAGCGGCCTGCTCATCCTCTGCGCAGGAAAAGCCACCAAGCGCATCACAGAGTTTATGGATCAGCAGAAGGAATACACAGGCACTATCACCTTAGGTGCAACCCGACCATCCTTTGACATGGAGACCGAGATAGAGGCGGAGTTTCCGTTTGACCACATCACTGAAGCTCAGGTTGAGGAGGCCATGAAGACCTTTATTGGAGAGATTTTACAGAGGCCTCCTATTTATTCAGCCAAGCAGATCCAAGGAAAAAGGGCATATGACTTGGCCAGAGCAGGAAAAGAAGTAAAGGTTCCAAAGGCCATGGTCGAGGTAGCTACCTTCGAATTAACCGCTTTTAGATTGCCAGAAATAGACTTCAGAGTAGTCTGCAGTAAAGGAACCTATATACGCTCCTTGGCCAATGATATAGGACAGTCTTTGAATTCAGGAGCCTATCTGAGTGCCTTGAGAAGAACGGCAAGTGGGGAATATAATGTGGAGGATGCCCTGAGCATAGCTGACGTCCAAGAAGCCTTGAAATTAGAGAGCGTTTAAGTCGATTTGATTATCCTCAAGGATAACTGTAAATTCGCGCCCGCTCTTTTAGAACCCTATTAACAAGATTTCATGAAGTTATCACAGTTCAAATACAAGCTTCCTAAGACCGCAATCGCGTCATACCCTACGGAGAACAGGGATGAGTCCAAGTTGATGGTACTCCATAAGAAAGATGGAAAAATCGAGCATAAGATGTTCAAGGACATCTTGGATTACTTCAAGGAAGATGATGTAATGATCATGAATAACACCAAGGTTTTCCCAGCTCGTATGTACGGGAATAAGGAAAAGACCGGTGCTAAGATTGAAGTCTTCTTGCTTAGAGAATTGAACAGAGACAGCCTGTTATGGGATGTTTTGGTGGATCCAGCGCGTAAGATCCGTATTGGGAATAAGCTCTATTTCGGAGATGAGGACAATGAGTTGGTGGCTGAGGTCATTGACAACACCACATCACGTGGACGTACCCTACGTTTCTTGTTTGATGGTCCATATGAAGAATTTAAGGCTAAGCTTTTCAGCTTCGGTGAGATGCCTATTCCGCGTTACATAGGAAGAGAGTCTGAAGAATCTGACAAGGATCGTTACCAGACTATCTATTCTAAGGTAGAAGGAGCAGTAGCAGCGCCAACAGCAGGTCTGCACTTCAGCAGAGAGCTGATGAAGAGATTAGAGATTAAGGGAATTAATTTCGCTGAAGTAACACTTCATGTTGGACTAGGAACATTCCGTCCAGTGGAGGTAGAAGATATTACGAAGCACAAGATGGATTCAGAGCAGATCCACATCCCTCTTGCTTCTGCTGAGATGGTTTCTAAAGCCAAGGATGAGAAGCGCAGAATATGTGCTATTGGCACCACGGCCATGCGTACCATTGAATCTTCAGTGAGCACGGATCAGCGCCTTAAGCCATATGAAGGATGGACGAATAAGTTCATCTATCCACCGTATGAGTTCTCTATTGCTGATTGCATGGTGACGAACTTCCACATGCCAGAGAGCACGCTCTTGATGATGGTCTCTGCCTTTGGTGGATACGACCATATCATGAACGCATACAAAGTGGCACTTAAAGAAGGATATCGCTTCCTGTCTTACGGAGACGCGATGTTGATCATCTAAAGGAAGCCTATGGATCATGACCAATAAGAAAGACATACGAAGCCTCACCGCGGATGAGCTGAGGGAGTACTTTCTTTCTATAGGTCAAGCCAAATACCGTGCTGATCAAGTCTATCAATGGCTTTGGCAGAAAGCTGCGCATTCCTTCGAGGACATGAGCAACTTGTCCAAGGAGCTACGCGGCACCCTCGAGGAGCATTTTATGTTTCACGAACTCAGCGTTCATACACGTCAGAAAAGCACAGATGGCACTATAAAGTATGCCTTCAAACTCTCTGATGGGAACATGGTCGAAGGAGTTCTTATTCCTACAGCGAAGAGACTTACTGCATGTATATCCACCCAAGTGGGGTGCAGTCTAGCCTGTGAATTCTGCGCTACGGGAAAACTGAAACGCATGAGGAACTTGGCCTATAGCGAGATCTATGACCAGGTGGCCGTGATTAACGAAGAAGCGAAAGCTGAATACGGAAAAGGCCTTACGAACATCGTGTACATGGGGATGGGAGAGCCGCTCCTAAACTATAAGAACACGATGGAGAGCGTGGCTAAGATAACTCAAGAAGAAGGCTTACACATGGCTGCTAAGCGCATCACCATCTCTACTGCAGGTATTGCGAAGCAGATTAAGCAGATGGGCGATGACGGGAGCAGGGTGAAGCTGGCCTTGAGTCTTCATGCGGCCAATGATGAGAAGCGTAACAGCATCATGGCCATCAACGAGAGCAACAACCTCGAGGTCTTAGCTGAAGCGCTGAATTACTACTATACTAAGACTCAGCAAGCAGTAACCTTTGAGTATATCATCTTTAAGGATTTCAATGACTCTATAGATGACGCAAAAGACCTGTTGAACTTCTGCAGAAAGGTTCCTAGTAAGGTGAACATCATAGAATATAATGACGTGGAAGGCACGCCATTCAAGAAAGCGGATCAAGATAAGGTAGATGCCTTCGCTGCATACTTGGAAGACCGAGGCGTTATAGCCAAGGTGCGAAGAAGCAGAGGCAAGGACATAGATGCCGCCTGTGGTCAATTAGCGAATAAGGAGGGTTAGAAATAGACCTACTCGCAGCTCCATTCCCCTATAGTTTAGTTTATATAATCAGGCAATAGCCTTACAATACATCTTGTTTAGTCAGGGCATAATCTGACAATAATTAAGCATAAGTCAGGATATAGCCTTATATTTGCTGCATATTAGTCAGGCTAATACCTTACCATGAAGAAGAATAAGAAACTACAGATTACTCATTTAGAGGCAAAACTAAGTGAATTCGCAGCCGCAGAAAAAGTGGCCCAACCTCCCATAGGCTGGATAAAAGCTGTTCGCACTAGCCTTGGAATGACACTGAAACAGATGGCGAAGAGACTCTCTATTACTAAGCAAAGCGCCATGGAAATAGAAAAGAGGGAACAGGAGGGAAGCATCACTTTGAGAGCACTCAGGGAAGCAGCTCATGCGCTAGACATGGAGTTAGTGTATGGATTAGCGCCAAAGGATGGCACACTACATTCATTGATAGAGCGAAAAGCGAGAGCATTGGCAAAGGAAATTGTACTCAGAACAGCCCAGTCGATGAAACTAGAAGACCAAGGAAATTCTGAAATCAGATTGAAAGAAGCCATAGAAGAACGCATGCTCCAAATCAC
>CALFHF010000153.1 GCA_937875855.1 uncultured Flavobacteriales bacterium
TTTAAGCAAGGTTGATCTTGTTCCAAGCATCACTTATATAGAAAGTACAGTTAATGAGAATACAGTTTCTGTTTCTTATGATTTTATGCATAGAAAGATTGCCGTTAAAGAATGGGGCGTGGCACCTTCTCTTAAATTAAAAGACACGTGAGTAACCATTCCTTATACCCCCATCTATTCAGACCTCTTAAGCTTTCAGGAGTTGAGATTCGAAACAGAGTGCTCATGGGAAGCATGCACACTGGCCTCGAAGAAGAGAAGAAAGGCTTTGAGCGCATGGCTCGCTTCTATGCTGAGCGCGCTGCTGGTGAGGCAGGGCTTATTGTAACAGGAGGAATAGCACCTAATCGGGCGGGTTGGGTTGCACCCTTCGGAGCGCGGTTGGCGAGTAGCCGAGAGGCAAAGAAACACATGCCTATCACGCAAGCAGTTCATGCTGAAGGAGGTCATATATGTATGCAGATTTTGCACACAGGCCGCTATGCTTACCATCCCTTTGGAGTGGCCCCCAGCAAATTGAGGTCTCCTATTTCTCCATTTACCCCCAGCGAATTAAGTCCAAGAAAAATTGAATCTACCATTACAGATTTCGTGGAATGTGCATCCTATGCGCAAGATGCAGGTTATGATGGGGTAGAGATTATGGGCTCTGAAGGTTATTTGATCAATCAATTCATCGCCACCCGTACCAATAAGAGAGCAGACGATTGGGGAGGTTCTTATGAAAATAGAGTTCGCTTTCCTCTGGAGATCATTCGTCAGACTAGAGAACGGTTAGGTCCTGATCCTATCATCATTTACAGATTGAGCATGCTTGATCTGGTTGACAATGGAAGTACATGGGAAGAGATTGTTCAACTGGCTAAATGGGTTGAAGAGGCTGGTGCCAGCGTGATCAACACAGGAATTGGTTGGCATGAAACTCGCATTCCTACCATAGCTACTATGGTTCCTAGGGCTGAGTTTACTTGGGTTACTAAACGCATGATGGGCGAAGTCACTATTCCGTTGATTACAACCAATAGGATTAACAATGCCGTCACAGCTGAGAAAGTGCTCGCGGAAGGCTGTGCCGACATGGTCTCTATGGCCAGGCCATTTCTTGCTGACTCGCATTTAGTCAAGAAATCAAGGGTAGGAAGGGAAGCTGAAGTCAATACCTGCATTGCGTGTAACCAGTCTTGTTTAGATCATGTTTTTGAGCATAAAGTGGCTTCTTGCTTGGTCAATCCAAGAGCGTGCAATGAAACAGTCTATGAGGAAAAAATGACTGAAACAAAGAAGAACATTGCGGTGATAGGGGCGGGGCCATCAGGAATGACTTGTGCTATCACACTCGCAAAACGCGGGCACAAGGTCAGTCTTTTTGAAAAGAACAAAGAAGCTGGAGGACAATTTCTGTTTGCCAGTAAGATTCCAGGTAAAGAGGAGTTTAGGGAGACGCTGCGTTATTACAGAACCATGCTCACTTTAACGGGAGTAGAAGTTCATCTGAACACTGCTTTTGATGAAAGCAAAGCTGCCGGATTTGATGAGATTATCCTGGCAACAGGAGTGAAGCCAAGAATTCCAAACATCAAAGGAAAAGAAAGACCTAATGTCTTCGATTACGCGCAAGTCTTGCGCGGAGATGCTGAAGTCGGTGAGAACGTAGCCATCATAGGTGCTGGCGGAATAGGATTCGACATGGCTGCATTTTTAGGACATCCAGCAATGAATCAAGAAGAATTCGAGCAATTCTGGGGCTTGACAAGAGATAAAGAAAGCAGAGGCGGATTGTCAGAGAACAAGAGCGTTCATGCCACTAGAACATTGAATTTGCTTAAAAGAAGTTCTGGTAAAGCAGGGAAAGACCTTGGAAAAACAACGGGCTGGATTCATAGAGAAACCCTTAAGAAGCTCGGAGTCCATCAATTTTCTGATTTAGAGTACCAGCATATTGACGATGAAGGGCTTCATATTATTCAGCATGGGGAACCCAAGACGCTGAAGGTAGATACAGTTGTTCTCTGTGCAGGTCAGGAGTCAGTTCGTGGACTTGAAGCTACATTGAAAGAGAAAGGAATCACGGCCCACATCATAGGCGGAGCATTGAATGCAAGCGGAATAGACGCGGCAAGAGCTATACGAGAAGGCTATGAGCTGGGATTGAAGATTTGATTTCGAGAATAAAACTGCTACAAAGACTTTCCTTTTTCATATAATTATCCCACCTTTGCGGCCCTAAAAATTAATTAACTGGGTTTAGGACCCTTCTAAAACAATTAACATGTCTACTAGAATTCGTTTACAGAGATACGGTAAGAAGCGTTTCGCATACTACCACATTGTCATTGCTGACCAGAAGTCAAAGCGTGACGGAAAAATTATTGAGCGTGTCGGAGATTATAACCCGAACACCAATCCTGCTACTATCAATCTAGATTTCGATCGTTCTATACATTGGCTTCAGACTGGAGCTCAGCCTAGCGATACAGCTCGTTCTATCCTTGCTTACAAAGGTGTATTGTACAAGAATCACCTTATCAACGGTGTGAAGAAGGGTGCGCTTACTGAAGATCAAGTGGAAGCAAAGTTCCAAGCTTGGATGGATGAGAAAGAAGGAAGAATTCAAGCGAAAAGAGATGGTCTTCAGAAGATATTTGATACTGATGCTGCGGATCGTAAGAAGGCTGAGACTAAGCTGAGTGATGCAAGAGCTGCTGATATCCTAGCTAAACAGACTCCTTTTATTGAGCCTAGTGTAGAAGCTGCTCCAGCTGAAGCGGAACCTGTTGCTGAAGTGGAACCTGTTGCTGAAGCGGAACCTGTTGCTGAAGTGGAACCTGTTGCTGAAGCGGAACCTGTTGCTGAAGTGGAACCTGTTGCTGAAGCTCCTGCTTCTGAAGCTGTTTCTGAAGACGCTCCTCAAATTCCAGTTGCAGAATCTGCTCCTGATGCACCTGATGCTGAATCGCCAACTGACAAGAAGGAAGGAGAGGCTTAAATCCTCACTTAATCGTATAAAAGAGCCCTACCTTATCGGTAGGACTCTTTTTTTGCCTTCCTATATAGGCCAGAACTTTAACTTATAATTTCCGTAGGAACAAGGAGAACAATTACCTTCATCCAATGCGGCTTAGTCTACATCCTGTCTTTATAATTTTGATTGCAACTGTGCTTCTAGCTTCTTGCGTCAAAGAAGAGCTGAACATAGGCCCTGACACCACCTTTCCAGGTTTAGACCCTGCTTTTGCGATTCCCTTGGCTCATACAGTGATTGGTTTAGGAGAGCTCGTTCCAGCATTGAATCTGTCTAATATGGTTTATTCTGAATCGGGGCAGATTTTGGCTATTTCCTTTACTCAAAGACTCTTTGAATTCGGTCTTGAGGATTTGATTGCTCTGCCTGATCAAGACATTTCTGAGACTTTTGTG
>CALFHF010000154.1 GCA_937875855.1 uncultured Flavobacteriales bacterium
ACAGTATCGAGAAATTCAACTTCTTGTTCACTCGCATCCCTTTTGAAATAGATAAACTCTAGCAACCAGATGAGCACGATAACCTTCTGTCTTTGAGTCAGTTCTTCATTAATCTGGGAACATATACGAAGTATCTTAACTGAATTAACAGAGGTTCTTTTCCTCTGCTTTCCTTCTTTCACCCCGTGGTGGCTAGCGAAGAACTCATCATAAATCTTAAGATAGTCTATAACAAGAGATCGACTCAAGATGAGCATTAGGAACTGTTCTACCAGCGTCCTGCTATGCTTCTCTCTCTCCGTATCCCCATCGTTGAAAGCAACGATGGCAAAGAGCTGCATCAGTGCTTTGAGGATTCGTTCGCTCATAGTTTAATGGCCTTTTCAAGTCTCTTTTAACGAGAGAATGAAATCAATATGACAGCGCACCCAGAACCTACGCCATCTTTTCTCAATTGTGCCTCTATGACACAATCCTGCGTGGATTCAGCTCTAAAGTTCCAGAAAGGAGTTAGGTCATAATCCTGACTCGAGAAGAGCAGTTTTCTTTCTTGATCTAGCAATCTGAATTCCAATTCGCCTTTCTCAGTTCCTGACATGACTGCAATGCGATAATCTACTCCCGCGAAGAAGGTGGTGCTGAACTCTGCCACTTCATCATTAACGAGGAAAGCGCGATATGTCTGACCATCTGACACATAATTAGTGGGCATGAATTTCTCGCACAATGTCACCGTAGTATCACATTGGGCATTCATGTTTATCATTCCTACACATGCTAAAAACAGCAGTAAAAATTTCATTGAATTCATATCAGTTTCTGGTTATTGCTGTTCTCAATTCTTTAACGTGAGCGATGATGTTCTTAAAGGTAGCCTCATCCATCTCATGATTTGTACCCCCTTTAAGGATAGTTAGTTGCTCTGCATGGATCACTTCAGGACGTTTAAACACATAGTCTGACTTAACCGAATTGAAGTCCTCCATCAATTTATCAAACTGTGGCTTGAGTTCTTGGATGGCAGTGTTATCAGGATATATACTCAGAAGCTCGTTCAACCTTAGGAGACTAGTCTTCTGCTCTGCAATGCGCTTTTTGAAAGCGATATTTCCTTTCTCGGCCTCTAGGCAGGTGATATAAAGAGATTCTACCCACCCTCCTGCAAGAACCAATGTTGCCACATCATTCCTATCATTATTCTTCAAGTAGATGTCTCCGGCCTTATAGATCTCTGAGACCAAGATCATCAAAGAATCAGGTGTTCCAATGTTATTCGAAAAACGTCTTACGAGGCTCTCACTGAACGCTCCAGTCATTCCAATATCATCAGCGAGTTTTCGTGCTGCCCCCATATAGCTGAGCGAGCGCTCGTTCTGCTCATACACACTCACGTAGCCGAGTTCAGCCCCGAATACTCCGAGCGCCAGTGCTTTCTGAGAACTGCTCGTATATTGATCGGTAGAGCCTGGATTAAGAAGAAAGTCTTCTCTGAATCCAGAGCCATTATTCTTGATGAACAAAGTAACCTCCACGGGTGAAGGAATGCTAAAGAGTGCACCATCAACCATGATAATGTCAGATCCGCCTTCTTTTTGGGAATCGACTTTAGTAAGAGTATCCTTGTCTTTTTGCTCGTCAGACGCGGCATTCTGACAACCTACAAGGAAAATGAGTGATAGGAGAATGAGATACCTCATATTTTCGTGAACATATTTTGGATGAATTTAACGTCCAATGAGGTCATTGAGCCATAGAATCGCTTTATTTATCAACTTATGTTTTCAACGAACAAGCACGTACAAAGTTTCCATGAATCAGCGATTTAAAGAGCAAGAGATGAGCACAAAGACTGAGGTTAAGGACACTAGTCTAGCGATATTCGTTGACGTGATTGTCCCCCTCTATGTTCCAGGAACCTTTACCTATAGGGTTCCTAGGGCTTTGGAGAAGGACTTGGAAATCGGCAGAAGAGTCTTGGTCCCTTTCGGTAAGCGAAAGATTCAAGCTGCCCTAATTTGTAAGATCCATGACAAGGCACCTCGTGAATATCAAGCGAAATATATCCTTGACTTACTTGATGATCATGTCCTTGTCCTTGCTTCCCAACTGCAGTTATGGTCCTGGATATCAGAATATTACATGTGCTATATCGGAGAGGTTATGTCAGCAGCCATGCCTGGTGCCTTTCGATTGAATAGCGAGACGGTTATTACGCGCTATGATGATCAAGAAGAGGATCTAGAATTAGATAGCACTGAACACATGGTCATGGGACACCTGAAGGAGCGCCAGCGATTGAACATGGCCGAGCTTCAGGCTATCTTAGGAAGTGAAGCAGCCGCATTCCGAATGGCCAAGTCACTTATGGATCGTAGGGTTATCTCGCTCCAAGAAGAGGTCAAAACCCGCTATCGCCCCATTTATGACACCTATCTTGAATGGAATTCTGAGCAGTACGATGAAGCGGCTACGAATGAGCTTTTTCAGAGCCTTGAAAAAAGAGCACCACAGCAAGTCAATCTTCTGCTCCGTTTCTTGGCCTTGAGCAAACATGGGTCAGGATCAGAAATTCCTGTCTTGAAGAAGGAATTATTAGAAAAAAGTGATGTTAGCGCGGCAGTTTTAAAGGCTGTGCTTGACAAAGGAATCCTGATTGCCTCAGAGCATGAAGTAGGACGAGTCAAGAATGCGTTGAAAGAGCGAGGTAAGGTTCTAGAGCTTTCATCAGCCCAAGAAAAGGCCTTTGAACAACTAAAGGCAGGTATAGCCGAAAAAGGTGCTGCATTGCTGCACGGAGTGACTTCCTCAGGTAAAACAGAGGTCTATGTGAGCTTAATCAAGGAATACTTAGCCCGTGGAAAACAAGTTTTATACCTCGTTCCTGAAATAGGCTTGACTACGCAACTAATCCAGAGGTTGCAGAAGCACTTCGGGGAACAGGTAGTAGTATATCACAGTCATCACAGCCAGAGCGA
Organism: uncultured Flavobacteriales bacterium; assembly: GCA_937875855.1. GTDB lineage: Bacteria > Bacteroidota > Bacteroidia > Flavobacteriales_D > JABDKJ01 > JABDLZ01. Next base: position 2,976 of record CALFHF010000154.1, read on the forward strand.
GCGAGCTGAGATATGGGAGAACCTAGTTCAACCCGGAATCCATGACCATAGGATAGTCGTTGGCGCTAGATCAGCTCTTTTCTTGCCTTTCAGAGATTTAGGTTTAATCATAATCGATGAAGAACATGACAGCAGTTTCAAGCAATTTGATCCTGCGCCACGCTATCATGCCCGAGACACAGCCTTCATTCTGGGAAGAATCCAAAAAGCAAATTTAGTCCTAGGTTCAGCTACTCCCAGTGCTGAAAGCCTGAATGCGTGCACTGAAGGACGTATGGCCAAGGTTATTCTAAAAGAGCGCTATGGAGATGCGCCACTTCCCTCTTACATCATTGCTGATATCAAGAAGGAATACACTCGCAAAACCATGAAGTCCATGTTCTCCTCAGTTCTGGTAACTGAAATGCAAGCGTGTTTGGATACGGGAAAACAGATTATTCTTTTTCAGAATAGAAGAGGATATAATCCCCTGTGGCAATGCCTTCAATGCGCTTGGAAACCCCAATGCAATAGATGTGATGTTACGCTTACATATCACCGGGGCATACATAAATTAAAATGTCATTACTGCGCTGCTGTGCATGACCCTCCTATACATTGTCCTTCATGCGGAAGTAAGGACTTGAAGATGATAGGTTTCGGGACGGAGAAGATTGAGGATGAGTTGAAACAGATTTTGCCCAAAGCCAAAGTATCTAGAATGGATGTAGATACCACACGAGGGAAATATGCACATGCTAAATTGCTTCAGGAATTCGAACAACATAAGGTAGATATCCTTGTGGGTACTCAGATGGTAACTAAGGGATTAGACTTTGCCAATGTTGCATTAGTAGGTATTCTAAATGCTGATCAACTCATGAACCATTCTGATTTCAGAGCTTATGAACGAGCATATCAGATGATGACACAAGTAGCAGGTCGCGCAGGAAGAGATTCCAAAGGAGTTCAAGGAAAAGTAGTTATTCAGACTATGGAACCTGATCACTGGGTCATTCAGAATGTTATTGAACACAGCTATAAACGACTGATGGACAGAGACTTGGTTGATAGAAAGGAATTCAAATATCCTCCTTTCACTCGATTGATAAGAATCACGCTCAGACATAAGAATCAAGACTTAATTGACCATGCGGCAGATGACCTTTCAGCACGGTTGACTAGTTTTCTAGGAGGGCGTTTACTGGGTCCACAGTATCCATATATTGCACGTATCAAAGACCAGTACCGTAAGGAAATATTGATTAAAATAGAAAAAGAAGCCTCGGTTATTAAAGTGAAAGAACGCATCCAAAAAACTACGGATTTATTCTCATCAGAGAAGCCCTATAGATCCATACGAACCATTATAGACGTAGACCCACAATGAGCTTAGGAACAGGAATCTGGAAGAGCATCAGACCTAAAAATATATCCATCATCGCTCTGACTTTTTTCGGGATGCAATTTCTGATTGAGGCTTTTCCAAGTTTGCAATCAGAGCAGGAGCATATCTCAAAGCGACTTTACTTTTTCCTCTCCTTATCAGTCATTCTTCTAGCAGCGGGAGGAAACGTAATCAATGACATTCAAGATGTAGAAGTGGATGCGCACAATCGCGCTGGAAAAAATCCCATCCCCAGAGATCTTGGTGTTCAGAATGCATGGTCCCTTTATTTCATAATGACCTTGAGTGGTCTTTTAATTGGAATGATTTCATTGATTTTCTTGAAGGCTTTTCACTTTTGGAGCATACACATATTTATTGCAGGCTCACTTTGGTTTTATTCCATGCATATGCAACGGCAGCCGCTCATCGGGAACTTTATAGTCGCTTTGCTTTGTGGCCTTATTCCCATCTTGATATTGCTTTATGAGCAGAGCTTTTCCCCCATTTCTGCATTGGCCATGCATGGATTGATTTTTTACGCTATACAGGCATTTCTATTGACCTTCATGAGAGAACTAGTAAAGGATCTAGAAGACATGGATGGAGATTCGCGGCATGGGTACAGGACGTTTCCAGTAGTGATGGGAATCTCGTGGACCAAAGGGATAGTAACCGTAATTGGTCTTCTCGTGATAGGAATAGAAGTTAAAGTGCTTACCGAACTCAGCGTTATGCTTCCGAGAATACCACTTTTGACATTTTTTTCCTTGCTTTTCTTTGTGCCATTGGTCTTCGTTTTCATCAGTCTTTTCAAGGCTCATGATAAAGAATCCTTCCGAAGCTGTGCTCGATTTTTAAAGTGCGCTATGCTAGCTGGATTGGGAAGCAGTCTATTCTTTCATTTCCTTTGAGGCATGTTAAGAAAAGTACTATCCTCTCGAAAAGTCATATTGGGATCACAGTCACCTAGGAGACAAAACCTCTTAAAAGGCCTAGACCTAGACTTCGAGGTCAAGACTCAGAATACGGATGAATCCTGGCCTGGACACTTAAGTGAGGCGGGAATTCCAGAACACATTTCATTGATGAAATCATTGGTCTTCGGTGAGCTAGATCCATTAACAATACTTATCACAGCTGATACTATAGTGTGGTCTGAAGGCAAGCCGATCAATAAGCCAAAAGATACAGCTGAAGCCATAGAAATGCTTTCCTCTCTGTCAGGAAAGACGCACTATGTCTATACAGGAGTTACGATTCGCACAAGTGAAGGAAGCAACGTTTTCTCTGATGAGACTGCAGTAGAATTCAGGAATTTCAGCAGAGCAGAGATTGAATATTACGTTGCTAATTATAGCCCTTTAGATAAAGCAGGAGCCTATGGCGTCCAGGATTGGATAGGTTACATCGGAATTGAACGATTAGATGGGTGCTATTATAATGTGATGGGACTTCCCGTGCGCAAGGTGTATGAAGCTCTAATAAGCCTTACACGACAAAACTGAGCTGTTCAAGTCCTTCGATTAGACACTTTGAATATTCCATTTATACATACTAAGTGGGTAAAATGTGCCGATAATCCTTCAAAATTTCCTTGCCTTATGTTGATTTCTTGCCCAACCAACCATGAGGTTAACATTTCTCATTGGAGTGTGCGTACTCTAGATTGGACTGCTGTCAGCGCAAAATTTAGGAGAACGTGCTATAATATCTGCTGCCTTTAGCCCTAAACATATTGTGAAGACTAACCTTGTCGGATGGTCTATGTACTCGATAAATACTAACTACGAATACAAGACCGGCAACAACATCAGTGTTGGACTGTTAGGAGGATATAAGCTTCCTAGCGCGTTTAATGTTAATGCCATCAGAGAACGTGACAGAGAGAACCAAACATATACGGGGGATATAGAGCCAAAGGGCTTTTTTATGAATCCTTATTTCCGAGTTTATCAAAGCTCATCTATGACCGGATTCTATATGGAGCTCTTTACTCGTTATTACAATTTTGAGTACACGTACCTTACGATTAGACGAAAGATGGAGCAGGTATTAGAGCGCACGTTGATGGCTGCGCCAAAGCTTTCGGAGGTGGACTGGCGTTAGGCCGACAATTAGCTTTGGTCAACCAAGTGTATATGGACATCAATGCAGGTTTCGGAATGGCCAGTGGTGATATTCATCTTATAACGAAGGATAATCACCTGGATGCGGAAGACTTCGTTACGATTAAAAAAAACATTGAAGAGTTCAGAGATGATGCTGAAGTACAGATTTTCTTATTGGGAACTGTCATAGAGAGTATTGAGGCTGATTCCAACGAGAATTCAGCGGGGGATGACATCTCTAATCAATGGTTTCCCATCTTAAGAGGCGGGAATAGTATAGGATATGGATTCTACTATTGAAAAAGATCTTAATTCCCCTTCCTTCGCTTCATCTCTTGCATGATTAGCGAGAGTTCACGTCCTGTCTGACCAGCAGCTGAGGTGTTTTCTTGTGCTCTGCGAATCAAGTACGGCATAACCTCTCTTACGGGGCCATACGGCACATACTTCGCGACATTATATCCTGATGCAGCCAGGTTATAGGAGATATGATCACTCATACCATATAATTGTGCAAAGTAGATGCGCTTGTCTTCAGGAGCTATCTTCTTCTCGTGCATCAAGTCTACTAAACGCATAGAACTATCCTCATTATGTGTTCCGCACATGAAGTGAATACGATCTAGGTGAGAAATACAGAATTCCAATGCAGCATTGAAATCTCTATCTGTAGAAGCTTTGTCTTTTTGTATGGGATCCGGGTAACCTCGCTCCTCTGCCCTATCGCGTTCTTTTTCCATATACGCCCCACGTACCAGTTTCACAGCAAGTATCCAGCCTTCACGTTCAGCCCGTTCATGAAGTCTTTTCAGATACGCCAAACGATCATGTCGGTACATCTGCAATGTATGATAAATGATAGCTTGCTTCGTATTATGACGCGTCATGAGCAGCTCTACCATTTGATCTGCGCCATCTTGCATCCACGTTTCTTCCGCATCTATGAGAATGGGCGTTCCTTTCGCTTCTGCACGTTCTGCGATGCTATCTATGCGGGCCAAAGTCGCCTTCCATTGAATCATTTCCTTAGCGTTCAACTCCAATCCAGCACTGGCCTTCACCCATAGCCCAAAAGGCCCAACTCCAGAGGGTTTGAATACACAAAAAGGGACATTCACCGTTTGTGCTGAGATATCAACTGTCTTCAATATTTCTTTTAAGCTTCGATCAAATCCTTCCTCATCCTCCTTCCCTTCGACTGAGAAATCAAGGATAGTTCCTATGCCATAGTCGGCTAGGTCATCCGTATTGTCATCAGCTTCTTGGGCGGTTTCTCCTCCTACAAACTGAGAGAAAATGGTCTTCTTCACTAAACCTTCTATGGGAAGATGAAGCTTAAGAGCGATGTCTGTGGCGTGCTTAGCTATCTTGACCAGCCAAGGTCTTGAAACCATTTTGAACAGCCAATAAGCCTTTTTCAATGCCTTGTCATCCTTACTGGCAAAGGCAGTCTGTGTGTCTTTGAAAGACAATGTGTTCTCTGTATTCTCCATAGGTATAATGAAGGGACAAAATAAGTGAAAGGAACGGCTCCTTATCCTTGGCGGTAACAATATTGAGGGCCTATCTTTGGCACTTATGAAGAATCTGGTAGAAGAATTGCGTTGGAGAGGCCTCATCCATGATATGATGCCCGGTACTGAGGAGCAATTGATGAAGGAGATGACCGCAGGATACGTGGGCTTCGACCCTACAGCTGATAGCTTGCATATAGGCAATCTGGTTCCTGTGATGCTCCTTGTACACTTACAACGCTGTGGCCATAAGCCTTTTGCATTGGTAGGAGGAGCTACCGGAATGGTAGGAGATCCTTCAGGAAAAACTGCCGAGCGTCAGTTGCTTTCTTTAGAGGATATTCAGCATAATCTGGATTGTCAGAAAAAACAATTAGAGAAATTTCTTGAGTTCAATGATCAGCCGAATTCGGCCGAGGTGGTAAATAATCACGATTGGTTCAAGAATATAAGTTTCTTGGATTTCATTCGGGATGCGGGAAAGCACATTTCCGTGAATTATATGATGGCCAAGGACTCTGTGAAGTCACGCTTGGAAACTGGAATGTCTTTTACTGAGTTCAGTTATCAGTTAATACAGGGCTATGATTTCTATTGGCTCTATGAAAATAAGGCTGTGAAATTGCAAATGGGCGGAAGCGACCAATGGGGAAATATCACTACCGGTACAGAATTCATTCGTAGAAAAGTAGGTGGAGAAGCATTTGCACTTACGGCTCCATTGATTAGAAAAGCGGACGGCAGCAAGTTCGGAAAATCAGAGGGTGGCAATGTATGGTTGGATGCCGATAAGACCAGTCCGTATCAGTTTTATCAATATTGGTTCAATAGCTCTGATGAAGATGCGAAGAACTACATACGTGTCTTCACACTGCTTGACAGAGCCACTATAGAAGCACTAGAAAAAGAGCATGATGAAGCGCCTCAGTTGCGTCTTTTGCAAAAGAAAATCGCAGAGGAAGTGACCTGCTTAGTTCATGGACGTGAAGAATTCGATAAGGCTGTAGCTGCATCAGGAATCTTGTTTGGAAAGAGCACTGCTGAGGACTTGAGGAAAGTGGATGAACGCACCTTCCTGTCCATCTTTGATGGCGTGCCGCAGGCAGTGATCAGCAAAGCTGAGCTTCAGGAAGGCCTGGGTATCATAGATGCATTATCAGGCAAAACTGGTTTCCTTAAATCCAATGGAGAAGCACGCAGAGCATTGCAAGAAAACAGCGTATCTGTGAATAAGGAAAGTGTGGATATGGAGAAGACCTTGAGCCAAGAAGACCTGATCAACGGAAGCTATGTGCTTCTTCAAAAAGGAAAGAAGAACTACTATATTTTGAAAGTGGAATAACTTCTCAATTGAAATTGAAATTGAAATTTTGCAATAAAAAAACCCTCGGAGAAATCTCCGAGGGTTTTTTAGTTCTTAATAGATTCAATGATCACGCATCAATCTTCGCATACTTCGCGTTGCGCTCAATGAAATCCCTTCTTGGTGGCACCTCATCCCCCATCAACATGGAGAAGATACGATCAGCTTCTACTGCGCTGTCTATAGATACTCTGCGCAGTGTACGATTGCTCGGGTTCATGGTGGTGTCCCATAACTGCTCTGCATTCATCTCTCCAAGACCCTTGTAACGCTGCAATCCTACTGCAGCATCAGTAGTGCCTTTTAATTCGGCCATGATAGTTTCACGTTCTTTCTCGCTCCATGCATAACGTTCTGTCTTTCCTTTTTTCAAAAGATAAAGCGGTGGAGTAGCGATATACAGATGTCCGTTCTCGACCAATTCTTTCATATGTCGGAAGAAGAAGGTCATAATCAAAGTTTGGATGTGGCTTCCGTCCACATCCGCATCACACATTATGATGACCTTGTGATAACGGAGCTTAGAGATATCAAGCGCTTTGCTGTCTTCCTCTGTTCCAATACGTACTCCAAGAGCGGTATAAATATTCTTAATCTCCTCATTATCAAAGATCCTATGTGGCATGGCTTTTTCCACGTTCAGAATCTTACCACGAAGTGGAAGGATAGCTTGGAAAAAACGGTCACGCCCTTGCTTGGCCGTGCCTCCTGCCGAGTCTCCCTCGACTAGGTACACCTCACAGTTATGTGGATCACGGTCAGAGCAGTCGCTCAGTTTCCCAGGAAGTCCTCCTCCTGTCAATACATTCTTACGCTGCACCATCTCACGCGCCTTACGTGCAGCATGACGCGCTGTAGCTGCTAGAATTACCTTCTGAACAATGGCTCTAGCATCACTTGGGTTCTCTTCCAAGTAATTGGTAAGCATCTCGCTCACCGCCTGACTCACAGGCGCAGTCACCTCACGGTTACCCAGCTTAGTCTTGGTTTGTCCTTCGAACTGTGGTTCTTGAACCTTCACAGAGATTACGGCCGTCAATCCCTCACGGAAATCATCACCAGAAATCTCGAATTTTAGCTTAGAAAGCATACCGCTCTCTTCCGCGTATTTCTTTAAAGTATTGGTCAATCCTCTTCTGAATCCTGCTAAGTGAGTTCCCCCTTCATGGGTATTGATGTTGTTCACATAGGCAAATAGATTCTCAGAGAACGAAGTATTGTAGATCATGGCGACCTCCACAGGAACTTCACCATTTACAGTCTCCATGCTGATTACGTTGGAAATCAGTCTCTCTCTGTTACCATCAAGATACTCCACGAATTCAGCAAGACCTCTCTCTGACTTAAAAATTTCTTGAGGATGCTCCCCTTTCTCATCCACAGAACGTCTGTCTATGATGGTCATGGTGATTCCTTTATTCAAGAAGGACAACTCACGCATACGCTTACTCAGCGTCTCGTAGTTGAATTCCATCTCATGAAAAATTTCAGGGTCTGGGAAGAACTCTACAGTCGTTCCACGCTTGTCTTCTTCACCTACTTCCTTAACCGGATACTCAGATACACCACGCTGATACTCTTGCTGATAAATTTTTCCGTCACGGTATACCGTAGCTTTTAGTTGTCTAGAAAGAGCATTCACTACAGAAACACCCACACCGTGTAATCCACCAGAAACCTTGTAGGAATCCTTATCGAATTTTCCACCTGCACCTATCTTGGTCATAACGACTTGGAGAGCCGAAACACCTTCTTTGGCGTGCATATCTACAGGGATACCACGACCGTTATCGGCAACGCGTATACCATCTCCTTCAAGCATCTCCACATCTATGCGGTCACAATGACCAGCCATAGCCTCATCTATGGAGTTATCTACCACCTCATATACTAGGTGATGAAGTCCTCTCAGTCCTACATCCCCGATGTACATCGAAGGACGCTTGCGAACGTGCTCCATGCCCTCTAGGGCCTGTATACTATCCGCTGAATAATTCTTAGTCTCACTCATACTCTCGTTCAATTCCTTGGTAATTTTCTAAGCTCCCAAAGATAGGGCTTATCTACGGTCTTAGAATCGGTTTTAAGGGCAGAAATGGACTTTTTTCAACATTTCAGACCTTTTGGCAGAGAAATGAGCTGAAAAAGGATAGGAAGGAGGAAATCTATGCTTGAAAACATTGTTCTATTCCCCTCTAAAAATTCCAAAACATTACCTGTTTGGGCGCCCAAGCGGGCTATCCATTACAGCCGCATCAGGCCTGGGTCAATCTGCAATACAACAATGAGAGATGTCCCAAGCTAAAGTATATGTAAGATTGATGAAGACTCAACGGGGTCTCTGACCCCTAACCTGATTTAATATGAATCTATCAAGGAACTGAGAACAATTATTTTGGCAATAGGACAGGGGTCACAGACCCCATCGGACGATTTTCTTTGAAACCACACACCATTCCTCCCTCCCCTCATCGCTAATCCGCTCTGAGGTACTCCCTCCGAAGGGAGACAAGGAAAGGAGAATGAAAATTTAAATGGGAATCAAAACGTCCTTGCGCAAGGCCTCTTTTAGGGGTCAGGGGTGTGCGAGAGCGAATGGGAATCAACCTCAATCAACTCTGCTCCTCTAATGCAGCAGCGTAGCCTTAAAGATAGGTGCGCCTTGAGCACCCATTGGATCATAAAATCCAGTGAAACTGAACTTATATACATTCGCTTCTGAGGTTTGAATCAAATAGAGATTATCCATGACATTATAGGTGCCATTCTCTAGGTCAAATGCCTTCCAATCATATCCAATAACATCACTCTCCGTTTTGAATTCATAGGAAGAAGCTATTCCAAGATCCATTGCCGCATAACTCTGATCAGTGACCTTAGCAGCTGTCACCTGATAGGGATTCAACAAGGCTCCCGATACGAGGTATTGTAAATCCTCATTCACGAAGTAATAGGTATAATGCGTGAAGAGCAGGTCCCAAGTCTCTTTCGGGGGCTCCAAGAATTCTACGCCTGTATCAAAAGAGAACATGACCTGATTCACACTGTTATCACGCGGTACAGTGGCCTCAGCGAAACTGCTTTGTCCCAGTGGCCCGTAATTTATCAGATAGGAATCGCTGCTGATGGATTCAAAACTAAACCGCACAAAACCCAAGGCGGCTCCTGTCTCATCATATCCCCTATCCACGATATAAACGCGGCCAGCCTCTAATGTTCCAATGGCTGTCCCTTCTTCAGCTCCATCGCTGGTATCATACTTAGGTCCATTCCCTTGAAAATTCACTTGCGTAGCGATATCCGTAGAACCTGTTTTGTATACCGACATGAATTTGCTGGTATTCAATCTAATCAAGCCATCTCCGCTTGTACTGAAGGCCAGATCCCAGTCTCTTTTCTCGTGAAAAGCAATGACCGAATCGCTCTCTAAGTCATAGTACAATCGGTAGCGATAATCAGCGCCCATGCTCACCTGATCTGTGAATTCACTGGCTGCCTGTTCTGGTGGCATATAGTCCAAGGGAATCTCTTCTTTTTCGCAGGATGCGAAGATGAAAATCAAGAGTAGCCCAATAATATATTCCTTATTCCACATGTGCTTTCTTCTTGCTAAGGGTGTATGTGCAGCTCAGGAAATAATTACGTCCTGTGGCTAAAAGTGAGCTCGCACTGGAGCCTTCATGCGTGCCAGTTCCTGCTGCATTGATAGACTTCACGTCCAAGATATTTCGCGCTCCTATTCTGAGGTCTATGCGATTTTCAAAGAACCTACGGCCCATACTGAAATCAAGCATAGTGTAGGCTTCCTGCTCGAAAGAGCGGGTCTGCTCCTCCTCTACAATCAGAATTTTTCGGATTCCAGTGCGGCTGGCATACATTTCCACGTTCACCTTGGACTCAGGTTCAGAATACGAAAGCGAGGCATTCCACTGTCCGAAGTAATTCAGCGGGATAATCTCTACACCTTGATCGCTTTGCTGAAATCCGGTGAGGCCATAGCCAAGGTGATATCTGAAATTCCTCCATTCATATTCCCCATCAAGACGCAATCCTTGGCTACGCACCTCATCTACATTCAGATATGTGAAAGGCGCTGGGCCTGTTTGGCTACCTCCTACTTGCACCAGTTCTATCCTGTCCTTCAGGTCATTCAAGAAAAGAGCCGCTTCCCATTTGATTCGATGCCTTGCGCTCGACTTGGAATAGCTGGCACTGGCTGCGTAATTATTGCTCTGCTCGGGAGTGAGTTCTGTATTGCCGAAGACGTTGTGATTGGAATCAAAAAAGGCGAGGAATAATTCCTTGAAATCAGGTGCTCTGAAGCCTCTTCCGTAGGAAAGCCTATAGCTGATTGCATCCTTTCGGATACGCAAGGCTATGCTCGGTGCAGGTTGCAATGTGAACAGGCTGTTATATCCCCAACGGACACTCGGTTTCACGGTCATCCATGCATACGGATTCCATTCAGCACTGGCGAAGAAAGCACCTGCTTTCATATCAGGATCACCTGCGATTCTGTCTCCCGAACTGCGCTCCATGGAACCATCCACACCCAATTGCATATCCCAGTTTTCCTTGGCTTCAAAGGCCGCAGTGTACCGTCCTGATAAAGACTGATATGTGGTAGAATCGACTCCATCCTGCTCTGGATTCACACGTAGTAAATTGCTCAAATCTGTCACGAATTCATCTCGGATCCTAAGGAAATCATTGTAAGCCACATAGCCACGAAACTTGATTCGTTCTGATTTTCCGTGCTTGAAATCTATGCTGTTGTCAATGCGCCTTGTGCTGAATTCTTGATCCAAAGCAATTGGTCCATTCAAGGTATAAATAGGCACGCCACGGTCTTTCAATTTATCAGTCAATAGATCGAATCGATGCGTGATCTGGAAGGTTCCTTTGTTCCAAGATTGACTCAATCCGCCTTGCAAGGTCTCCTTGGGATTCCATTGGCGGGATCTGCGTTCATCAGCAATGGGTTTCGGGTCTTTGAAAACCGGATCTCCGCTTGACCAACCGTCAAAGAACCTACGTCCAGCTCGGGCCACGAGACTGTATCTACTTGTGGAGGTCTCGGCTCTTACCTGCGTATCATACTCCCCTTCACTGCTATAATATCCGCGCAGCGATGCCGCTGAGGATCCGCCTACAGGCTTCTTGGTGATGATGTTGATGACCCCAGCTATCGCATCAGATCCATAGCTCGCAGCCATGGGGCCTTTCACTATTTCTATGCGCTCTATATCGGTCACATCGAGTTGGGAAAGATCTAGTTTTCCATCTACCCGGCCTACCATGGGAACTTCATTGATGAGCACTTTCACATCGCGATCATTGAGCCCTTGAATGGAGATTCCTGTGCCTATCAATCCGTCTTGCTGTATACGTATGTCGGCTTTGTGTTGAAGAATATCAGCGATGTCGGCCGCACCTATGTTGGCGATCTCTTCAGCGGTGATGATATCTACACGGCTCACTGCTTTTTCAGGATTGCTTACCGAATATTCACCCGTTACTACAACTTGTGAAAGTGTGGAGGTACTAGGCAGCAGCAGGACCGTCTTCTCTCCTCCTTTTTCTACGCTCAGATTCACGGTCTCCATGCCCAGATAGAAAAGTTCTATGCTCAAGGGATACGAGAATCCGTCTGACTCAGTGAACAGAATATTCCCCTCCTGATCGGAGACTTTGATCAAGGTCTTTTTGAGTTCACCTGTTTGCACGAATACGCCAATCAAAGGCTCGCCTGAATCATCAGTGACGTGCAGCTTGCTTTGCGCAAGAAAGTCCTGTCCCCAGAGGGCCAGGACAATCAATAAAACACTATGAAACCAATACCGGATCAATGAATAAGAATAGGCTCTTGAGCAATCTTAAGATCCTTCACTACTTGCAATAGATACATTCCTGAAGTCAACTTGCTTAGATCCATCTGCTGCACCCCTTCTTGTATCACACGCTCCTGAGTTAAAATCCTTCCACTCATATCTATCAGGGAAATCTGTGCTCCATTCATGCCTTCAGGAAGACTCCATTGGATGATACCTTCGCTTGGGTTAGGAAAGACAGAGAAAGAGATCTTTTCTAATTCTGAAACACTCACATCGAAACCGACCAGTTCTTTGGTGAACTCAATATTGCCATTGGCCGAACCCCCAAAACCTGTATAGATGATCTTCCATATCTCGCTGGATTGATCTTTCACGAAGAAGCTCAAAGAGTCTTCCAAGACCCATGTGAAAGTTCCCATATCAAAAGCCTTCCAGTCATATCCGATGATATTACGCTGTGATTGTAAAGCTTGATCCGTCCAATTGGCATTCTCAGCCAAGACATTGCGCGCTTCAGAAGCTTGGATTCCTTTGTTCTGAAAAACTCCTGTGACCAAGTAATTAGCTCCCGGAAATACTTCGGTAGTATAGCGAGTGAAGGTGATGTCCCATTCATCAGAGACAGGCTCTAAGTCGAGAACCGTGGCAGTTTCCATATCGAGGTACCAGAAATTCTTGGTGTTATACGTAGTCCCATTTACACTGAGTAGTTGTTCATCAGATCCATCAAGCATCGCATACTTGAAATTAAAGGTTCCCAGATTCAAGGATTCAATGAGGATCTTACGAGAAGTTCCATCCAAGAAATTCAAAATGAAAATCCTATTCCCATTCACAATATGCGTGACTGGATTGTATTGACCCCAACCGTAATCAAAAGGGCTCGGGCTGATGGAAACAGGATTGTTCAAAGCACCAACACTCCATGACGTATCACTATTAAAGATGGCGCTGCTCAACATACCCGTAGTATCCAATGTAGCCCAATCGCTGATGCTTCCCATGTACTCATATACTTGGATGCCTTTGTGATCATTTACGAAGATGGCTGCATCGAATGGGTCAGTTGTGAAGGCTAAATCCCAGGTAGAAAGATTCGCTGTACTTACTTCTCCACTCTGCATACTGTAGAATACTTGCTCCCCATAGCCAGCAGACATGCTAACCATGTCATTCACCTGTTGCGCTTGTAAGCTGAGAGAAGCGAGGAAAAGAAAAAGGATCGTAGAAAGTTTATTTTTCATGTTGTGCATTTGCATATAGACTGCAAAGGTGGCCCAAACGATTCCCAATCGAGTACCCCTATCCGAAATCAAAATACCCCGAAAGTGAATAATTGACTAAATACCCTATAAAAAGTATGAAAGGAGTGTATTACCTTTGTTGAAAGGCTATTTGCTATGCAAGGAACAGATGTTAGACTCATACATGCATTGAAGGAGGACGGGGGAAATGCCCCTGAATGGAGTCTCTCTAGACAGGTGATTGACGAGGGATTGAGCCTCTACCATACACAAGGTCAAAAAGATAAAGTGAGAAGAATGAGGGTAGTCCTTCCCAAAGGCATCCTCTTTTTCCAATTTCACCTAGGCGAAGGCTGCGAATTGAAATTTAGTCCGCATTACAGTCAACACTTGAAGGGCAGCGAACTCATGTTGCTATACAATCCAGAAAAGGAGTTGGATTTCATATGTGAATTAGCTCCTGAATCCAACACGGCCTTTATCCTCACTACGGTATCAACCTTGCACACACTCATCGTACAAGGCGCTGACGATATACCTTTCTTGAATGCCCAAAGCAGCCAGAACAAGTACTATATGAAGCAGAACATAGCACCCAGTATGCGCTTCAGCTTGGAGCAGCTATTTTCTAATGAGATCTCAAACGTGGCCAGCCGACTTTATCTCTCAGGAAAAGCATATGAATTGCTTGGTCACTATTTCAATAAAGACGAGAAGTCAGATTACTTAGAGGCATGTCCTTTCTTGCGTGATCAGCGGAATGTAGAAGCAGTGCGCAAGTGCCGTCAGATCCTCATGGAGAGATTAGAGAATCCGCCAACGATAAAGGAATTGAGCACTGAAGTGGGTTTGAATGAATACCAATTAAAAGTAGGATTCAAGAACATCTATGGCAAGACGATCAATGGGTATTACCAAGACCATCGCATCACCTATGCGCTCAAGTTGATGACCGAAGACGGTCTGATGGTGCAAGAAGCAGCATCCAAAATCGGCTACTCAAACGTGAGTCATTTCATAGCTGCATTCAAGAAGAAATTCAAGGTGACCCCTAAGCAGTATTTGCTTTCGTAAACTCCGTCCTCGGCTGTCGTTTTCCACTACGGCCTTCCCGCAGCTGTGGGACTCGGACTCCGTTCTATTCTGACTACGTATTTGTATTTCCATGCGGACATCAAGCGACAGCCGATCGAAGATGCCGTCTTTAATGGTAGATAGGAGCATCACTCCAACACCACCTTCCTATGCATCAGCACCTCACCGTCACCAGCGCTTAGGATCCTGAGTTCATAGCTTCCTGCGCTGATTCCTTCGCGAGAGAACGTGCATGCACTTGAACTGAATTGCTCGCTAGATACCAATCTTCCTGATTGATCGATAAGTTGAACTTGAAAAGGCTTGCTATTCCAATGTTGCAATTGGATATTCAGAACATCTACCACAGGATTGGGCGAGATCAAGAGATCCTCCGAATTCAATTCTGCTAAACCGCTAATCACGAATTCCAGTTCATTACTCACTGCAATACATCCATTGAGTCCCATTACAGTCACATGGTAGGTTCCGTTCACCTCGGGGGTATACGAAGCACCTTCAGCACTTGGTATAATGGATCCATTGAAGTACCAAGTGAATGGGCCCGGAGAGAAGGTATTGGCATAGAGCATTTCATTGTTCTGCACTACTTCTACCCATTCTATTTGCAATACTTGGAACAAGGCCGTTTCCTCCTCCACACACAACGGATTACTTGCTGAAAGTTGCACTTCATATTCTCCTGAATTTTCGGGAATTAATGTGAAGGTATTCTCTGTACTTATCTCTTCCCCATTGAGCTGCCATTGGTATTCGCTAATCCACTCTTGGGTTGATGTTGCCATAAATTCTTCGCCCAAACACAGTTCTTCTGAGGTAGAAAACTCAGCCAATCCTTCACATGCGAAAACACTATTCAGTGCCACATTCGTAATCACCGCGGGATTGCTATCGAAGTAGATATCCACGCTATTCTCCAAGACATCTCCCTCAGTCAAGCTCTCCTCCGTAGCGATACTGAAGCGGAAGAATCC
>CALFHF010000155.1 GCA_937875855.1 uncultured Flavobacteriales bacterium
CTCAGTGGAATTATGATATAAAAAAAGAGGTCGGCTCTAGGAGCCGACCTCTTGTCATTTTCATTTTGAATTAAAATATCACTCTATACTGAGCTTCTCAGTCAACATGGTGTCATCCATATAAATGTTCACGAAGTACATTCCCCTTGACAACTTCTCATTGAAGTTAAGGATAATGTTCGCAGACTTACCTGTGTTAGCCACATCTTGAGCATAAACCATCTTACCGGTTACATCCATGATCTCAATCACTACATGCTGAGGCTTGTCCTCCAATCCTGTGAGAGAGACGTAAAGGCTCTCACCTAGGTTCGGGTTAGGATATAAGCTTGCCACTGCTGAAGCGTCAAGCTTCTTAGCTGCAATCGTCTGATCACCACCTCCTACTGACGGAGCAGCTTGAACGGTAATAGGACACATGGTTGAGTAATCTCCCCAAACACCACCTGCATACGCTCTCACTTCCACATCATATGTCGTTCCTGACACGAATGGCAATGAAGTAGTGTGGAAGGCGAATGAGATTGTATTCTTAATCTCAGTAAGAGCAGTACCACCCAATGTAGGAGTGAACTTATACTCATACTTGGTCGCTCCGAGCACTAACTCAGCAAGTATATAATTAGAATTAGGGAACAAGTACGTCCCATTACAGAACTGTGCTTTCACTCCAGTATCCTCTGGCTGACTTTCCATGAAGATTGTACATACAGTTCCTGCTGGTGTCCATAATCCTGTGATCAAGGCCTCTACAGTCACATCGTAAGATACTCCATAAAGGAGGCCTGGGCCACCTATAGGTCCTACATTATACAATGACACAGCATAGTTAGAAGACAACTCACTTATGGTCGTTCCGCCTCCTGTAGGAGTGAAGTTAAACCTGTATTGAGATGCTCCTGACAACTGCACAGCTAATAACTGATTAGCTAAGTAGAAGTCTCCAGTACCTCCACAATACTGTGGACGAATGTTCGTAGTAGGCAATGCACTCAATCCTATAGTACAAGCTGGACCAAATCCACTCCAATACTGATCAACGGTTCCATTACCAGGAACAATCACCCTGTGCTGCACAGATACATCGTACTGCTTACCATACTCCAATCCAGGAACGTTCTGCAACTGAAGGTAGAAACCATCAGTAACAGGATTCTGAACCACTACATCCAATCCTGAAGGTATCTCTTGGAAACGGAACCCGTATCCACTAACCTGAACACTTGAATTAGCGTACAACTGACCTATGTCATCTCTCTCAGAGTAAATGGACTGAACCAGGTTGTAGTTCAACACACCACAATAAGCAGCTTGAAGTGATCCCACGTGGAATCCTTTAACGGAGGTCTCATACGCTTGGGCTGCTGATGATCCAATAGCTCCTAAGAAGCTGTGCACTGAGTAATAGTATGTGTTGCCTGGAGTTAATCCAGAATACAATGCACGCTCTATAGTGCTCGCGCCATAGTTGTTACGACAACCTAGTGAGGTTCCACCACATGCATCGAATAACTCGACAACTGCGTTGTATGTTCCTCCACTTAGTGGTCTAACAAGTATACTATGCACAGGATCCGTAGCTACGAAACTGTACCATACTTGCTCGTTAGCCACTCCAGCACAAGCATTTCCTTCAAAGGCTCCTCTAGTGTTTCCAGAGGTCCAAGCAGGAGTTCCAAATTCAGAAACCGATACTGCAGTAGCATTTGCACACATATCATTAGCAGGAACTGGATCCGTAACACACATTCTGAAGTTTCCAGTGAATGTGTTATTGGCAGCCCATAGACGTATGTACATGGTCTCACCAGGAGTTAATGCCAGGGTGCTAGAAGCACCGTATGCAGGCAATACTCTTGGGTCAGTGCTTGTACATGATCCTGAAATGAAGGTCATTCCAGAACAATCTGTCGCAGAACGATATAGAGACCATACTGGTTGACCTGTACCTAATGTTAAAGGTGTGTAGTTCATTTGAACCCTGCCACTGGCAGGAACTGTGAACTTCATCCATACGTCATTTTGAGCACCAGCTACTCCACACTCTATATCTGTATCAGGAGCGGTAGTTTCTGTTGCGCCATAGAACGTAGCATTTGTACCTACTGAACACGTCAATCCTGCAACTACTGGGATATTGATTGCATTTTCACAATCATCATTCACTGGTGCTGGCGGTGGTCCCGTCACTGCAAATGTGTACGAACCCTCATTTCCTTGAACCGTGAACACATTAATCTTGTAGTTTGTGTTAGGTGTCAAAAGGATCTGAGAAGGAGCAATTCCAGAGAAACCTGTAACACAGATTACTGAAGAAAGTGTTCCATCGCATGGTGCAGTATTGTACAAGGCGAAGCCTAAGTTTCCTGGAGCTATCGTCCCAAGAGCCAACTCCACATATACCACACCTGTAGGTCCTGAATTGAACGTATACCATGATGGTGAATAGGTAGAGAATGTAGATCCACAACCTGGATATACTCCAGCTGGAGAACATTCATTTGTACCATCGATATTCGGAGCTGTTCCAAATGGCTGAAGTGAAACTATTTGAGGGGAGCTGCACGTAGCATTTGCAGGAACAGGTAGACAAGGTGCCTCACATAACATAGATAGGACGAAGTTTCCCTGGCTGGATCCGCTATATCCATATACCCTCACATAGTAGGTGGTCCCTACTAATGTTGGGAAGGAAGCACTTGATCTTAATGAACATCCTGGAGAGTCATCATTTCCTGTTAACCATGTCAATGAGCCACATGCACCTGAATAGACATCTATCTTGGTGTCATAGGTCGCACTACCAGGGCTAGTCAAAGGACAGGTAGAGACCTGTACCTCGTTCCCTGCTGTACCCAAGGCCGCTCCGAGGTCATCTTGATTGTAAGATATGAACGTATACCATACATCTTTCGCAGCTTCACTGCCTCCAGTCGTTCCCAATAATCCTACTGTAGGAGTAGCAGTAAGTGTAGAACCTGAGATCAGCGAATCACAATCGATAGGCAGAGCTCCTTCACATAGGTCATTGATTAAGCTCGTATTGAATAGGATACATGTAGGTGAGCTAGGAGTACTATCATCACAATCCTCTACTAAACATACGCTGTATTGAGTATTTGTATTGAGTAATGAAATGCTATGGTTCTCTACACCAGCTGTAACCCCAGTAAGTGTTCCTTCTGGTGTATCAACAAGTGGATCGAATGGAGCAGGTGCCCAAGACAACGTCCAGTTTCCTCCTTGATTAGTAGATAACCAAGAAATCTGAGCAGAAATAGCTGTTATGTTATTTGCCGTGATATCTGGTGCATCACATGAAGTAGGCACAGGACACGTATTCGTCTCTGTAAGAACCACACCTGTTGCAGGACTAGGTCCCGCTGAGAACGTAGATCCATTAGGTCGAGTAATCACATAACTGTGCTCAGTCTCAAAGTTTCCCGATGTATAAGAAATAACAACAGCCGCAGCATCAGCGATGGTCACGTTGAATGTGCTTCCAAATCCAGTTGCCGTGTATGTTGTTGGTGTTCCATCAACGCTTACCGTTAAGAAGGCTCCATCCCATCCATCTCCAAAGGAGTCAGTCAAGACTAAGTTCCACACACAACCTACAGTTGGCGGAGGACAAGAATTCGTCTCTGTCAGCACGACACCTGTCGCAGGAGAAGGACCCGCAGAGAACGTGGTGCCATCAGGACGTGTGACCACATAACTGTGCTCATTCTCATAGTTTCCCGATGTATAAGCCAACTCTACAGATACTCCATCACTAACACTTACGATGAATGTGCTTCCAAATCCAGTTGTCGTGTATGTTGTTGGAGTACCATCTACTGTAAACGTAAGGAATGCTCCATCCCAACCATCACCGAATGAATCAGCAAGGTCAAGTGTCCAATCACAGAATACTGGCGGAGCACAAACGTTTGTCTCTGTCAATACAACACCTGTTGCAGGGCTAGGTCCAGCCGCAAAGGTGGATCCATCTGGTCGGGTTATTGTATAGCTGTGCTCATTCTCATAGTTTCCCGATGTATAAGCCAACTCTACAGATACTCCATCACTAACACTTACGATGAATGTGCTTCCAAATCCAGTTGTCGTGTATGTTGTTGGAGTACCATCTACTGTAAACGTAAGGAATGCTCCATCCCAACCATCACCGTATGAATCAGCAAGGTCAAGTGTCCAATCACATGTGATGGCTCCTGAATCGATAGTACATGTAGTAGAACCTGTGGTGAGAGATGTTCCGAGAACAACACCACAATCTTCGATCACCCAGAAGTAGTACGTGCCATCAGTAAATCCTCCTTGAAGGACTTGATTGACTCCAGCCGTAGTGGTTCCTGTGTTCTGAACAGTAGCCGTTCCTTCATTATCAGTGGTGTTCACCAAAATTGTGAATCCGTTTCCTACTCCACCAGCGGTGAACTCAAAAAGGATATCATCTGGCCCTACCACTGCACAGCTGAATGCTGTTGGTGCTGGACAAGCTGCTGGTGTTGTACAAGAACTGGATCCCAATTCAACACTCGGTGTTCCACCGCAATCTTCGACAACCCAGAAGTAATATGCAGTACTTCCTGATAGTCCTGTTTGAGTTGCAGTAGTTGAACTCGCTGAGGTTCCTGTAACACCTGGTGTAGCACTAAAGAAGTCATCAGTAGTGTTATAATGCACCTGGTAGGTATCTCCAGCATTCCAGCTAGTAAAGGATACATCTACACTCTCATAATCCACCACAGAACAGCTCAACCCAACTGGTGCTGGACATGCTGGACATGCTATTTCAGAGTACGTAGTTCCTGAAGCAGGCCCTGCTCCTGATGAGAACACAGGACTAGGACTAGAATAAGGCGCTATCACTTCGAAGGATTGCTCTCCAGCAAATGATCCACCACCATCAAAGTAGACAAAGTCAAGGGCTACGTCTGGACAAACGCTCACAGAGAACACCTGAGAACAACCACCTGGTCCACCGAGAC
Organism: uncultured Flavobacteriales bacterium; assembly: GCA_937875855.1. Classification (GTDB taxonomy): domain Bacteria; phylum Bacteroidota; class Bacteroidia; order Flavobacteriales_D; family JABDKJ01; genus JABDLZ01. Next base: position 4,995 of record CALFHF010000155.1, read on the forward strand.
ACTGATCACTAGGGTCACCGGTTACCAATTCCAAGGTTTGGGTGAGGTTTCCGTTCTGGTAAATCTCAACATTAGCTCCGGCATCCCATCCATCGCCCCAGCTATCGCTCAATATGAGTTCATACGCGCATTGAAGAGCGCAGTCACAATCAGGAGCTGTAAAACTTCCTGAAACACCACCCTGATCACCATTGGAGCAGATTCCAATGATGGTATAGGTTACAACATTTCCAGTTGCGCTACCCCATGCTCCACCTGTTACAGTATAGCTAGTAGGGCTTCCTACGATAGTGTCGCGTGTAACTGTTTGGGTAAAGAATCCAAAACTAGTCTCCACGATTACTGAATCATAAGCGGCTCCGTTATTCCATGATAAATCCACACTAGATTCACAGACATTAGACGACATAGATGCAAATGGAGTTGGACAAGTAGGGCATGCTCCAAAGCTGTTCGAGCTTTGGGCAGCAGGTGCTTGTGTATATGTGAATCCATTAGGCCCTGTTAGGTTCCAATAATTCTCATTATCCCCTGCTTGGCCATTGAATCCTCCTACATAGTCTACAAGTATGTCGTCAGTAGGACAAGCATCGAACGTAAATACTGTCGCACATGGAGCTGTACATGGAGCATTAGGTATAGAATATTGCACTGGTGCTTGATTACCACTAGTAATCTCCATGTACTCATTCCAGTTCCATCCGTCACCTGTTACATCATACAAAGACAAGGTATATGTGCACTGGGCTGTGGTGTCACAAGTAAGTGTAGAGAAGAAACTATTTCCAACAGCGCCACATGTAGCCACAACCTCTACCAAAATAAGTTGGTCAGCTGTTAGGCCAGACAAAGTCAAGGTAGTTACTCCTGCTGCTAGAGGTCCAACAGAGAACTCCTGCGTAGGACCGTAATTCACAGTATAGGTTTCAGAAGAATTCCAGATATTGATATCCCAATTAATAACCGCACCATCATTGTTGATGTTCACAGCAGTTACACCCGTTACCGTAGGAGTGCATGTAGGAGCTTCAGCGATGCTGAAATCATCTATGTGCAAGTCACTAACAAACGCTTGGCCTAGTGGGCTGTTATCATTAGCTCTGAATCTTACTTGAACTAATCCTGCACCATAGGTATATGAAGAAACATTATAAATCTGCTCTTCCCATCCCACTGTAAGGAAATCAATTAAGGCAATCTGCGTCCATGCTGAAACCCCATCAAATGCCTCTACGTCTATTGTGTTTCGCGTATTAGGATCGGCTGTGTTACAGATGTTCACCCAGAACGATAGCGCTGGAGTTGTTAATGCAGACACATCAATTACTGGAGATGTCAAGATGACATCCACGTCTGTTGCTGACATATCAAGAGCAGCCATGTTCCCCGTTCCAGAAGTATGATCAACAAGACCAAGAGAGCAGAAGGGAAATCCAGGAGATGTAGTTCCGAATACCCAAGGACCTCCAGTCGCAGCCGATTGTGACCAGCAGGCTGGAGTCGTGGTTGCCGCATCGAAATTCTCCACATATGGTGCTGGCAATGCATTACATGGAGTTGTGAATGCAACTGGTCCTACCCATAGGGAAGAATCGTTCAATCCACAATCAGCTCTTACATACAATACATAGCTAGTTTGACTAGCTAGTCCTGTTAAGTTATAAGGATTGTTAGGAGAAACGTTCTGCAAGGTAGGAACTGTTGCTTCAGTAGGAGCTGTCAATGGTGAAACACCATAGTATAGATCCCATGCCGTAGCAGATCCGTTCTCAGTCCAAGAGACACTTGCAGAAGTAGGGAAAACACCAATCACCGCTAGAGCAGTAGGCTTAGGACATGTAGGAGGTGCTATAACTTTGAAATTATCCACCATGATGTCATTATCCCGAGTTGGAGTCCCTGGTGTTTGGCCAGTAGTTCCAAAGAAAGCGAACTTGGCCATAGTACCTGCGTAAGCACCTAGGCTATAAACAAAGCTACCATCTATGTTACCATCAGCTATAGTCCAAGTCTGAAGGACAGTGTAGGAAGTACCTCCGTTGGTAGAGACCATGAAACGCACTGCATCATTATCATCCAAAGGAGTGATCGTAGGCGTATTCCAAGCCATCACAGCTAGGTCGAATTCAGCCTGCTGAACAGGTGATGCGGGGATAGCTATGTTAGGAGAAATCAACCACTGATCGACAATCCCTGTACCGTACATATTAATCTTGGCAGCTTTATTCACAGGAGAAGTAACGTTTTTCCAATCATCTTGAATCCAAGACGAGGATGTCCCAGTAGGCGTGGTATTGAATCCACCAATTGCCTCGGTCCATGCTGAAGGTAAATATGTTCCACTGAAGTCTTGAGTGTATGGTGCCCCCAATATTTGGAAAGTTCCTCCTGAAATCCAGTCTCCTTCTCCAGGATTACAATCAGATCTTACCCAATAGTAATACGGAGTGTTCAGTGCAGCAGCAAAAGCATACGGGATAGTTCCTGTATAATCCGCTACTGTTCCTGGATCACTTGAAAGAGGTGCAGTATTTACTGTAGAGATATGAAGATCCCAACGGGTCTCAGCACTTGTGCTTGCAGTCCATCCTATGTTCACATTTGAAGGTGAAGTAACGGTAGCAGACAACCCTGTAACTAGCTCACATGCGGGTGCGGCTGCAATAGAGATGTTATCTATATATACACGGTTACCAAAGCTCGAAAGTCCACTAAAACGGATACGGTTCGTTCCAACAGGTAGACCAAATGTAACTGATGCCCACTGACCAGAAGTAGGGGTAAATCCTGAAGTCGTTGAACCAGCGGTATTCATGATTCCTCCAGCGGCATTGGTCATCACTTGGACATCAGTCCAAGAACTTCCTCCATCCAAAGATGCCTGTAAGGTGACCTGGTCTACGTCTGTATTGTATTGCGCTCCTGCAACTGAGAAGAAGGCATTCATACCTGAACCCAAAGCTGTGAACGTTGCACTGGTATAATCTAATACGTTTCCGAAACTAGAGCTATAGAAGTTATATTGAATAGATCCTATTCCTACACCGAATGCACTTGCAGCATTATATACTAACTGAGCTGCTCCTGTACCAGAGACGGCCCAACAATTTGCGGTTAAGTTTCCTGAGCTGAAATCCTCAGAGCTCGAACCTGGATTCACAGTCACTGTTGCCGTATTCGAATTATTCGATAATCCACTTCCTGAACATGAGGTCTCAATGCGGAAATACCTCGCAAGCGTGATAGCTGAGGTAGTATAAGAGGAAGAGGTAGCTCCTGAACCTCCAACAACTGATGCCCAACCTGTGGATCCATCAGGAGATTCTTGCCATTGGTATGAAATACCAGCATCTGTTGTAAGGCCTGCAGCAGTGAGAGTTACTGTATTACCTAGACATGCCGTAAGTGAGGATGGAATGCCCCCTGCATTTGGTGTTCCTGTACATGTAAGAGGAGCCGTATAGTTAAATCTGATCTGTGGACGATTGGCGTTTGAGGTAGCTGTGTTAATCGCACATCTTGGTGATGTATCGCTCCTTGTATACCTGGACCCAGCGTTCATAGAGCCCGCTCTAACTCCGCCATACGGAGTAGCGTAAGGCATTGCAGAAGAACCTGTACAGATGTCGACCAGAATATTGCTTGTTCCATTCCATAAGAATGGCGCAGAGAACGTGATCATATCATGGGATCCTGCAGCGGTCACCACAGCATCATATGTGGCAGGGCCAAATACGGTGGTAAGCGCAGCCGAATTGTTTGACGCACTGTTTATCGCGGTGGTATGGGCCATGCGTACCGTGTAAGTAGAGAAGACTGATCCATTATCCTCGATTACCGAAAATCCAAGGCCAGTGATGGAAGAATTAGGAGTCATACCTGCACTGCTTAACTCAGCGGCAGTGTATACTGCTTGATATCTATTATAAGCATAGTAGTCATCAATTGGGTCTGAGCCAGCTCCGGCTGTGGACACTGCATCAGTTCCAATAATAACGAATTGGGCTTGGGCAGTTTGTGCAAAAAGCATGAGCGTAGCTGCAAGTACAGCTAGTCGCAAGCTTTTTATCACGAGTGAGTTACTCCACGTTTTCCACGAAGGCAACACAGTAATCATCTTTTTCATCTGTTAATCGTTTTGTTAGGTAAACATTGGAAGGAGAGAATGACCTAATCATAACGTAATCATAAGGGTCATTGCACTTCTAAAACATGTGAATTTAAATATAAGTATCGATAGGGCGCAAGTATCTACCGATGTATTATGCTAATTACAAGATGAACACTACCTGGCATACTTACTCCTCCAAACACCAAATACCCTTGTAATTCCTAATCTTTAAGCTTATTTATCATAATCCTGAGCGCAGCAAAAATTGTTCAAAACTTTTTTTTTCTTCTGTAATACCCCACCTGATTCCGAGTGTAAACGTTCATCCGAATGTTTTCTCCATCACCTTCTTGATACACAAGACTCCTCAATCCTCTCCTTCATATTGCCTGTCGTCCATCTTTTCTTGTTTGTTTTGAGGCAACCCTAGACCGTTTTCTACGTATTGGCTATGGGCCATACATTTATTAACTATGGCACAGCATTCGAGAAATCTTATATTTGTAGTATACAGGTATTGATTGCTTGGATTCAACACCGATTTTTTTCCTGGAGTTTAAACGAAAGTATAATGACACGAACCCTTACTTGTCTTTTCTGCATAGCTTTCCTCTTCTTGAGCCTTAAAAGCTTTGGACAAGGCATAGGACTAAATTCTACGGGGGCAGCCCCAAACCCACTTTCCATAGTAGACATGACCTCTACTACTCAGGGATTCCTAATTCCCAGGATGAGCAAGTCTCAGCGTGTAGCTATTGCTGGCCCCGCATCAGGACTTCTTGTTTATCAAAACGATACGGAGCAAGGGTTCTATCATTTTGATGGTGTTATTTGGCAACCATGGCTGAAGCAAAGGGCTGGAACGATTAGTATGGGAATTGCAGCTAGTACAGTGACAAAGGGAAGTGGATTCACGGCCAGCCACATCGTGGAAGGCCGTGATCAGGTAGTCTTCTCCAATCCATATTTGACCATTCCAGATATCACTTTAAGTGCTGAAGGTGTCCCGGGATCTGCCCCACGCGTGCCTTTTGACTACTGTTTTTCTCAACTATCTGATTGCTCAAATGTATATGCAACCTTTGTTCGTCTCAGAAATGGAGGCAGCTCTGGAAGTCCCGTATTCATGGAAACAGGTCAGACCCTGTGTAATCCTGCTTCATTCAACTATACCTTCTATGACCTTTCGCATAATGCGTATACTTCTCAAGGACCTACTCCTACTATTTCTGCAGGTAGTCAGATTTATTTGCAATCCGCACGCTCTATTACAGCTGCAAGCAATGTAAACTCCTTTAATATTTGGTTTGACTGGAATCAAGATGGCTTCTTTGGTGAGGAACCAGAATTGGTCCTCTCTGAATCTGGCAGTATTACTACTTCACCTGGTGCTAGTTTGAATCTCGCTATTACAGTTCCTATAGGTGCGTGTAATGGTATAATCTCTGGGCGATTGCTTGTCCGTTCTGCTCCCAATGAACAGATTCCTTGTATTATTGAAGTTAAAGGCGAAACAGAGGATTTCGAAATCATTGTAGGTGGTGGCGTGAATTGCACATATCCTGATAAAGCGGTGAACTGCAACATCTTGAACCCTACACTCTCTGGATTCACAGTAAACTGTGTAGATAAATTCGGAGATTCAATAAATGGAGTTTATAATTTCAAAGTAGTACAATGATGAAAACTCTGCTAAGCTTAATAACAGTGCTCCTTTTCAGCTTCGCGCTGACTGGGCAAGTCGCAATCAATAAGACTGGAACTGCCCCCGTACCTTCAGCCGTTCTCGAAGTGTCGAGCACTACCGCTGGTCTTCTTACACCTAGAATGACCAGTCTTCAGCGAATCGGCATTGTCTCCCCACCTGATGGGATGATTGTCTATCAAACAGATGGAGCTACGGACTTCTATTATAGTAGGGCTGGCGTATGGAATCAACTGAACGCTAAACAAGCTGTTCACAATGAAGTAACTATGGGCGCTGTTCCAATCGCAGCTCCGAATGGAACTTTTGCGGCCACTGGCGTTACCTTGGCGAATGTTGGAGTAGGCGTGATGCAGGTGAATCACCCAGCCTTTGGTGCGAATGTTCCTGTGAAATTAGTGACTCCCATGTTTAATGAGATTCCTAATCCCCCATCCATACCAGCGGACCTATGCAAACCTAACTTCACGAATAACTGTGGTTATTCTGGAACTACACCTACCTATCAACATTCTTTAGTCGTAGGGGTGGCCTCTCCACCCACCTTTGGAGCGCCACCTACCCCAACACAGTTCAGAATATGCCATTCATATGGAACTAATGGAAATTTATGTACGAATAACACCGCTGGCGACTATTGGTATTATGGATTCGGGTCAGCTAGCTTAACCGCCTCACACAAATGCGGATTCGTTGGCAGCGCGTATAATAACACTGCCGGAGTTCAACCGGGTGACCAATATGAATTATTACTGAGGGGTAATGCTCAAACTATTTCATCAAGATATACCGCTCTTTCTGTCTTTATAGATTGGAATAGAGATGCAGATTTCTTCGATGCAGGTGAATCAGTGTATTCCACTATTAAAAAAGTATGGCCTGCCACTTACGGAGGAACTGGAACGCTTACCCCGCCATTGACGGTGCCTGCTACTGCAGTTACTGGTGACTGTACCATGAGGACTATTGCAAGTAAAATTGACAACAATAATCAACCCTGTTTAAGCACAGCCGAAGGGTCTGCAAAAGATTTAAGCTTCTTCGTATTAAATGGTGCTGCTCCTACCTACCCTGCTCAAAATGCCTTTTGTAACCTCAATAATCAGACTACTACATCATTTAGAGTCAGGTGTTATGATATAGGTGGGACCCCTATCAATACTAAAGTTCACATCTTGATTAAACCCTTCTAAGCCATGAGAAAAACTCTATCTCTTCTTATTCTCTTAGCATGCATCTCGGTTCATGGACAGGTTATTATCAGCCCTAATCCATTGGCGGTGCCGAATACTTCAGCCATGCTGGAGATGGACGCTACAACAAAAGGAATGTTGATTCCTAGAATGACAGCTACACAACGCAAAGTCATTGCTACGCCAGCGGAAGGACTCTGGATCTACCAAATCGATGAGAATCCTGGCTACTTTATTTATACAGGAGCTCAGTGGATGCGTATAGCTAAGGACCGAACTGTCTCTGGAAAAGTTGTCTTTGACGCTAATTTAGAAGCTATTACTAGCCTTGGAGGCTATTCAGGATATACTGCCTCGTATATCGGAAGTGGTCAATTCAATATGAACTTTGCCCCCATTTTTCCAGCAGGAAGTGCGCCCACTATAATGTTAACCTCAGAAACAATTCCAGCGCTCTCTGGTATTGACCCAAGCGTTTACTGTCCAAATACATTTACGGCTAATTGTGCTTCTTTTATTAATTCAGATTACTTGAATATTGTACGCATTGGTAGCCGACCAGGCGGGGTTCTTGTTCCACTCACTCCCACAGGACCTGTGAGCTTTGATAATGGACCAACTGGATGTAATAATACTCCTGGGAACTATGTAGACTACTTTTCTTCTCCAAATACGATTCAGGCTACGCTTTACGGCACCAATACTGCAACTGGGGGGTTTGCTGGTAGTGACTTTACCATTGCCATGGCCTCTGGTCCTGAGTGGCTGGATAATCTTTTTGCATGGATTGATTGGAATCAAGACGGTGACTTTTATGATTCTCAAGAAGTAATCTTTGAAGGTTATTTCACTGGAAGTGGCAGTAATAACCCTGCTTTTGCTGCAGTTCTTGGTGATCTATTAACTGTACCAAACTTTGCAGCCAATGGCTATACGGTGATGAGAGCCGTATCGAAATGGGTTGTAACTATTCCTAATCCATGTGGATCTTCTAGCTATGGAGAAACACAAGATTACAAGATTCTTGTATTAGGAGGAAGTGGAGTCTCAACGGCAGAACCTAGGCCAACAAATTGTAATGTATCCAACATAACCAATACCGGCTTCCAAGTATATTGTTCGGTAGCTTCAAGCGGAATACGGCAAGGAACAGGCTTTGATTTCTATGCAACAGAGCATTGAAGATGCTCGTTTAAAATATTCAAGCCCCTATGGAAACATAGGGGCTTTTTTATGTGAAGTAGAAAAATTCCCCTTTTCTTTGTTCTCTATGCGTTACTTGAACTTCCTATTTACCCTCTTTCTGCTCTCTTGTACTCAAGAGAAAAAGCCTTTTCTAAAATCAGCGGATACCCTGTTTTCATTGAAAGAAGACAGCGGTGTAGATTTCAACAACAAAATAATCGAAACCAGTTCCTTCAATTATCTCTTTTACGAGAGTATTTATAATGGTGCTGGCGTTGGGGTAGCAGACCTAGATGGAGATGGACTAGAGGATCTCTTTTTTGCCGGGAATCAAGTGGCTGATCGGCTTTATAAGAACCTAGGTAATCTTCGTTTTGAGGATATAAGCAAGCAGAGCGGAATCTCAGACGATGGTGGCTGGAGCAGCGGAGTTTCTATTGCTGATTTGAATGGCGATGGCCTTCTTGATATATATGTATGCCGCTTCATGCTTGAAGATGCTGCATTGCGACAGAATCTGCTGTATATCAATCAAGGCGAAATGAAGTTCAAGGAATCAGCTGCATCCTTTGGCCTGAATGACGCTGGGTATTCTTCTCAAGCTACGTTCTTAGACTATGACAAGGACGGTAGACTGGATCTTTTCCTGGTCAATCAACCACCTAATAATAGCGCAGCTAGGCAAGCTATTCATCCAGATAGTTTGTATCAATTCTCTGACCGCCTCTATCATAACGATGGTGATCACTTCAGTGATCGCACTGCACAAGCAGGAATGATTGACAAAGCCTATGGCCATGTTGCTATTGCCAGTGACTTAAATGCAGATGGACTCACTGATATCTATGTGACCAACGACTTCGATGAGCCTGATTTCCTCTATATAAATCAAGGGGATGGCACCTTCAAGGATGAGGCGAAAAACATGCTTCAACACATGTCTAACTTCAGCATGGGTGCTGACATTGCTGATATTGATAACGATGGCCTCTTAGACATCTTCACGGCTGACATGGTAGCTGAGGATAACAAGCGCCTGAAGACCAATATGAGCGGGATGAATCCCAAGAAATTCTACGCGCTGGTAGAGAAGGGATATCACCATCAATACATGTTCAATTCCCTACAAATCAATCGTGGAAATGGACACTTCTCTGAAATCGCTCAGCTCGCGAATGTGTATGCTACAGATTGGAGTTGGTCTGCTCTGCTCGCAGACTTAGATTCTGATGGAAATAAGGACATCCTAGTGACCAATGGTTTGAAAAAAGATGTGCGTGATAATGACTTTAACATTGCCCGAAGAAAACGTGTTCGAGAACTTCAAGAGGAAGCCACTGCGGCAGGCAAAACAGGAATAGACGTAAACCCACTAGAGTTAATGGAACTCTCTCCAAGCACGCCCTTATCGAATTATATCTATAAGAATTCTGGCTCCTATCAGTTCGAGAAGGCCATGAAGGAATGGGGATTAGACCAGAAAGGAATGAGCCATGGCGCTGCTTATGCGGATCTGGATAATGATGGTGACTTGGATCTGATCATGAATAACATGGATGCACCTGCTTTCATCCTTGAGAATCAACGGGAAAAGTATGTAGATCATCATGGGCTGCAAGTAGAACTCAAGGGTGCTATCCCATATGGATCAGTGGTCAGCGTCAAGCAAGGCGATAAGCTGCAAACTCAGGAATATCAAACTGTGCGAGGTTTTATGTCGAGCAGTACTGGAATCCTGAATTTCGGATTCGGCACTGATTCTTCTCCTGTAGATGTGCATGTTCAATGGCCTGATGGTAAGGTTCAGGAGTTCAAGCAAAGTCGTTTGGACCAAAGAATGATAGCTCACTATTCCGAAGCCAAAGTCCCTGGGCCAAAAGCATCAGAAATACAGCCCTTATTTAGTGCAGTGAACCTCATCGATTTCAAGCATACAGAAAACCTCTTCGATGATTTCTTGACTGAGATTCTTATTCCTCACCGCATGTCTACACAAGGACCTTGCATTGCGACTGCAGACGTGAATGGAGATGGGCTAGAAGATGTCTTTATAGGCGCTGCTAAGGGAAGCAATTCCTCCATCTTTTTTCAAAGCGCTGATGGATTTACAGCCGCTCCTGCCTTGCCTGATTCGAGGCGATTCGAGGATACCGGAGCTTCCTTTTTCGACATGGATGGTGATGGAGATCAGGATCTCTATGTTGCAAGTGGAGGCAATGAGGACCGCAGGGATTTTTACGTCTATCAAGACCGCCTGTATGAGAATGACGGAAAAGGAAATTTCAAAGATGTAAGCACTAGATTACCACATATTAAGAGTAGCACTTCTTGTGTGCGTCCCTGCGATTTTGATGGAGATGGAGACATAGACCTCTTCGTAGGCGGACGTCAAGTGCCAGGTAAATATCCCTTCCCTGCTAAGAGTCTTTTACTCAAAAATGAAGGAGGGCGCTTCGTAGATGTGATCAATGGACTGGCCATTGAACTGGAATATATAGGCATGGTGACTGATGCCTTATGGAGTGATCGTGATGGTGATGGCAGCATAGATTTAACAGTAGTTGGTGAATGGATGCCCGTCACTTTTTTCTCTTGGAACATGGGTCAATTGAGCAAGACGGGTGAACTGCCTAATTCTCTAGGTTGGTGGAATTGCATCAAGGAATTGGATGTGGATGGAGATGGAGATATGGACATGATTGCAGGGAATCTTGGTCTCAACATCAAATACAAAGCTTCTCCCGAAGCCCCCTTCGAGATCTTCTCAGCCGACTTCGATAAGAGCGGAAATAATGACATCTACATGGCCTATCATCAGGATGGAAATTGCTTCCCCGTTCGAGGCAGAGAATGTTCCTCCCAGCAATTGCCTTTTGTGAAAGAGCGCTTCCCTAACTATGATCAATTCAGCAAGGCTTCTGTCTATGAAGTTTTGGGAGCAGATACAGCTGGAGCTTTGCACTATTCGGCACAGCAATTTGCATCGGTGTTCTTGATTAATGATGGAGCAGGAAACTATGTCATGAAAGACTTGCCTATTCAAGCGCAATTCTCTAGTGTGAATAGTATCCTATTCCGTGACGTTGACCGAGATGGAATCCATGAAATTATTCTATTTGGAAATCAATTTGATAGAGAAGTAGAAACCACGCGAGGTGATGCTTCGTATGGTCTTTTGTTGAAGAAAAATAAAGCAGGTGAGTATGTCGCTATGCCTCAGCCTAGCTTCGGGATATATGCGGGGACGAATGTACGTGGAGCAGCCTTAATCGAATGGAATAAAAAAAGCCTGATCATCACTGTGAACAGCAATGATCAGGTCTTTTGTTTCGCGGAAAATCAGATTAGCGAATCACCATGACCCTCTGCGTGATGGCATGTTGACCATCACTTAATTGCACGAGGTACATTCCTTCTGCCACACTCTCCTCTATGGTGAAAAGATGCTTAGCACTACCCATAGATAGCTGCACTTGCTGTATTGATTGACCGGTGATGTCCATCAATGTGACCCTAACAGGACCTGTTAAAAATTCTCCTAGTTCTATCGTCAATACATTTCCATGCAACGGGTTAGGATAGAGTTGCATTCCGCCAAAGACTAGGTTCTGCACGACTCCTGTATTCGTCCCAATACATTCTAGCTCTTGTATGACTATGTTCTTGTTTTTGACACATGCATTGTCGTCAACAATGTGAGCGACATATGCTCCATGCCTGACATTCTGAAGGAACATACCTTCTTGAGCATCCTGGTCATTCCAAGCTACAGAGTATGATCCTGTGCCGCCTGTGACGCCAATTTCAGCTGTTCCTACATCAAGCTGACATGAATCAGGGCTTGTGGCGAGAATGGTCGCTGAGATGGCCGCAGGCTCAGTCACAGAGATATTCTGAGTTGTAATACAGCCGTTATTATCTGTCACGTTGAATGTATATACTCCTGCAGCAACTGTAGTCGGGTTCAGCGTGACGCCAAATCCTGCACCATTCCAATTGAATGCATAAGGTTCTGTGCCTCCTGTGATTGAAGCTTGAATGGCTCCAGTGCCAGTACTGAAACACTGCGCTGCGGTAGACGTCAATCCGGCAACCAAAACAGCAGGTTGAGCTACTGTAAAGCTTCGTGTTGATGTACATCCGTTTGCATCAGTCACTTGGACACCATAGGTTCCTGCCGCTAGATTACTGGCCGTGGCTGTAGTCTGTGATGCAAAATCATTCCAGATATACGAATACGGACCAACTCCACCAAAGGCGCTTACCGCAGCCATTCCATTATTAGCTCCATTGCAAGTAACATCCTGCAGCCCAGCTGAAACAGTGTTTACACCACCGGCACTCGCTACAGTGATGCTCTTGTTTTTCTGACAGCCATTCGCATCCTTAATGACGACAGTATGATCTCCACTTGCCAGGTTCACAGCAGTCTGAGTAGTCTGTGATTGAGGGTCATTCCATAAATAACTATAGGACCCCGTTCCTCCTGATGGAATCACGGCTGCGGTACCATTACTGCTGCACGATGCGGGTGTGCTGGAGCTATTTCCCGCATTGATGGCGCTAGGATTTGCTATAGTATAAGTGGCGTTATTAGAGCAGCCAGCAGCATCATTTACAGTGACGGTGTAGGTTCCTCCTGTTAGGTTATTAATGTCTTGGGTGGTAGGCCCATTGTTCCATGAATAGGTAAACGGTGCTGTTCCGCCAGATACGTTCAGATTCACATTTCCGTTGCTTGAATTCCAACACGAAGGTGAAGTGCTCATGGCCGTCAAAGTGGCTAGCGTGGTTACAATCACATAATTATTTTTCACCTCAGAGTCGGATCCATATACATTGCTCACTGTCAATGTCACATTATGTGGTCCAGCTGATGTAAACGTGACTAAAGGATTTAATGATGTGGATGTGGATGGTGACCCCCCTTGGAACGTCCATAATCTACTTGTTGGAGTTCCTGAGCTTTGATCACTAAATTGGAACTGTGTTCCGGCACAACCTGTCGTATTATCTACATTGAAATTAGCTGTAGGTGTTGTTCCTGTATTCGTAGTAGCTGTTACACATATCTGTGTGGTCTCATAGGTGGTGAAATCTGTTCCACTTTGCGCTAAAGGGGTTCCATTCTCATTCGTGACTTCATAGCCTCCGAATCCTCCACCACAACAGAGTCCGTCTCCGTATGAATCATAGATAGTAAAGTCATAACATCCTTCTGCTAAACAGAAGTCATGCTCGAAGGTTGTTCCATACATTCCTGATGGATAAGGTCCTCCATAGGCGACTATAGTTCCTGAGGAAGTCTTCACATCCCAGGTCGTCTCAGTACCGTAATTATCTATTTGAATGGCCACTGTCACGGTGCTTCCTGAAACTACTGAGAAGTCACTCGCGCTTTGGTCATTCGGTGAATAGCCGTCTGTCTGTCCATTTGGTGATTGCGTGAATGCAATGAAGGAATGTGCACCATTACCAACATTTATACTTGGTAAAATGACTTCAATATTCCCACCTGAAGGAATATTACCAGAATACGAATACGTCTGGTTAGTGCCGCTATCTACTCTGTATTTGATATTGACAGAGGTCAATGTACTGGCACCAAAATTGGACAACTGCACTACCGGAGAAAAGCTTCCAGAACATGAAAATCCTGATGGTGATGTGATGCCCGAAATACCAGCATCCAATGCATTAGGAGGTGTGCAACCTAATGAAGTCAAGAGGCTTCCACGCTGAGATACAATGGCATCTCTCATTTTAGTTTTCTGGCCAGAGGTAAACATGTCCATGCAGGTCTGACTGGTATAGTCCATGTAATTTTCTACTTGCTGTGTTCCCGAACACGCAGGTGAAGCACAACTGGTGCTGCTAGTAGTAGGAGGAGTATCACATACTCTATCTCCATCTGTACTGCAATTAGATTCAGTACACGAATTTCCTTGGAAAGTGTGGTATAATGAGAACGCATGCCCTAATTCATGGCTCGTGGTTCTGTTTAATGCAGTATAGCTTTTTAGATTTCCAACGGTTCCAAAGGCATTATAGAGAATCACTGCACCATCCCTGTTCGCAGAGGAACTTGGGAAATAGGCAAAGCCTTGAATTCCTGCTCCTCCATCATTGTCTTCAATCTCGTTGACAATCCAGATGTTATAATAATCATCTCTATCCCAACGACTCAAGTCCTTAACTGCAGTCTCAGAAGCTCCGCTTCCTTGTCCTACAGACATTCCTTGAGTTGCGTAGTTCGTGACAGAACTTCCGTTAACTCTCATAATACCATTCGTAGGATTTCCTTGTGGATCTCTGGATGCCAAGCAGAATTCTATCTCGCAATCTACTCCGGCACCGAAGCCATTCGTGCCTTGCATTCTCCTGTAATCCTCATTAAGCGCATTGATGGCGCTCTGAACTTGGGCGTCTGTAATATTGGCCCCTGTCCCGATATTTTCTCCTGTGTGAATGATATGCACAACCACTGGGATGGTATAGATGACCATTCGTTGATCTTCACTGTGAATGGACTGTGATTCTATGCTGCGCTCCATCGTTTCATGACGTTGGCGATACCCTTGATCCTCCATCAGCATGCGCTGATGAATCATGTCCGAGGCACATTCAATTATCTCGGCATTGTACTTCTCTGATGTCCCCTGTGAAATTACCTGGTTCGCAGACATCATAAAAACAATGAACAACGAACTGAAAATCACCTTACCAACTGCCCTAAATCTTCCCTTCAAATTCAATTTTATTGATAAAATCATACACGTATTACTGTTTTTTTTAGGTTAAGGTTTCAGTATTTAGACCAATCCCAGCACCTTTTAGACCAATGAGATCGAGACCAAATGTATATTCGCAATATGAGATGGATCATTGTTAGTATTGCGTACATATTAACCTTCCAAACCGCTGATGCTCAAAGCCTTATGCAGAATCAAACCAAATACTGGGCCTTTAGGGACAGTTTTTTGCAGAAATTCATTGTTGTTGGAGAGGGTCAAGGGAAGAGTCTTCCTGCTGTGAGTAGGCATGATAATTACGAGCGTATTGGATGGGGAGACGCAACGTTACATCTTGGATGGTACATGGCCGTTCTCAGCACTGAATATGCGCTCTTAGCTAGCAATTCAGATATACGTGTTGATTCGTCCAAGGTCATTGAAAAAGAACAGACTTTGCTCGAACTCTTTTATGCGCTAAAAGCCATAGAACGTCTTGATCTCAATGCAGAACCTTTCTTTTCTAAATCAGCCAAACCTGACCTCAACGGCTTCTTCATCAGAGACGATGTTCCTACTGATATCATCTCTCATTTTCCAGGCATGAACGCCATGCAATCTGACTTTACAAAAGAAGATCCAAGGGCCAATGAAGAAAGCCAAGACCAAGTGCATCACCTTCTTATGGGGCTTATGTGTATTAAGGAATTTATTCCTGCCGCTGCCCAAGTGAAAGGAGAACCCTTAGTGAAAATGGCCAATGCAAACGGCAAGCGCATCTTGGATTACATGAAGAAAAACAACTGGCATGTGCTTAATCCTGTGTTGACCAAGTCCAATGGAAAAGAACAAAAAGTGCTGCGTGGAGGTGAAGGTTATATCTACTCAGGTGGTTCTAAATACATTCTAAGAAAGGTGGATCCTGAAGTGAAAAAAGAGAA
>CALFHF010000156.1 GCA_937875855.1 uncultured Flavobacteriales bacterium
GGTGATCTCATTATTGCCCAAATAGAAGAATATACGCAGCGCATAGCATTAGCGCTGCAGACAGTAGGATTGCTCAATATCCAATTTGCCATCAAGGACGACATAGTTTATATCATAGAAGCCAACCCAAGGGCATCTAGGACAGTTCCTTTCATTGCCAAGGCCTATCAAGAACCCTATGTTAATTATGCGACCAAGGTCATGCTGGGGGCTAAGAAGTTAAAGGACTTTAAGTTTGAGCCGAAAAGAAGGGGATATGCGATTAAGATACCTGTTTTCTCCTTTGACAAATTCCCTGATGTAAATAAGGAATTAGGCCCTGAAATGAAGAGCACAGGAGAAGCAATTCGCTTCATTGAAACTCTTCGTGACCCTTATTTCCTAGAGCTATATTCAGAGAGAAACTTATATTTGAGTAGGTAGAACAATAAAAACTCAGAAAACACTGAGATGGGACTAGTAAGATTAATCGTTATTTTTTTCTGCATCGTGTTGGTCATGCGCCTCATACGGAGGTTCTTGCTGCCATTGCTTTTTAAAAAAGCAGGAGAGAAAATATTCAAGGACATGGATGAGCGCATGCGTGGGAATTCAAGACCTGCGGATACACGAAGAGAAGGAGAAGTTAGAGTAGATAAAAAAGACGAGACTAAATCCTCACAAGTCGAAGAAGGGGAATACGTGGAATATGAAGAGATAAAAGGATAGGCAACACCTATGTTAGGCAATATAAAAAGTAATATATAATTACCTGATTAGGCCCAAACTGTAAGTATGTTTACCAATGTCATGGTATAGAGCATGTACCTTTCGTCCTGATCAACTTCCTTTTACTTAACGAATACCCCTTAAAAAGAAGGTGATTATGAAATGGCCTGAAAAAGGTCCACTTTATAATTAAGTCTTTATATAATAAGACTTAATTTAAAGCATACTGAGACTCGATGCTCATCCCACTATAGAAAATCAAAGAGATCAAGTTCTTGAACTAGATGTTTTATATAGTTGACTATTATTTTTCTTCTGAGAGCTCCAAAGGCGATAGATATTCACCCCCATGATAAAGGCATTAGGGAGGATGATGGGCCAAGTAACATCTAGCAAATAGCCATAAGCCACGAAAAGCACACATCCCAATGTGTTCACAATGCGCAACTTAGTTATGTCATTCAGTATGAAGGAAATGATGATTACCAGGGATGCTGAGTATCCTACAATTGATGTGATGTCCATATGAAGGGAGATAACAAGACCCCATCTTTTCAGGCGGGATCTTGTTGAAAATTAAATGTTCTTATTTATTAATAACGATAGCAAGCCTTTTCTGAGCATCAGACTTAGGGTCAATGTTCTTTAGGAGCATTTCGTCAGCATAACCTTTGGAGCTTAATTGCTTCGCTTCTACACCTCGACTTTGCAGCTTTAATTTTACCCAGCCTGCACGCATAATAGTGAAGGTCTTTTTTGTCTTTCTTCCTATGGCATTATCAGCATCAGGGCTATGTGCTTGAACTTCAGCAACCATTTTAGGATTAGCCATAAGCAGTGCCGCTAAGTCATCCAATTGCTGATTTCCTTCCACTGAGATTTCATCTCCTTCGAAAGGGACTTTGTCCAAGATAAATGTCTGTGATCCAGTTCCTGTGTTCATGAAGTTCTGAATTGTCCATGCCCAGCTACCTTCTGCAAACCCAAGGTTTGTTCCCTTGCTTTCCATTGCGCTCATGTCACCCTGATTACCATGTGTATGACCTTCAGAGCCATGGTCATGCCCTGCATGTGGGTC
>CALFHF010000157.1 GCA_937875855.1 uncultured Flavobacteriales bacterium
TCATTGATTCTCCGGGTTATGAGATTGCGGTCTCATGTGTCTGCCCAACTTGCGATGATGGCATATTGAACGGCTATGAAATAGGAGTAGACTGCGGTGGACCCGATTGCGAGGAGTGTGATTTCATACTTATCTCTACCGAAGAGACAATAACAGCCTGTGAGGGAACCGTATTTGACAGTGGCTTAAATGGACCTTATCAGGTAAATGAGGATTATACTATGACCATCTGTGCTGATGATCCTAGCAGCTGTATCATGCTTGATTTTGCTTCATTCAACATAGAGAACGGATTTGACAATTTCACGATTTATGAAGGAACCAATGCCAACGGAGCCCCTATTCAAAATTTTACTGGAAACTTAGGGGCATTTACCTATACAGCACCCTATAGTTGTATTACCATCAATTTCTTCTCTGATTTTATCATCACCGCTGCCGGTTTTGAATTCAACATATCCTGTGTTGAATGCCCAATACCAACAGAGCAAGATTGTCTTGGAGCGAACTATGTCTGTTCCAATGTATTCGTGCAAGAGAGCTATCCTCCGGCACCTGGGAATTTCCCTATACAGCTTCCTCCAGGAGTGTGCTTAGATAATGCTTTGAATGTTATTTGGTACACGTTCACCGTGCAAGAAGCGGGTAATCTCAGTTTCATTCTTACACCTGAATCAGGTACTGATGATTATGATTGGGCTCTGTTCGACTTGACTAATGCAAGCTGCGATGACATCTCAAGTAGTCCTGAACTGGTCGTAAGTTGTAATTCATATGGCCAGTTCGGCACGAATGGTCCTACAGGTATCAGTACTTCCAATGGAGGTGTAGGAAACTTGAATGGACCAGGAGATCTCAATGGACCCCCTTTCAATGCTGATTATCCTGTCCTCGTTGGTCAGACCTTTGCATTGCTAGTACAGAACTGGACAGGTAGCTTCGATGGATATACCTTGGATTTCTCTGAGACCACAGCTGGTATTTTTACCAATGAAGATGAAGGCCTCTTATTAGAAAGCGCTTTCCCATTGGGCTTAGTTGAAACAAGTACAGTCTGTGACACAGCGCTGGCAAGATTAACTCGACAATGTTCTGCTGATACGGCCTATTATGTCTTGAACTATTTAGTCTCTGACAGCTCGGCAACCTATGGAGTGGATTATGAACCACTTCCTACCTCGATCATTATGCTTCCTCAGCAAGGAGATACTATGTTCAGTATCGTCACTATCCCTGATAATATATCAGAAGAACCAGAATATATCTGCGTGGAGATCAGTGCCTCTGATTCAGAGTTCGGGACCTATATCGTTATTGATACTGTTTGTGTCATGATATTGGATAGCTATACGTTCTCGGTCGATGCTGATTTAGAGTATATCTATTGCCCAGAAGATTCTACTGAATTATGGG
>CALFHF010000158.1 GCA_937875855.1 uncultured Flavobacteriales bacterium
GAAAAGGAATGAGTGCTAACTCATTAATTGCATCACTTCATAGAGCATGAGTGCCGCAATTCTGGAGGAGCGTTCGTCATGGTCATAGGCCGGAGAGATTTCTGCAACATCCATGCATCGTACTTTTCCGCTCGCTATTATTGACGCCATTAATGCCAATATTCGCTGTGGAGCCAAGCCCAGTGGTTGAGGAGCTGAGACGCCAGGAACATAGGCCGTGCTGAACACATCACTACACAATGTGAGATATAGATGATCGCAGGGGGCTATGAAATCTTGAATTATTTCCTCTGAGGTTTCGCTGGGCTCGTATAACTCTGTAGCGGTGAGGTAGGTGACACCAAGACTATCAGCACGATTAAAGAGTAATTCAGTGTTTCCACTTCGCTGAATGCCGAGCACCATATATCTGAATCGATCTCCTTTTTCTCTGCTCAAATCTGCAATCTGGCTAAATCCCGTACCTGAATTTCCCATATCCCGAACGGGACGTAAATCGAAATGGGCATCCATGTTTACAATGCCCCAAGAATTCTTTTCTTTCTTTTCTATATGCTTTCTAAATCCCTTGAAATGACCGAAAGCTACTTCATGACCACCTCCCATTACCAATGGAAAATATCCCTTGTCTAGCATGCGTGCGGTCAGAGATGAGAGAAGATCTTGTGCCGCTTCCATGTCCTCGTTTTCGCAGGTAACATCGCCAGCATCGAAGATGGGTTTTTGAGTATTCCACGGAATGGGTCCAAGTGCTTTTCGGATAAATTTGGGCCCATGAGCAGCACCTACACGACCTTGATTTCTGCGGATTCCCTCATCGCAACAGAAACCTAGAAGGACGAAGGCGGTTCCATTCGCTTGAGGAAGCTCTTCCAGGTTCATGTCTATGTATGAAATGCTCTGATGAATGCGGAAGGTCTTCTGATTCAACGGGTCGTCTATTCTTCCAGTCCAATTCTTGCTATCGGGAGCACTATAATTCTTCATACACTGGGTTCAAGGATGTACATTCTACTGAGCAACGAAGATATCAGCTCTAGCTGATAACAAGTGGTTGTCACGAAGAATATACAGTCAGTCGTATGTAAAAGTGTCCTTGATTTCTATGGAGTGGTGGGATATTCATTTCACTATCTTTGCAGTCCATTGATGTTGGATACAGAAATCAAGGAACGCATGACCGAAAAAATAAATCTTAGAACGGGAGTAATCTTTATGATTATTGCACTTGCTGCATTGAGCAGGTTTTTCCCCATGAATAATTTCTCTCCTATAGCCGCTTTAGGTCTTTTCGGAGGTGCCTATCTCTCTAAGAAATGGTTGGCTTTTCTGCTACCTATGGCTAGTATATTGATATCTGATATCATATTGAACAACACGGTGTATGCTCACATGAATGAAGGGTTCACCTTATTCTATGAAGGCTGGGCTTGGCAATATGCTACCTATACATTAATCATACTGCTAGGAATTCTCGTCTTGAATAAGCAGGTTTCTGCATTTAAAGTGACGGGTAGTGCCCTATTCGCTAGCGCCTTGTTCTTCTTACTTTCTAATTTCGGGACTTGGGCCTCCGGAGTTATTTATCCTATGAACCTAGGTGGACTTGCAGCGTGTTATGCAGCGGGAGTTCCGTTTTTGAAAGGCACGGTGATGGGAGATCTGTTTTATTCAGGAGTTCTATTCGGAGGGTTTCATCTCTTGCAAATGAAATTCGGAATCTTGAAACTGGATCCTGTCCGAGTGAGACGCTGAAAAAATCTTAAAACATGCTGATTAGCGGATAACCATTACCGTTCCGTTAAGTTCTTCGATGTTAGCGCTTCCAATAGCTGCGCCCCAGGTGAGTTGCATCTTATAGAAATAGATGCCATCATTCACGTAGTTTTGATCTATGCCTCCATTCCACTTATTGCTGATATCCAAGGATTCAAAAACCATAGTTCCCCAACGGTCAAATACCTGAAGGGAATAATTTGCAAAAGGACAAGAAGCCACTACATCCAAGCGGTCATTGATGCCATCTCCGTCAGCTGTGATAGCATTAGGAATGTATACGGTACATGGACAGTCTTCATCAAAAGCAGAGAAATTCTCGAAAATAGTGAAGCGATGATCCGCTGCACAATCGCGTGCATCCACAATATGGACTACGTGAGAACCTGCGGTCAGCCCTTGAAAATCAGCAAAGGAGAAGGCTTGCTCATCTTCATCCAAGCTGAAAGAGAATGGAGCTTCACCACCGCCTAAAGCAAGTTGAATACTTCCATTAGGGACATAAGGACAGTTCGCATTTTTCTGACCGAGTACTTGTATGCCTAAGTCATTTTCATCAGCCACAGTCACATTTTTATAGCCTTGACATCCACTAAGATTCCTCACTTGCGCTTGATATTGACCTGAAGAAACATTTTCGAAAAGAGGTTCGTCTTGCCATGTAAGTCCTCCATCTAGGCTGTATTCGAAATTCGTAGGAAGGGGAACATTTAGCAAAACGGTGCCTGAATCATTACCACACCAGGCCGGAGTTGTATTCAAAACCTCTACCACTGCATTGTCTTGATTGATAGTGATGTTGCGCGCGTACTCACAATTCGTTGCGTCAATAACAAGAAGTTCATAATCCCCTGAAGGAAGTCCTAAGAAAGTAGGGGTGTTCTGAAATCCTATTCCGTTATTAATAGAATACTGAATTGGAGGGTTACCTTCAACTATAGTAAAATCTATTCGAGCATCATTTCCAGTGCAGCTCTCTTTCTGGAAGGTTGAAGTGACTTGATAGTTCAAGCACGCTGCTTCTTGACATGCTGTAGAGCTTGTATTAAGGAAGTTCTGCAGGTTCGCATTTACATAGGCTTCCATTCGATTTGTTTGACCAATGGAAAACATAAACATGCATGCATCATCTGTATAATCCATGTAACTCATAGTTAGCACAGGGGCAATACAGGTGACTAAACCCAGCGCTGGGCAGCCATATGTCGCGCCATCTGTGATAGGGGTGTCAGTCACGTTGTCTGTGCTACTGCATCCTCCGCCTCCCCAAGGATGCTCTAGATTTAAATAATGTCCCACCTCATGGCTCATGGTGCGTCCTAAGTTGTAGGTTCCATTGATGGTGTTCCCGCCACAAGAAATTGAACTAAATGCATTGGTAGTGCAAACTACACCATCTCCATTTCCATTACCTCCTAGAGGAGAGTATCCTAGCGTTCCTCCGCCAAGGTCACGTACCCAAAAATTCAAGTATCCTCCCCATGCAGCATCATTATCTCCGGTTGTCTGGTCTAATGTAACTGCATAATCTCCTTCAGCCAAGCCAAATCCAGCTGGGTGATTAAGTGTAGCTAAACAGAATTGAATACAGGATTCACCATTATTGATGGCAGGAAAGGTGGAGTTTTGTGCAGCATCCCAATCTCCAATGTCTGCATTGGTTCCAGCATAATCTAGGTTCATACGCTCTACTTGGTCTAATGCCATGTCAATGGCACAGGCCACAGGGAGTCCGGTGTCTTGGAAATGAACAGCTACGGGAATTAAAAGTTCATTGGCGCAAATAGGCATCCTGTTTGCCACTTTTTCTTGAAGGAAAGCGTCAACCAGGGCGTTTTTACGCTCGAATTCGGCTCTGAATTCAGGATTTTGCATCTTTTCAGCATGCACTTCATCAGTCAAACAACGGGTGAAATTTTCTTGGGCGCAGAGTCCATTGACCAACAAAAGGGAGAGTAGAACGGTTAGAAAACGAGTATAAGATTGCATGGTTGTATTTAATTCGGTGCATCGAAGATACAAAGCTGAGTAAAACACTTAAACACTGAGTTCTAGATTCATTGAATGTCTGCCATACACTTTGATTCAATAATTAATATGAAAGCTTGGAAAAAGAGAGTTCAAAACCCTATTCAGGCCTTCTCGCGATGCTCGTTGAAAAAATCTTTTAACCAGTCTAAACGCTTGTCAACAGGCAGAGAATCAATGTGATACGCTGTATCATCGCCCAGATCTAGGCTCAAGCCTGGGACCACATGAACCAGATGCCCTAGCTCTAATGCGCCTTCAGAATCTAAGTGATGAACTAGGGGTTCCATGGCCAGATATTCTACCGGATCTTCGATACTAATCTCTAAGAATTCATCCAATTCCACTTCCATGTCCATGACTTCACCTGTCTCAGTGCTCAGGAGCCATACGGTATCATCCCTCATGAAAAATTGATCTCCCACACAGTCTTGTGCAAATGGAATGTCAGAGGTCAATAGGTTTGGATAGACTTTATGAAGTGCCTTTTCTCCTGTCCAATACCGACCTAACGAAATCCAGGTATCTCCTTGAACACAAGAACGTATATGAAGACCACCATTGAAAGCTATCAGGCCAT
>CALFHF010000159.1 GCA_937875855.1 uncultured Flavobacteriales bacterium
GCTGCGTTATCTAAATAAATACTCATGGATAAGAATTATTCCTTGATTCAATGCGTAAATGTAAGCGCAATAGGCATATTGCTAGCAAACATGAAGGGAATCTTATTACGCTCTGGAATCCAAGGATATAGAGCTAGTATGAGTTCATTGGTTAAAAAGTGCCACTGCCTTCATAGCCGCAGTTTCAGTGCGCAGGCGTGATGTTCCCAGACTTACTGCTGTGAATCCTTTTTCTAATGCACTTTGAACTTCTTCAAGGCTGAAATCTCCTTCAGGTCCTATAAGGATTAAAGTACTTCCTGAAACACCTGAAAGACTAGCTTTCTCGCCATCATAACAATGAGCGATATGCTTGTTCTCTTCCTGGGAGGATTTTATCAATTCACTAAATTCAGTGGCTTCATGCAATACCGGGAAATATGTTCTTAGCGATTGTTTCATGGCTGAAATAGTGATTCGCTCAAGTCTGTCCATGCGCAGTCTGTCACGTTCTCCGCGTTCGCTCATCAACGGAGTAAAACTTCCTATGCCCATTTCCACTGCTTTTTCAAGAAACCATTCTAGGCGATCTATCTGTTTTGTAGGAGCCATAGCTACATGAAGAGGCGATATTTGATCTTCACCAGTAGTACTTTCAAGTAATAAAAAAGTGCAGCGATCTTTTCTGATGGATTCCAGGCGAACATGGGCCAATTTTCCATGACCATTCAACAGCACAAGCTCCTCTCCTTCTTTCAGCCGAAGGACTTTACTCATGTGATGCACTTCGGGGCCTTCCATTTCTTGCTCAATGGCATCAGACAATGAAGGATGATAGAATCTGTGGAGTTCAGGATGCATAGGCGGCCAAGATAGATAGTTGGAATCAAAAAGGGAATTTAAATCAAAATGAAAAGAGGAGGCTGGAATGTTGAACTTGAAGCCGTGTGCAGGCGTGTCCACGGTCAGCGCGGGACAAGTGGCTTTTAGGCTCGGAAGCTTGGCCTGTGCGCCAAAAAAATCCCGCAGGCTTTTGACCGTGGTGAATTTCTTTGGTTCTTTCTTTTTTCAGAAAACAAAGATTAAGGTGGAATATGAAATGAGGATTAAACGTCACTTCGAATGCTTCAAGGACAAGAAAGAAAATGATACTTTTGAATTCAACCTACTTGCTTTCTTTGACTACGAACTGAAATACACGATTCAATTCATCTATATCATGCGAATATTACTTGCTGCTTTCTTGATTTTGATCATCTCCTGTGCTACTCCGCCTCCACCGCCTCCACCTGCACCCATAGCTAGTGCAGTGGAACGAGTGCGCATAGATTCACTCATGGATGCATGGCATCTTGCTGCTGCTTTAGCTGATGAGGACAGCTTCTTCGGAGCTATGGCTGACGATGCCATATACCTTGGCACAGACAAAACAGAGCGTTGGGAGAAGTCCGTTTTCCAAGACTGGAGTGCTGAGTATTTTGAGAAAGAAAGCGCCTGGGACTTCACTGCTTTTGACAGAGTCATATACTTTAACGAAGAAGAAAATCTTGCCTGGTTTGAAGAATCATTAGAAACATGGATGGGGCCATGTCGCGGAAGCGGAGTGCTGACATTAAAGGATGGTGAATGGCTCATACGCCATTATAACTTAACCATGCTTATAGACAATGATGATGTGCACAGAGTGCTAGAAGTAATCAACGACCCTCTAGATCCTACTCAGGATGAGTGAAGCGGCATCTGCTCCTAAAGAACTCCCAATAGCCACACCCATTCCGCCAAGGCGCACAGCACAATGAATACGTTCTGAACAACTTTGAAGTATAGGATTACGGGCTGAACCCGTTCCCATAATACCCACCCAGCGTTGGGCAATACTGATGTTAGAATTTGGGAGAATCTTTTCTCTCAATAGCGTTTCAAGAGATTCTTGGATTACTGGGCTCACGGTCATTTCATCAGTGTATTCTGCTTCTATGTCCAGATTCCTTCTTCCGCCCAATAAAATCCTATTTCCCACATTTCTAAAATAGGTATATCCGAGATCCAGATGAAAAACTCCTTTCCATTTCAAGTCAGGAATGGGTTCTGTAATTAAGACTTGCGCTCGTGTGGCTCTTACATCAAGGTCTAGCAATTTTTTACTCAAGCCATTGGTTGCTACTAATACATGTCGAGCATACAGAATTCCTTCGTCCAAATGAAGTTTTACACTTTCTTTTTCCTCCTCTATTCGCTCCACCCTTGAAGCCATATATATAGGGACATCCATTGCCCTGAGTTTGCTATGGAACGCATCCATCATCTTAGCTGGATCGAGCTGTGATTCATAGCTATTTCCAATAGAGGTATGAAATCCTTTGAACCCAAAATCTTGTGGATTCTCTTTCTCACTGAACACTTCAGGGCCTATGATGGGCAAAAGAAGCGCATTCATTCGTTCTCGCTCCGCCCAACATTTTTGAAATAACTCCTGATCCTCGAACACTTCATGACCTCCACAGGGAATGAAATCCATGGCAGCAACTGGGATTAAGGATTTCAGTGTATTCAGGCCTTTCCATCTTCTCTTGACTAAATCTAACATGGCATCAGTTCCTAGAAGCGCCTCGTCTTCCAAAAGCTCACTTAAACTTCCGAAGCAGGCAAAGCCAGCGTTCTTCGTGCTCGCTGTGGTCATAAACAGCTTTTCTGCTTCCACGATGGCCACCCTAAGTTTTGGCGATTGCTTTTTCAGATTTATTGCCGCAGAGGAACCTGTAATTCCAGAACCTATCACGATAACATCGAAAGGCTGATTTCTATGTGCTTGTTCCCAATAACTGAGCATAATGCAATTTGTCTGTGAAAGTATAGCTTTGAGCATGCTTTTTGCATTTACAGGGTAAAACTATGTGTGTTTTCGGAAACAAATCATGACCCAGAATCGTTAGTATAAAGATTAACTTTGGTCAAGAATTTCACCTTTAAGCGATATAAATCAGATTTTGAAACTAGAAAGGAGCTATACTTCTTTGATATTTAAGGTGTTGGCCTTGTTTGTCATTACTTTCTCATTGTTGACCCTCCAAGGTCAGGAATCAGCTGACGTGCTCATCTACGGAAATATCAAGGACCATTTCAGCAGAAAAAAACTGGAAGGCGTTACTGTTAAAGTGACTCAAGATGGAAAGCCCTTTGATTCTCAAGTAGTCTCTGGAAGTGGTAAATATGAGTTCTTCCTTCCTCTCAATCACATTTATACTATCGCTTTTGAGAAGACTGGTATGGTGTCTAAGTTCTTTGAACTCAATTCCAAGAATATTCCCGCAGAAGATCTCCGCGGTGGATTCTCTATGCCCGCTGATGTAAGTCTTTTCGATACCATGGAGAATGTAGATTTCACCCTGCTCAAAGACCCCATAGGCAAAGCGAAATATGAACCTACTCGAGGCGGAATGGAATGGGATATGGAATATACCAATCGCATGCTCAGCGAGATAGCTCGTCTCATGCGTGAAGTAGAAAAGGCCGTAGCAGACGAAGGCAAGAAAGAAGATGCTGTTGCTGCAGCTGCGCTTAAGCTGGAAGAAGATTATAAGAAACTCATGGCCACTGGAAATGCTGACATGACTAAAAAGTCTTACGAAAGCGCCATGAATAATTTCAAAGGTGCTATGGAATTAAAGCCTGGTGATGCGCCTGCAAAGACCAAGTATGACGAAGCCAAGAAGAAATATGATGAAGATGCCACAGCGAGAGAGCGAGAAAAGAACTACCTCGCCTTTATAGATGATGCCGACAACGCTTTCAAAGCCAAAAACTGGCAAGAAGCCATTGGGAATTATGATGGGGCCCTAGGTGTTAAACCTGGTGAAAAATATCCCACAGATCAGAAGAGATTGGCTAAAGCGGAATGGGATAAGGAAAAAGAGGCTACTGTTAATGAAATTGCCGTGGCTAAGCTCATTCAAGAAGGAGATGTCGAAGTAGGTAAGGAAGCTTATCAAAAAGGGATAAACAAATTCAAGGCCGCTTTAGCCATCATTCCAGCGCATAAAGAAGCAAGCCTAAAACTGGCTGATGCTGAAAAGCTACTTGCAGCTTATTTGGCCGAAGCAAAGGAGCGCGAAGCATACCAAAAGTTGACCACTGAAGCCGATGGTCTTTTCGGCAGCAAAGACTATCAAGCATCCATCGCTAAATATGAAGCTGCTTCTTTGGTGTTACCGAGAGAGGTTTATCCGAAGGACAAGATTAAGGAGGCACAAGACCTAATGACCAACCTAGCAGCTGAAGCTGCTGCTGCCAAAGAGCTCGCTGAGAAACAAGCGCGTTTCGATACGTTGAT
>CALFHF010000160.1 GCA_937875855.1 uncultured Flavobacteriales bacterium
AAGATTATGAGAAAGAAGATAATAGCTGGAAACTGGAAGATGAACCTGAGCTTTGATGATGCTCGGCAATTGCTCAATGAACTCAGAGCCTTGAAATTTGATGACGATAAAGTGGAAGTGCTCGTTGCACCTCCCGCATTGTATCTGTCTCAGTTCTCCTTTGCCAATGCATCAGGTGCTAAGCTTATGGCGCAGAACTGCCATGACCAGGAGTCTGGAGCCTACACAGGAGAGCACTCGGCAAGTATGCTGGCTTCCTTGAACATTGACTATTGCATTGTCGGCCATTCAGAGCGCAGAAGCCTCTTTCATGAAAGCGATGAATGGGTAGCAGCTAAAGTGAAGGCCTGCCTTAGGCATCAGATTATTCCCATAGTATGCTGTGGAGAAACCTTGGAAGAACGTGAGAACCGCGCTCATTTCGATAGAATTACGGATCAATTGAATGTTGTATTCACAGGCATGGATAGGAGACAGGCTGAAAAAATCGTGATAGCCTATGAACCTATATGGGCTATAGGAACAGGGAAAACAGCTTCTTCAGCCCAAGCACAAGAAATGCATGCCTTTATTAGAAACCTCATTAGGTCCAATGTGAGCAGAGAGGTAGCAGAGAATATGCGCATCTTGTATGGAGGCAGTATGAAAGGCAGTAATGCAGCCGAACTCCTCGCGCAGCCTGATGTAGACGGAGGTCTGGTAGGCGGAGCAAGCCTGGATTACAGCTCATTCAAAGAGATTATTGACAAAGTCTGATGGAATACACGAAACTCATGGTTTCTCTGGAGCCTAAAGTTCCATTCTCTGAAATCGCCATTTCTGATCTGAGCGATATTGGCTATGACAGTTTTCTGGAAACAGAAACTGGAATAGAGGCTTATATCCCTCAAGAAGAGTTCAAGGAAAGTGAACTCGGCTTCTTGAAAGGGTATGAATCTTGTCAAGTTGATTTCAGTTTTGAGCATCTCCCGTATACGAATTGGAATGCAAAATGGGAGGCAGATTTCGAGCCGGTCATCGTGGGAAATCGCTGCATAGTTCGGGCTCCTTTTCACGGGGAAAGAGAAGGCTTTGAACATGAAGTAATTATTCAACCAAAGATGTCCTTTGGTACTGGCCATCATGCAACTACGTTTCTTATGATTTCGTATTTATTGGACATTGAAGTGAAGGGAAGAAGGACTTTAGACGTAGGATCTGGAACGGGAGTTTTGGCGATTTTGGCCGAGAAATTAGGAGCTGTAAATATCCTCGCTACCGACATAGATGACCATGTGGTGGAGAATGCAAAAGAAAACTTGGCGCTCAATAAAACTGTGGAAATACATGTGAAGAAAGCGGATGTCACGAATGATTTCTATGAGAACTATGACCTTATATTGGCTAACATCAACCTTAACGTTTTACTGCATAATATGCAGACCATCTCCTCTGCCGGCAATCAAGGCGCATTAGTGCTTATGAGCGGGTTCTATGTAGATGACGTTCCTGTGTTAGAAGCTGCTGCCGCAGAGAACGGTCTTATTCTTGAAGAACTGAGGAATCAGGAGCGATGGGCTTCGGTGCTATTTAAAAAGAAATGATGAGGAAATACATCTTTGTACTGTTCTTCTTCGTATCCTCTGGCCTAATCACAGCTCAGACAGAGACATTCACCCCAGAAAAGGAGGCCTTTTTCAAAGAAGTATCTGATTTCTTCATCTCAGCCGATAAAAAGCTAGGAACCAAGTTCATTGAGGAAGAATTCACCCTTTATTGGAATTCGGCCATGGATGTTAAGACTCGTGAATCCATCTATGAGCTGAGCAATGGCCTCTTGAAGCAACGATTCAGAGCCTATCCTGAATTCCATTATTTCTTGAAGACCCTCATGAATCTGGATGATGACACAGCGGATCGTGACGCCTATATAAAGGCCATGGAGGCGCTTGTCAAGCAAAAAAAGAAGGCGGACCTAGAAGCGTTCAATGAATGTCTGGGTCAATACTTCGAGACCAACACCATTTTCATGAAAACCACGGTGGAGTGGAAAGTGAGGGCTGCCTCGCTGGATATAGAAGGGGAGAAGGATCCTATTCTGATCTTCAAAGATGCTGACCTCATCTGCTTTGCAAAGCGTGATAGCGCTATCATTCATAAGACTGCTGGACGCTATGATGTATTGAGCCAGAAATGGGAAGGTATGGGAGGAAAAGTCGATTGGACGCGTGCCGGAATGAACGCAAGTACCACCTATGCTGTATTAGCTGCATATGACCTCAGTACTAAATCATCTGATTTCAAAGTGGACTCTGTAAGTTTCTATAACGAGTTCTTTGATACCCCTCTCTTGGGAAGTCTTACCGAGAAGGTATTGGCTAATCAGGACGAGGAGAATGCTTCGTATCCTCTGTTTGAGTCGTATCTGAAGAGATTAATAATCAAAGATATAAGCCCAGGAATGGACTATGACGGTGGATTCACCATGAAAGGAAGCCGCCTATTAGGAACAGGTTCCTTGGAAGAGCCAGCGCGTCTGGTCATCTGCCGAGATAACCGCCCTTTCATTGTCACGAATAGCCTTGCCTATACCATCAGACCTGACCGTATTGCTTCAGATAATGCCAAGGTGACCATATACTTAAGTGAGGATTCTATAACCCATCCAAGCGTACAGCTGCGATTCATAAGTGATGAGCGCCTGCTCACCCTTGTGCGCACAGATGAAGGCATTTCTAAAAGTCCCTTTTTCAACTCCTTCCATGAATTAGATATGTACTTCGAGGCCATGTATTGGAAATTAGATGACCCTATCATTACCATGGGGAACCTCTTCGGTAGCTCTAATACTAAAGCGGCCTTTGAGTCCAAAGACTATTACAAGGAGCAGCGTTATTACGCATTGCAAGGAATAGACCCGTTGAATCCTCTTGTTCGTGTGAGGGACTTTACCAAGTCCATGGGAGATGGATTTTATGTCAAAGACTACGCACGTTTCACCCGATATCCTGAAGCTGACGCTCAGAAGCAGCTTCTTGTTCTGGCCAATCAAGGGTTCCTTAGCTATGACTCAGAAACCGAATATGTGGAAGTGCGACCTAAGTTGAACGACTATGTGATGAACCGCTCAGGAAAACGGGATTATGACATCCTGCTCTTCAATTCTGATATTCCTGCAGGTGCCAATGCGACCTTGAGCCTGATTAACTATGACCTCATTCTGAAAGGAGTGAGCCGTATCGCTTTGAGCGATTCCCAGCGTGTGACCATCTACCCTGACGGAAAAGAATTGACGGTGAAGAAGAACCGTGACTTCTTGTTCAATGGGGTCACCGTTGCAGGTAACGTGGAGATCTTCGGGTCCAATTGCAGTTTTGATTACAGTGAATTCAAGGTTGATATCTCTACCATAGACTCAGTGAGATTGAACGTAGAGGAGTTCACGGCCTCAGGTACTTCTAAGAAGAGGTTAGTTCAAGTGAAGAACGTTCTTGAGGGAGGAAGAGGCGAAGTGAACATAGACAATGCCCAGAATAAATCAGGAATTAAGCAGGAAGACTTCCCAGGGTACCCTGAATTCACGAGTTTGGATGAATCCTTTGTCTATTACGATAACAGCCGAATTCAAAGAGGGGCCTATGACCGAAAGGAATTCTATTTTAAAGCACAGCCCTATAAGATTGATAGTTTGGACAATTTCATTGCCAATAACATTCGTCTGAAAGGAACACTTATTTCAGCTATCTTCCCAAATATTGACAAGCCTCTAACGGTGCAGAAGGATTACTCCTTGGGCTTCGAGGTGACTACGCCTGCGTCAGGATTGGCAGCTTATAAAGGCAAGAACACCTTTAATGAAAAAATCTCGCTTAATGATAATGGACTTCAAGGAAATGGAACCATTCACTACCTCTCAGCCACTGCTATTGGAGAAGCCTTCGTTTTCCTTCCTGATAGTACCATAGGGGAGACTACGTCCTTCGTGAATAAGGAACAGAACAGCGGATTGATAGTACCACAGGTAAGTGCGAGCAGAACTAACATGAGCTTCATTCCTGATCAGGATATCATGAAAATCGCAACTATCGGAGAACCTATTTCTTGTTTCAATGGGCAATCTAATATGCAAGGAGAGTTCAGACTGAAGCCAACCGGAATGGAGGGCAAAGGGGATATGGGAATCGCAGACGCGAATATTAAATCAGGTCGCTTCACCTATACGGATCATGACATCTATGCAGACACGTCTGACTTCAGTCTTTCAGGGGTTGGGGATGAGTTTGCCTTTAAAACGCAGGACGTGAGTGCTCACATGGATTTACAAGCCCGTAAAGGAGAATTTAAGTCCAATGGAGAAGCCAGTTTTGTTGAATTCCCTGCTAATCAGTATGTATGTTATATGGACAAGTTTATCTGGTTTATGGATCAGAATGACCTAGCCTTGGAATACGATGGTCAAGTTTCCAATGACTTTGTGATTGACACTGATCTCGACTTGACTAAATCCAATTTCTTTTCTACTCGTGAAGATCAGGATTCCTTGAATTTTATGGCACCTCATGCCGTCTATGATTTGGATGAAAGCGTAGTGTATTGCAATGACATTGAGCACATACGCGTGGCTGATGCCCAGATCATGCCTGATAGCGGTAAGGTGGTCATACGTAAAAAGGCCAAGATGGATGAGTTAGAAAATGCGATTGTTTCTGCGAACTCCGTGACTGCCTATCACTTGATTAAGGAAGCTTCAGTAGTGATTAAATCCAGCAAAGATTATACTGCCAAGGGAAACTACACTTATGTCGATGAGAATCAGGCGGAGCAACGTATTCGTTTTGAAGACATTAGAGTAGACAGCGCCTATCAAACGGTGGCTTCAGGGACGATTGCTGAATCTGCTGATTTTACGCTTAGCCCAGCCTTCCAATATATTGGTGAAGTGTCTCTTTCTGCCAATATCAAAGAACTCCTCTTTAAAGGTCAAACACGAATTTTCCATGGCTGTGACTTGGATAAGAACTGGATGTCCTTTGAGACGCGCATAGACCCTATGAGTGTTTTGATTCCTGTAGACTCAGCACTGAAGGATGAATTAGGGCTACCAGTGGGCATAGGCCTTATGATGGATACGCAAGAGATAGAGCTTTATTCCACATTCCTATCTGCCATTCACTTTGATGATGATAGGATGCTCATGACGAGTAAAGGAGTTCTGACCTTTGATAAGAATACCAGAGAATACGTAGTGGGATCTGTAGATAAGCTTAGAGAGCGCAACCTGAATGGAAATTTGGTCGCCTTGGGAATTGATGATTGCCAAGTAAGGGGAGAAGGGAATATGTCTCTTGGAATGGAGCTAGGTCAAGTGGGTATCAATCCAGTGGGTAAGTACTTGAACAAGACTACAGATAGATCCTTTGCTATGGATGTGGTCCTTCCGCTGAACTTTCACTTCAGTGATGATGCAATGAAGAAGATGAGTAATGATCTATTAACCTTCCCTCATTTGAAGCCTATGATCATGCAGAATTCCCTGTATGCGATGGCGTTGAAAGAGAAGTTAGGATTGGCTGAAGCTGACAAGGTGATCTCGGAACTCACCTTAGCCGGAACCATGAAGAAATTACCTTCAGCACTCGCTGCTACTATTGTACTGAGCGATGTGAAGCTTAAATGGGATAGCGGAACAGCAAGCTATATTTCTGAAGGCCCAATAGGTCTTGCAAGTGTAGGCAAGGAATCTGTTTTTGCTGAGGTGAAAGGAATCCTACAACTTGAGCGCAAGCGAGGTGGGGACACTATGACGCTTTACCTCGAGCTAGCAGAGGACACATGGTATTTCTTTAACTATACACGAACATTAATGCAGGCTTATTCTTCTAATCCTGAATTCAATGATATCGTAATGAATACGAAAGAAGAAGAACGTAAATCGAAGGGGGTGAAGGATCAAGACCCCTATACCTACATTTTATCATCCAAGAGGAAGAAAGAGATCTTCCTGGAGGACATTGGATTCAAATGATACGCTATCAATGGAAAGAATTATAACATGTACCTTTGAGTAACTGAACTGAGCATTGAAAACACTAGTTACCAGCCTATTGCTATGCTGTTTCTCGCTCCTGATCTTACCTATGAATGCACAAGACAAAGTGCAACAGGAGATCATGAAGCGCGCAACGGGGCTATTTGAGCAAGGAAAACATTTAGAAGCACTCCCTGATTTCAGGCAACTCCTCAGCAGTTCGCCTGAAGATGTTGAGTTGAATTTCTATTATGGCACTTGCCTGATTTCTAGTGATGAAGATCCTGATGAAGCAGTGAAACACTTGAGTTTCGCTTCCAAGAAAAAGAGTGTAGATCAGCGAGTAAACTATTACCTAGGTCTAGCTTTGCACATGGACTACCGCTTCTCTGAAGCAGAAAAAGCCTACATGAAGTTCATGGAAACGGCTGATCCCAAACTCCGAGCCAATTTCCCTGAAATCTCCCGTCTCATCAGCATGTCCCAGAACGGGAAGAACTTGCTGAACAACATTAAGGACATTAAAGTTATCTCCAAAACAGAATCCACAGCTAGTGATTTCTTTAGAAGCTATGACTTGAGTAATGTTGGCGGAGCTGTGATTACTGTCCCTGAGGAACTCTTGAGTTCTGAGGATAAGAAGAGGGGCCACCGACCTTTAATGCATTATGATCAGAGCCGCACTATGTGTTACTTCTCCAGCTACGGAAAAGGAGGCGACCTAAATATCTACGAGGCTGTGCGTGGTTCTAATGGAAGCTTCTCTAAGCCAGTCATAGTGGCTGGTGATGTAAATACTGTATTCGATGAGGATTACCCATTCATGCACAGTGATGGGCGTACCCTTTATTTCTCTTCTAAAGGGCATAACAGTATGGGAGGATATGACATCTTCTCTAGTGTCATGGATCCTTCTTCAGGATTGTTCGAGAGAGCAGAGAACCTTGATTTCGCCATCAGCAGTGCTGAGGATGATATCTTCTATGTAGTAGATAAGGCTAGAGTGTGGGCCAATTTTGCCTCAAACAGGAATTCCCAAGCAGGAAGATTACATGTCTATCAAGTGAAGGTGAGTGATTCTCCACTTGAATTGGTATTGGTGAGTGGTAAAGTAAAGAATGAAGTGGGTGGTCTTGCCGCAGCTCGCATTAAAGTAGTAGACGCTAAAACCGAACAAGTCCTTGGGGTTTATCAAACCGATACCAATGGAGATTACCTCGTGGACCTTCCGGGTATGGGTAAATACAAGTTCTATGTAGAAGTGACAGGAAGTACTCTTACCCATCTTGGAACAGTAGACGTGCCTTCCTTTGGGGAGATCAGAGTCTTTAAGCAAGAGATGTCTTTAGTAGAAGTTGGAGGTCAAGAGAAACTGCTTATCAAGAATAATTTCGAGGAGAAAGTAGAAGGAGATGTAATTGCCATGGCCCAAGAAGTGCTGAAGCGCAAAGCAGGATTAGAAGTAAACTCTAATGCTGAAGAATTGCTCGCTGTTCAAGACAATACGAAGACCATACTATCTGAAGAAGAACTTTTAGTAAAGTCAGGATTCAGGAAGGATAAAGGAATGGACGCGGTAATGACTTTGGCGTATGAGCAAGCAGAGCAAGTAAGCAAGACTATAGATAGCGAGGAGGAAGAGCGCGCTATGGCTTCCGCAGTGGCTGACCTAGAAAGCTCTTTGGCCAAAGGCCTTGCCGATGAAGCCACCATAGCTTTCCGCCAATATAACGGTAGCACCGATTCTGCAGAGCGCGAGGAACTCATAATCAAAGCAGTTTCCTATCGCAGCCACTCAGAACAACGAAATAGAAAGGCGAAAGAGGCTCTTTTCTTGGTGGATCAATTAGATCAAAGCATTGCCAATAAGACGGCAACCTTATTGGAACTCAATTCAAGGAATGATCAGTTAGAGACGAAGATGCTCGAAGCTGATAATGAAGCAGTAATTTCCATATTGAGCGATGTCAAAGAGGTAGATGACAAAGGCTTAATACAGCTTGATGTATTGGACGTGGCTTCAGCTACAGCTCAAGACAAGCGCAAGGAATCAGACCTAACACTAAATAGACTAGAGGATATTCGAGAAGCTCGTGACCGCGCGCAAGCAAGCTTGAATACCAAGAAGAACGTGATAGAAAAGACCAGTAAATCAAAGGATAAGAACATCCTAGAAGCTGAAATTCAAGCCTTAAATGCAGAATTGTCTGACTATAATGTTCAGTTCGAGAAAGCCTCTGTGAGACTAAAGGCAATTCAAACCGAATCTGATATTTCTACAGGTGCATTGACTCTCCTTGAGCGCATGCGCGTGGGCACGGATGAAGAGCTTGCTGGGCTGCCTCCATTGAAAAGAGATAAAGTAGACTTGCACCTTCTTTCGGCCAAGGTCAACGCTGCCAATGAAGAGAATAAGAACATCAATATTTCTAGTGATGAACTCAGTATAGTTATGGCTAAACGCCCTGATCTAGTGAAAAGCTATATGAAGACTGAGATGCTTGCCAACGATAACATAGAAGAGCAATCTCTTCCTGATGCGGCAAGGACTGTGAGCGTATCCAATAGCACTAATGCTTCTCCTAATGCCACAAGCAGCAACACGACAAATACTGCGAAGCCTAGCACATTTGTAGAGTCTGCAGCTATTGCGGAGTTAGATCCCAGATTCACAGCAGAGAAAAACAAACTAAATCTTAGCAAAGAGGGAGATCTAGACGATTGGAAACAGGCTTTGATTTTGAACAGAAGTCTAGAAGGAAAAGTGAAAGCTGATTTGGATGAATTAGCCAAAGATCGCGCTCAGATATATTCATATCGTAAAGCAGGTCTTGAAGAGCTCTATCAAAAACTCCAAGCTGAAAGTGAGGAATTAGATACGCGCATTGTTAACGAGGAAATGACGCTAGCTGATGAGTTGGCTAAGAATACGGATGAGGTAAAAACTAATCAAACCACGACTCCTGAAGCACTTCCATTAGCAGTAGAACCTATACCCACGGAGACCTTTGACGCCACACTTCAAGGCATGGATAAGCCAACAGAAGAGGAGTGGATGAGGAATGCTGCCGTGGCTGATATAGAAGAAATCTCTAAGGATAATGCGAAACAGCTTGAACAAGGGGAACCCGAGAGCTTGAATTCAAGCGCAGGACTGGCTTCTCGCATGGAGAAGCATGGAAGCTATATTCAGATGGTCAAGGCACTGAAAGCCTCGAAACAAAGAACTATGGCCAATAATCCGGCTTCTGCTTCTTTAATCAAGAAGGAAGTAGCAGCCATAGATAAGATTGTCACCATCAAGACAGAGGTGATGCAAAAGGAGCTAAAAGAATGGGAAAAACTCAGCGGAATTTCATTAAATGATTCTGAGCGCAATACGGCCATTCAGAACCCACAGTATTTGAGGGAACGTGAGCTTCTTAAGAAGTCTGATTTCACAGCTGAAGAACAATTGGATCAGTTGAAGAAAATAGATGCATCGCAGTCCATTGTACCTGCGGGAAATGCAACTCCGCCTAAACTAATAGTGTCCAGCACCGTGACGCCTAATGATGGTGCAGTTCCTGAGATGGAGTCTGCCACCAATACAGCGAATGCCTCGACAGTTGCTAATACTCCTGCGGAGGCTCTCGCAACAACACCTATACTAGCAATCACAACTCAGCCAACTCCTTCCAAAGTGAACACGCAGGCTCTGGTGACCGTGAATCCTACTCAGGCTAAAACACTCGCAGAACTAGAAGATATTCGATCCAATGAGAAAGATGTCTATGAACTAGAGAGCTTCCTAACCGATTCTAAATGGACTGATGAACTGATCCAGAATCCTGAAGCACGCAAAGAAGTATTGAATAGCTGCACGCTCATTGATGAGTATCTGGACGCTAAAGGCTCCATGAACACCCAAGAGAAGCGCTATGCTCAGAATGTAATCAGCATGACCTTGGCTGCGCCAAATGCGAAGGAATTCAAGGCACGCGAGCTACGTATGGCCAAAGTAAATAGCCAGAGCATGCAATTGAGCAAAGAGGCAAAAGAACTTTTCGGTACAGCCGATTTACTGAGAACACAAGCAACAAGCGAATCGAATTTGGAGAAGGTGAACCAGAATCTGAGAGAGGCACTTTTCTTGGAATTGAAAGCACTGGATTTAATGAATCAGGCTGAGGAATATGAGATTCACTTAATAGAAGGGCAGAAGCCAGAGGGATTTGAATACAGTGAAGCCATTGTATGGAATGTCTTAGAAGAAGCTCCAGCTGACATGGCTCTGATAACACGAAAGAAGGCTTTAGAAACTCCGGAAGATCAGAGCGTTACTCAAGCTGTTGTAGAAGCCTTGGCGTTAATAGAGAGCAGCGCTGGTGAAACTGCAAAAGAGAAGATTACAACTCCCGTGAATAGCACGCCTGACTCTGTGATTGCGAAGAACACGAATCAGAATTCACAAGTCACTAAGACTCCAGATCAAGTAAACAGAAATACTGTTTCAACAGAGACTATTCCTGTGTTGACAGCTCAAGTAAATTCTACATCAACAGATGAAGTCCTTGCCCCGATTAGGACCATGGATGATTTGCAGAAGTTGCCTGTCTTGACCAATAGTTTAGCATTGAAGACATATCCTCAAGCGAGCGCTAATCTTCAAACACAGAACATCACTGCACCTGCTCCAATAGAGACTAAGCTTGCAAGCACCCCGAGGATTACTGAAGCTGAAGTGACCGTGGAGCGCGAATTGGCTGAAAGCCTGAGCGCTGAGGAACTGACCTTGATGAAGACGAACCGCGTGGAATTAATAGCAGTAGAAGCCCAGGAGAAAGAAGTGAATGATGAGAAGCGTAGCTATGAGAAAGCAGCACATGAGCGTAGGGTAAGATTGGCTGAGGTTATTGACATTCTGCCTGAGGAGAGGACACCAGCGCAGCAAGAGGAGATTCAAAAATTAGCTTCAGAGACTCAAGTTCTGAATTCGTATATCCAATCTTCTAATGAGTCTATCGCTAGCCTTGAACAGAAGAAAAGGGACATTCAAAAAACAGAGGATCGTATCATCAGTCAAACGGTAGAAGAGAACCTTGCCAATGCTACCATGAATCCGAGAAGTTCAAATACAACAGCGGCAAATCCGACAACAACAACTGCAATCGCAACTACAAACGATCAAGGAACATCCAATCTTCCTAACCCTTCTGTTACTGCCGTTGTTCCTACTCCACCTGTTAAAACCAGCTCATCCCTCGCTGCCGACTGGAAGATTCCAGCGGTGTTGATGGAGAGCGTTTTTGATATGGCTGCACAGCCTAAGGCGTCTGTCAGTGCAATTCCATTGTCACCTGCGCCTGTGTCTGCGCTTCCTTCAGGATTAGTGTATCAAGTTCAAGTGGGAGCTTTCAGAAACGCGATTCCTGATGATCAGTTCGCTGAGTTCCGGCCGGTCATGACCGAAGGATTGAGTTCAGGGATCACCCGTTATACGGTAGGATTATTCACTACTGAGAATGTGGCTGTAGGAGCAAGAGATCAGGTAAGAGGACTTGGATATCAAGATGCCTTCGTAGTGGCTTATCGTGATGGAAACCGTGTAAGCATGACTGAGGCAAGAAGACAAGGTGGCGATCAGGATGCAAATCCAGCATTGGCAGAGGCTACGAGTACATTATTGAGCCCCAAGACGTCTAACTCTGCGCAAACTACACTACAGAATACTGGAGCACAGGACAATGCGAGTCCTGAGAATTCTGCTGGAACAAGTCCGTCAACTTCTTCGCAGAATAGTAACCCGACTCCGTCACAAGCACAGAAAACGAATTCTGCTAATTCTGGCACAACGTCTGCAGCTCAGAATAGCTCGAATACCACACCAAGAACTTCTCTATCCAATAACGTTCAGTTGACTGAAACGATAAGTGGAGATGGAGTCGGAAGAGCGACTAAGATGTTAGAAGATTTAGTCACGAATGAGAAGGAATCGGCTTCAGCCTATTATAAATTGGTCAAAGGTGCGGCTCCTGCAAATCAAGTAGAAGGCATCAATGGATTATTCTATACCGTTCAAGTGGGTGTTTACAGCAAGCCAGTGACCAGTGTGGCTATCTTCAATCTTTCTCCGCTCAACAGTGAGTTAATGGAGAATGGGCAGATTAAGTACACCAGCGGAATATTTGACAGCCCTGATGTTGCGTTAAAATGGAAAGACAGGATTGTTCAGAAAGGAGTAGGAGATGCATTCGTAACTGCATATCTAAATGGAGAGCGAATCACCATCGCCACAGCTCAGAAAATCCTGGATGAAGGCGGAGCTGCCGTCACAGTGAACATAGATGACCTAGGAGAGTTACAAAGGGATAGAGAAGGACAGGCAGTGTGGGAAATGGTGAGCACTTCAACGCTGTTCAGTGATGAGTTAAAGGATAACGTCATTTTTAAGATTCGAATGGGGCCTTACTTCGAGCGTATTCCTGATAAGGATGTCAAGGTGATCTTGGATTTCGAAGATAATGTGGAGTATGGTCGCAAAGCAGACGATACCATTATCTACACCACTAAAGGAGCTATGACCTATGAAGAAGCCCAAGAATGGAGGAAGATCTTCTTAGAGCGTGGAATCACTAATGCGAATGTCATCGCCTTTAATAATGGTGAGGAGATTCCGGTCAAACAAGCATTAGACTTCCTTTTGAAATAGGCGCTTCGTATATTTGTAATGCGTTATGATAGAAATGAATTGGACACAGGAAGAAGAAGAGGTGCTCGTTGCAGAACAACTGCAAAAAGAGATAGTGCTCTTCAATGACGATGTGAACAGCTTCGATTGGGTCATACAATGCCTTGTCGATATCTGCGCGCATAATGAGATCCAGGCTGAGCAATGTGCTTTCCTAGTGCATCATAAAGGCAAATGTTCCGTTAAGAAAGGAGACTTCGAAAGCCTAAAGCTACTGTGCTCTGGATTGCTCGATAGAGGACTTAGCGCAGAGATCCATTAAGGATCGGAATCATATTTGATTGTACCCTAGAAATTTACATTAAACTCTATGAATAAGTCAGCAAGCTTTGCCTTACTCGTTCTATTCCTTATGGGATGTCATACAGTGCCTATTACAGGACGCAAACAATTCACCATTTTCCCAGAGAGCACTATGATAGGGATGAGCGTGACCAATTATCAAGAATTCTTGACTGAGAATCCTCCCGCTCCGGCTTCAGATAAGGATGCGACTATGGTCAAAGAAATGGGTGCTCGCATGGCGGTGGCTGTTGAGAAATACCTCAAGGATAATGGTCAATCAAACCTTATTGAAGGCTTTAATTGGGAATTCAATCTGGTCAATGATCCAACCGTCAACGCTTGGTGTATGCCAGGCGGAAAAGTGGTAATTTATTCAGGAATTATAGCCGTCACACAAAACGAGAATGCCTTGGCTGTGGTTATGGGACATGAGATCGCACATGCTATTGCTCGTCACGGAAATGAACGCATGAGCCAGGCCGCAGTAGCCCAAGTGGGAACGCAAGCGGCCAGGTTACTGCTGAATGAGAACCCAACATTGGCCAAGTCTCTTTTCAATGAAGCTGTGGGAGTAGGAACAGGTATAGGCATGTTGGCATTTGGCAGAAATCAAGAAAGTGAGGCAGATAAAATTGGATTGATATTCTGTGCAATGGCGGCCTATGATCCTAGAGAAGCACCTAAATTCTGGGAGCGTATGGCAGCGGCTTCTGGCGGAAATACACCACCTGAATTCTTAAGTACCCACCCAAGTAATGAAACACGTATCGCTGACCTGAACGCATATATGCCTGAAGCGATGAAGTATTACAAGCCTAAGTCCTGAATCAAGACTTTAAATAAGGAAGCCTCGGCCTCCATTCATCACGCATGGCGATAATCTCTTCTCGCACAGCTTTGCTGAGTCCTTCTATGTTCTTGGTATATGGGGTCGTGGGAATGGGCTTTCCAAAGGCAACGTGAATGGGGCCAGTTCTAATCTTGAAACTACCTACAGGCATTACTTCTTTAGCGCCTATTACCGCAACAGGGATCACATCTACTCCTGCATGAATAGCTAGCCCGAACAAGCCTTTTTTGAATGGAGCAAGTTCTCCTGTTTTGCTTCGAGTGCCTTCAGGAAAAGAGATGATGTTTATCCCATAGCGAACTTTCTGAGCTGCGATTTTCATGCTCGCTTTCGCAGCTTCTGAATTCTTTCTATCCACGAATAGCATACCAAGCGACATAATCACCCAACCTATTACAGGAATGTATTTCAGTTCTTTCTTGGCAATGAAGCGGAGGTATTTAGGATAGCTCATGAAGATAGCTTGAACATCCAAGTGCGACTCATGATTTGCAGCAAGCACATAGGTTTTGCTGAAGTCAATTTTTTCGAGTCCACTATAGGTAGGTGTGGAACCCATAATGATGAAGAAACCACGACAGTAAATATTCTTAACTACCCAGAATCCCGCGTCAGTCCAGAAGAACAGGACAGCAAGTAGGCTCGATAACGTGCCATTCAAAATGAGCCAAAAGAGCAGCGTTATTCCACGCAATAACCGAAAGGGAAAGAGTATCAAATTTTTCATCTGCGTACTAAGGTACAATCTCTCTTCATCCTGCCATTTTCAAGCTTATATTTGCATCACTTTATGTCAAGATTTCACTCACTTTCGCTTAAGACCGTCCACAGGGAAACCAAGGATGCAGTTCGTTTAGATCTCGAAGTTCCAGCCCATTTGAAAAAGGAATTCGAATTTCGTCCAGGTCAATATCTGACCTTCAAGATGTCCTTTGATGGCAAAGAGATTCGAAGATCATACAGCATATGTTCTTCCCCAGACTCAGGTCTGTTAAGCGTTGCCGTGAAGGAAGTTCCTGGAGGCCAGTTCTCTAGTCATGCGAATCAGAATCTAACTGCAGGAACACAAGTAGAGGTGATGGAACCTATGGGTGAATTCATACTGAAAGAGACCAGTGGACATAAGGTCTTCATAGCGGCAGGTAGCGGAATAACACCCATAATGTCTATGATTAGCAGTCTGTTAGCAAAGGACGAAGATCATCAATTGACCTTGATCTACGGAAATAAAGGCCCTGAAGAAGTGATTTTCAAAGAGAAGCTTGAGGACTTGGCGCATAAACATGCGGATAGATTTAAAATGGTTTATGTCTTTAGTAGAGATGGCCACCATGAGGCTAAGAAAGGCCGAGTCAAAGTGGACCTTATAGAGGAGATTCTTTCACAAAGCACTTTTTCTTCCATTCAAGAGCTCTTTATATGTGGTCCTTCGGCAATGATATTCAGTGTGAAGGATCATTTCTTGGCCAAAGGAATAGCATCAGATAAAGTCCATTTTGAACTTTTCACAGCTCCTGACAAAGGTGCCGAAACCGAGTTAAAGCACACCGAGAAGAAAGTCAAAGCAGATAAAGACAGCATCACCTTTGTTTTAGACGGAATCACGCTCGAGGTGGAAGTGAAAAACGCTGATCTTGCTATCCTAGATATCGCGTTGGAAGCTGGGTTAGATGCACCTTTTGCCTGCCAAGGTGGCGTTTGTTGTACTTGTAAAGCCAAGGCTACAGGTTCTCCTGTGGATCTTAGGCAGAATTTCTCCCTCAGTGATGGAGAGTTAAAGGA
The DNA here is from genome assembly GCA_937875855.1 of uncultured Flavobacteriales bacterium. Classification (GTDB taxonomy): domain Bacteria; phylum Bacteroidota; class Bacteroidia; order Flavobacteriales_D; family JABDKJ01; genus JABDLZ01. The sequence goes on from CALFHF010000160.1 coordinate 15,655, forward strand.
TGGGTATGTACTTACATGCCAGTCCTATCATCAAGGAGGTCAGACCCTTATCGACTATGATAACTGAGCTTTAAGATTCGATACTCCGACACTTTTCACCTCCATTCAATAGGTCTAAAGACCTAATATTTTACGACCAATTGTTGAAATTCAATGATGAATTGTTGACAATCTCATCTCTTTGAGATAGCTTTGTAGTCACTGCAAGGGGGTAAAAAAGGAAATTGTATGACAAAGTTCCAGTATGTATCCTTGAATTACGAGGAGAAAAGAGAGATGATACGTGTGAATGGGAGTTTTCTCGCTGAGAAGCAGAACGAAACGCATGGCAAACGAACAATCTATGCATTGTATGGGTTCTTTGTTGAAGTAAGCTTTGATGCCTTTGGGCACGAGCGCTACATCCGGGTAATCGAGAATTACTTTGAAAGTGAATCGAGCCTTGAGGGTGTGCTAATAAATCTGAACTAGTGTTTTTTAGTGTTTAGTTAGATCGAAGGGCTTCATTTCCGTGGAGTCCTTTGATTTTTTTCGACCATCCTGAGATGCTAGCCAACACAAGTAGATTTCTAGATTATTTGGCCCGAATTGGTCTCTCAAAAGCGATCAGAACTTCCGCGGTCTATTTGTCGCTGAGCATCCTTCTTCTTCAGATCATCTCTCTTATCATGCAGCTTCTTTCCAGTGGCTAACGCAATCTTCAGTTTCGCATAGCCTTCCTTACTTATAAATAACTCTGTAGGAACGATGGTATTCCCCACATTCTTGAACTTCTTCTCTATCTTGGAAAGCTCATGTCCCTTGAGCAAAAGCTTACGGTCTCTGCGGGGGTCATGGTTATAGTGCCCTCCATTCTCGTACTCGTCAATGGTCATGTTGCGCACAAAAAGCTCGCCTTTATGCAAGACACAATAAGCCTCCGTGATGCGCGCCTTATGGCTGCGTATCGACTTGATCTCTGTACCTAACAGTTGGATCCCAGCCGTCCAGAATTCCTCGAGGAAATACTCGAACTTGGCTTTCTTATTCTTCGCTATAATCAGTTCTTCTGCCACGGGACTAAGATAATGGAATGCTTAGCCCAAGCCCACATCCAATAACATCATGATTAAGAAACCGCCAATAAAGCCTAATGTGGCCACGTCAGTGTACTTATCGCGCTGGGTTTCAGGGATTACTTCTTCTACTACCACGTAAATCATAGCACCTGCCGCAAAAGCAAGCGCATAGGGCAGGATAGGAGTCATTTGGATTACTAAAAGCGCTCCGCATACACCAGCTATGGGTTCCACGACTGCCGATAATTGACCGTAGTAAAAGCTCTTCCAGCGAGAGATGCCATTTCTTCTAAGTGGCATAGAAACAGCCATTCCTTCAGGAAAATTTTGAATTCCAATACCGATAGCCAATGCGACTGCTGCTCCTATGGATGCTTCAGGAATTCCAGCTGCAACTCCTCCAAAAAGAACTCCTACGGCCAAACCTTCAGGGATATTATGCAAGGTGATAGCCAAGATGAGCAAAGTGGTTCCTTTCCAATCGGTAGGTGGTCCTTCAGCCTCGTCTTTCTTGAAATTAATGTGAAGGTGTGGGATTAATTTATCTAAAGCATACAAGAACAGCGCGCCAACACCGAATCCTATGGCTGCGGGCATGGCTTTAGTAAATCCTTCCCCAGGGCTCATTTCTATTGCAGGGGAGAGCAGAGACCAATAACTCGCGGCAACCATTACTCCACCAGTGAATCCCAACGCAGCGTCTAGAGCTCCTCTGTGCATGGTCTTGAAGAAGAAAACCAAGGCTGCTCCAGCTGCAGTCATTCCCCAGGTGAACAAAGTAGCATAGAGCGCTGCTAACACAGGGTCTATCGATTCAAAATATGTTAATATCGCGCACATGCCCCAAAAGTAGGGCAAAAACATTAAAACTTAGGCGTGCCTAAGTTTGTTATGAGACAAAACCATATGAAAAACATCATACTCACCGGAGCCAGCAGTGGAATAGGAATGGCATTTGCCCGAAGAGCTGCTAATAGCGGTAGAATTCTTCTTCTTGGGCGCAATGAAAAAGCGCTTAAAGAGCTATTAAAAGAGCTGCCTGGAGACCATGCCATGATGCGCTGTGATGTAACCTCGTTAAGCGATTGTGAAAAGGCTGTGAACCATGCCATGAAGGAATTCGGATCCGTAGATGTCTTGGTGAACAATGCTGGTCTTGGCTACTTCGATCCATTAGCAGAAGGAAAGCTGGCCGAATGGCATCATATGGTAGATGTGAATGTGAAAGGAATTCTGAGTATGTTGCACCTCTGTCTTCCTTCTTTGATTGAGAAAAAAGGCCATGTGATTAATATAGGTTCTGTGGCTTCGCATCATGTTTTTCCTAACTCCGGGGTCTATTGCGCTACGAAACATGCTGTATTGGCCATTTCTGAAAGCATACGCGTGGAATTGATGGGTAAGGTTCGGGTGACGACTATATCTCCTGGTGCTGTGAATACGGACTTCATCAACAAGACTACGAACGAGACCATCCATGCTGATATGAAGGACTATTTCGCTACGAGTATGGCTCCTGACACCATTGCTCAGCAAATCATGCATGCTTTGAATGCTCCTGCTGATTCGGTGATCAATGAGATTCTGATTAGACCTTTTCGTTAAGAATTACTCTTTGATTAAGAACTGAAGAACACTGCGTTTCGTTTGAACGATTCGAATTATATATGTCCCATTGCTCAGCTGCGAAAGGTCTTGTGAATTCCCTTGCTCATTTCCTGAGATAGAAACTAATACTCCTCTCATATCATAGAGTTCCCAACGATCAATAGAGCTCTGACTTTGTAGCGTAAAGATTGAGTTAAACGGATTTGGATGGATGTTGACGAAGGATTGTTCTTCTTCAATAAGGTCATTGACCAAGCAAGAATTTATAACCTGCTTCACATTCGCACATGGACTCGCATTTCCGTCAATGAATCCTGCTGTAGATCCTTCAAAGTGATTGCAGATGGACATGACATCACAGACACTAAGCAAGGGGTTATTTACAATAATTACGCTATCCGATATACTGACTGACTGATCCATAGAAAGCATATTCTCAAGCAAAGGATTTGTGATCAATTGAAAATCACCTTGAATCAAGGCCAAAGCGGCTAATCCATCTATATTCTGTAATTCATTGTGGTTCTTTATTCGCAGGTCACCACCTATGGTCTGCAGTCCATTTAGGCCCAGCGTCACAAGGCTTGGGTTATTGTTCAGGTTAAAATATTCGCCTACTGCAGTGAGCCCATTTAGAGAAGCTAGATCCGCGACAGCTGTGTTCTGAATGGATACATGACCATCAACGTGTTTCAGACCGACTAAGCCTGTGATGTTGGCCAAAGCTGAAGCAGCAATGATTTGAAAATCTCCATGAATGCTGTCTAATTGGGCCAAAGCATTGACTTGAGACAAGGAAGGAAGGCTTAATAATTTCAATCCACCTGTTTCGTCTAAGTTGTTCAATCCATTGAGTGAGGTCAAGGTGGGGTTGTTAGAGATAATCAGTTGGGCACCTATCTCATGAATTCCTTGAAGACCTGTCACATTAGAAAGAAATGCATTGTTTTGGATCTTAAAATCTCCATGAACATATTTTAAATTAGATAGGCCAGAGAAATTGTTCAGAAATCCTATGCCAGTCAGTTCTAAATTACCCATGATGGTATCTAAAGAAGCTAAGGGAAGGAGGGACCATACATCTTCCCCTGTCACGGTCATACTTCCTTCAAGCAGGGTGCAACTTGGATAATTCTCATAGAATTGATTCAATTCATCCATGCTATTTAGAACAACATTCCCTATGGGGCATTGAGCGAATCCGTTGGAGGAAACACATAGGATAAAGCAGAGTATAGTTAGATGTATAGTCGTATTTAATTGCTGAATCATTTTAATTTCAATATCTGATTATAGGCCTGTTGAAATGAGCTGATAATTGGAGTTTTTCTGGGGTCAAGACCTGTGCTCTTGCAGATCCTTCTGAAAATGCCCGAGATATATTTCACATGTGTAAGGTGCTCCCCTCTCCATGATTCAAGAATGACATAGCCGTGTTCTTTAGCAAGGTCGTCCCAATAGCTGGGTGCTTGAACATTAATGTGCGTAGTATTTTTATCAGGTATGCCAATGATAGGTAACGAGCGCATCTCATATGGCAGAAGTCTCAGCGGAGTAGTCATGAGGATTATGCCATCCATAGATAGGTGCTTCTTTGCATGAGAATAAAAGAGTCCAGGGTCTTCTAGGTGCTCAGTGACATCAAGGCAAGAAATAAAGTCAAACCTTCCTTTTACATTCCAAGGGAAGTCCTCTATACGTCCTAGATAAATGGGTGCTTGAGTATGTTCTCTCGCTATCGCAATAGAATCAGGAAAGGGATCTAGTCCATGGCTTTGAAGCTTCAGCACTTCCTCCGTCATTTTCATGAAGGATCCATAGCCTATTCCGACATCCAAGGCCTGCGTGGCATTAGAGGATAGGTACTTCTTGACTCGGGTGAGTTTGGGTAAGTACTTTTCGCGGTGAAATTGCTCTCCTTGCTTAGAATACACTTTCTCCTCATCAGCAAGGAAGGTGATATTATCATGGTCTTTCTGCGCCATATGTGCTTCTTAATCTATAAGCAAAGTTAGACCAGTGATGCTAGCAAGGTATGGGGTTCCTGATTTAGATCCAACAAAAGCTTTGTCAATAGCTCTGAGCTCAAGACTCAGGAAATTTGGAAGCCTTTGAAACTCCAAAAACATCTACCTTCATTCCCATATATTCAGCCTGAAATAGGCAGGTCATACCATTCTTTCTAGCTACATTCTTCGACTTTTCATTTTCGCTATGGATAATGGAAATAAACCTATCTGTTTCTATGTGCGCTTGAGCGTAAATACACATGTGCTTTGCAGCTTCTGTAGCATATCCCTTGCCTCTGAATTCAGGTCTGAATGAATATGCGATCTCATATTCATTTAGTCCATTTAGTTCCTTCAACAGAACTCCACTCATGCCTATCATTTCCTGGCTCTCCTTCTCTATGACAGCTAACATTCCGGTTCCCGATTCTGCATACCGCACGAACTGCTTTTCGAACCATATTTTAGCCATTTCTTCATTACTCTTACTGCCATCAAGGCCAAGAAAGCGCAGACTTTCTCTGTCCTCGAAGAATAAGACCCAAATCTTCAAATCCAAAGGATGAAGTTTCCTGTATATAAGACGTTCGCTTTCTTGGTTGAAGTAGGACAAGTGTTGCATTTTAAGTTTAATTTAATTTTGACATAACTCTTCAAAAATAACATTACACTCATGTCGACTATATCATCCTTAAGATGAGTGATGCGAAGAGGTATGAACTCTTTCGCTATTTATTCTCATTGAATTGGTCCAAGTATGGATCACGTGACTTTCCCTGCGCATGGATACAATCGCAGAAGTTCACGCAAGCTCTATCATTCTCCCCCTCACTCTGATCTAGACAATCTGTAATGGTATTAAATGGCGAAATCATTCATCCATTTTTTTCTGCACCTCCAATGTATCTGATCAATTTTAGCTTGGATATCCGTATTGAAGAGTCTTTAATTTCAAAACAATCTATTCCTCCATTTAAACCAATCGCAACTGCTAGGTCAACTATAGAGGCTCAGTAGATTTCCAGCTTTGGGTTTTCTTCTTGGGGAAAAGTTTAGATGAGAAAGCACTAGTAATTGTTCTTTTGGATTTGGAGAACATGTAGTGCTGTTTCATCTAATGGATATGTATTCAACAGATCAACAACAAGCGACTCTGTCCAGCTTTTTCCTTAGGAGCACGGTGAACACAAGGGAGGACTTGACTCCCAGGATGATCAACGGCTATCCTCCATAAGTGACCAAGACCCAAGTTGATAGGACGAGCCTTAGGTTTGGGCTGATAGTGCAGGTCAAAGAAGTAGTCACTTAAAAAGGTCTCAAATCCTTCATCTGCTCCACCATATAATTTTTTGAGTTCATTGCGTATTTCAGGAACAAGCACTTTCTGTTCGGCTTGTGCATTTGGCAATATTTCACTAGCCTCGCCATAATACGTGCATAGAAAAGTGTCGGTTGGTATGGGAGAGCGATCTACATGAAAAGAATACACATCGGTTGGAAAGAAAGGGTAAGCATCATCTCTCTCGTAGTGCTTAATCAGATTCAGAATTGGAGAAGCTCCATGTGCTTTCAAGACTGCCAAGTCATGCAGGAGAGCCTCACGGGCTAACTGTCCCTGTTCACTCAACTGAAGCTCACGAAGCTCCTCTTGATTCAATACCGCCATATTCTCATGGAGTTCTACCTTTTCAGTAATCTCTGAAAAATCACCCCTTATTGCGCGAGTCCAACACATCGCATTAAGTTCTCCTTGAAAAGGAGTACAAACAAGGTCTTGAAAATTCGTTACACAGTGAATTTGATTCTCCGTAGGAGATACATCTGGCATATGAGGTGCTATTAGAAATCGATATCCTACTCAAATATAATTATTGGAATGCTTTGGGGATAGAATTTAATGGTTAAATAGTCAGTCAGTGCGGAAAGTCTATGGGGTAAACTGTTTTTAGCTTTTTTCTTGTCAGGCTAATACGTTGAAGAGTCCCCAATATCCGAATCCGACTATCGAACATATATAGATTAAATTTGTTACTATAAGCAGGCCTTTCACCCATGACCTTTCTCTCTCATTCTTAAGAAATCTAATCGTAAAAAACATAATCGGTACTATCAACAGTAGCAGCATAAATGGCAAATATGAGAAGATGCTAATGAAATTCGAGTTGAAATGTCTGAAGGGAGCGTCAAAGTAATAGATACCTATGTTTGTGATCAACACAAAGAAATATGTCGTAAGCAACAGACTCAAGAATGAAGCCGCCATTATGATTCCATAAGGATTCCCTGTTTTTCTATCCCTGACTAGGACTCTTATGAATACTAAGGAAATATGGTCAAGAGACCTCCAAGGATCACAAGTAAAATCCTTAAGAAAGGCCTGTTGAATGGGGTTATATAGCTA
>CALFHF010000161.1 GCA_937875855.1 uncultured Flavobacteriales bacterium
CCTACCTCAGAATGTCATTTTTCAAGGAATCAGGAATCCAAGGGTCTTTCAGAGCCTATAAATCCTATTCAATGAACCAAGAGGAATAGGTGATGTAATTTCGCGAGATGCGTTCTACTTGATCTTTCAAAAGCTCAGGTGTGATATCCTTTACTTTCTTTGCTGGGATACCCGCATAGATACTCCCTGACTCTACTATAGTGCCTTCAAGAACCACTGCTCCGGCAGCTATTATGCTGTCAGAATGAATCACTGCATGATCCATGACAATACTGCCCATACCTATCAGTACACGGTCATGAATGGTGCAGCCATGAACAATAGCTCGATGGCCTATAGAAACGTCATTTCCTATCACAGTCTCCGCTTTTTCATACGTGCAGTGGATTATAGCTCCATCTTGAACATTCACTCTATCACCCATCTTAATGCTATTCACATCAGCGCGTATCACACTTTGGAACCAGAAACTGCATTGATCCCCGGTTATGAGTTCTCCTATAAGCGTGGCATTCTCTGCTATGAAACAGTCTTTGCCTAATTCTGGACGTTTTCCTTTACATGGGAGGATGATGGGCATCGTATATTGGGTTTTTTGTTGTCACAAAGATGTATAATACCTCCTAGTATTTCTTCCTATACTTGAGGTTCATAAAACACATGATGATTGCGAGCTTAATTCCAACATACGTTTATACGGAAATGACCCCCAACCCGAACAGCATGAAGTTCGTGGCTGATCGTTTGGTTATTCTCGAAGATCAAGTGGCTGAGTTCGTGTCTGCTGATCAAGTGAAAGGTAACTCAGAACTTGCTGCTCGGCTCTTTACGTTTCCATTTGTCAAGAATGTATTTATTATGGCAAATTTCGTCACGGTGACCAAGGATGCTGATTCTGATTGGGATCTTATCAAGCATGAAGTGCGTGAATTCATTCAACGTCATCTCATGGAGCACAGATTAGCTGTGGTCGAGGGATTCCAAGGATTGCACTTGAGCGAGGAAAATGTTGCTGATACGCCATTAGCTCAGCATAAAGTGGGCTCTGAACTAGAACAAAAAATCGCTGATCTTCTTGATGAATACGTTAGACCAGCTGTAGAAAAAGATGGTGGAGCTATTCAACTGGATTCCTTTTCTAACGGAGTAGTGAAGGTGGTGCTTCGTGGTTCATGCAGCGGATGTCCTTCATCTGCGGTCACATTAAAAAGCGGCATTGAGAATTTATTGAAATCCATGTTGCCTGAAGTGCAAGAAGTAGTCGCATTAGAAGCCTGAAAGAATGACCCTATCAGAGAAAATACAGATGCCCATGTTCCCACTCTCCATTTTCCTGTTGCCAGGAGAGAGAACTCAGCTGCACATTTTCGAGCCTAGGTATAGACAACTTTTTAATGAAGTTGAAAGCGATAAAAGCAACTTCGGGATACCATTCATGATGGGGTCTGAGAAAGGGCAGATGGGATCTAGATGCAAACTTATCAGAGTCCTAAAACGATATAATTCAGGAGAACTTGATGTCCTTGTAGAATCTGAAGGACTGTTCCAACTCACTGAGTTTAATTCCATGAAAGAAGGTAAGCTCTATCCTTATGGAACAGTGATTCTGAAAAAGGAATTGAGTAAAGAACTGGCATCATTAGAGGTTCAAGAAGCCTATGAGAGTCTCAGCAAGTCTTTATCTGGAACTGAAATACCACTGCATTTGAATGAATCCCCTTTCACTATGACGCTCATGGCTTCACTTGGCCATGTCAGTGAGATAAAATACCGATTCGCCTCGCTTCCTTCGCGAGATAGGCGTAATGAGGCCTTGTTATCGATGATCAAGATGATATATCTCATGGTGCAACAAGAGAAAGTTGCGGAGCAAGGAATCTACCTTAACTAAAACTCGTCCATTTTTTTTCATGCAGAGTATGGAATCTGGCCTTTTGATTCATCTATACGATAGAATCTTAAAAGAAGAAGCAGAGTTCTATAGAGCTTTGTCTAAGCTAAATACAGGAGATGAACAAGAAGCTAAACGCATCTTGCGTTCTATCGTTGAGAAGCAATCATTCTATGCTCAGAGGGCTCTGTAGTGCCTAGGTAAATAAACCTTTCAGGACAATAAGTTTGTTTTGGCATAGGGCTTGTAATATCCCCTATATGAAACAGCTCAACATACTTACAGCAATATTCCTGATGGGTCTTCAAGGAGGACTTATGGCCCAAAGAGAATCCAATAGAAGGGATTATAATACTGGATTCCAGATTACTGGACAGGTGCAGTTAGCCCTTCCGCAAAATGAATTTGCTGAGGCCTTTAATGGCTATCCAGGGGGTGTCGGAGCTTCATTAATGATTCCTTTAGGAAGATTAAAATTCTTCCATGTAGGAGCTGAATATGCATGGAACAGCATGGGAAAGAAGAAGAGCACTGTAGAATTATATGACGATGCCCAGAACCTTTATCTTGGAGATATAGAAGTAGGATCTGATGTGCGTTCCTATCATTTCACCACTAGATTTTCACCATTGAAAGGAAGCGTAAGACCATACCTAGACGCCTTTATGGGCTGGAGGACATATTCTACAGATTCAGAGATTATGGTAGATGATAATGACGGCAGCGTAACGACTATTGCGTACAGTCTAAACCGTGACGCGAGTATGAGCTATGGCTATTCGGGAGGATTGATGATCGCACTGGGAAGGGCCATATTTCTTGATGGAAAAGTGCAAGTAATTCGTGGCGGAAACGTGAGTTATATTGATCAGTCTTCGTTGATGATTGATACTGAAGGGCATATAGATTATTCTTTGGAAATCAGCCCTACAGACATGATTGTTCCGCAGATTGGGATTTCTATTGTTTTCTAATCAGGTACTTCTTATAGCCTCCACTGGATCTAGTCGGCTTGCTCTATAGGCAGGGACGATTCCCGCGATAACGCCTATTACCAAGGTAATGCCTATGCCAATCATCACATTATTTAACCCCAAGAAAATATCGAAGCCAAATGCATTGGTCAGAATCAAAGTGAGAAGATAAATGATTAAGAGTGCGATGATTCCACCGATAAGACTAAGCAATACACTTTCAAAAAGGAATTGTAAAAGGATGAATGCTTGCTTGGCGCCCAGTGCTTTTTGTATCCCTATGATAGAAGTTCGTTCTCGTACAGAGACGAACATGATGTTCGCGATTCCGAATCCGCCAACGAGGATGGAGAACATACCAATCACCAGTGCTACGGTCTTGAAAAATCCGAAAATACCATCGAGTAGATTCGCTACGATACTCATTTCATTCAATGCGAAATCTTTCTCTTCACTAGGTCTGAGCCTATGAATGTTTCTCAGCACACCGGTGATGTCATCTTTTAATTCCATGTTGCTTATACCGGTCTTGGCCTTAATCATCAGAGTGTTTTGAGTCTGAGTAATATCGACTAGTTGCCTTCCGAAGTTCAATGGAACGATAATCACGTCATCCATATTATCACCTAACATGCTTTCTCCCTCGCGTTGCATGACACCTATCACTTCAGCCTTACGGCCTTTCACTTTGATGACTCTTCCTAATGCATCTAGACTTCCAAAAAGTGATTCATTCACGTCAGCACCTATGATGCATACAGCGCGGCCCATCTGGTCTTCACCTTGGGTAAAGAACCTGCCTTTATCGATTTTCAGAGGATACACTCGTTCGAAAGCCTGATCACATAGCATGACATAGCCCATCTCTACGCTGCTGTTTCCATAGCTTAGGTCAGCTTGGAACTCAGTCTTGAATGTGCCGTCCTGAGCGGTCCGCAGCCTTTCCATAAGTGCTTTAAGATCCTTGGCGCTGGGTTCAGGTCTCTGCCAATATTTCCACCAGGGATACTCCGTCTCACCCTCCTCTATGGTCATGGGCCATTTCTCTATGAACACGAGGTCATCACCCAACGTAGAGACCGTATCGCGGATACTCTTCTCCATAGAATCTACCAGCGAGAACACCATGATAATGGCGAATATGCCAATTGTAACACCCAACAGTGACAAGAAGGTACGCAGCTTGTTCATCATAAGGGAACGCGCTGAGAAGGTCAGACTTTCTTTAATTTCATCGAATGAGAGCACAGGGAATCGGGTTCTTTCCACGAAGAAACGATTTTATCTAGCAGCCTTGATAAGCATAGGACGGAGGGAGGACTTGCAGGATGGATGGAGCTCTTTATAAGCATCTGGTTTTCAGCTTTTTCAGCTTTATGTGGATTCTTTGCACAACAAAAGCAGGTTGGCATGGTTTTTTGAACATAAAGAACAGCTTTCTTGCTAGCAAGATTACATTCGTAGAAAGAAATGAGAATAACTATCCTTAGTCTTTTCCTGATGATGATGACCCTTTTCGGTCAGGCTCAGGAATTCAATGTATTGGACAGTCAAGGTCGTAAACAGGGCTTGTTCAAG
>CALFHF010000162.1 GCA_937875855.1 uncultured Flavobacteriales bacterium
AGTTTCTAATGTGCTAGTGCTTGATCTTGAATTTCCTGAACCACTTCTGGATTCAATAGGGTTGATATATCTCCCATATTCTCAGTCTCTCTGCAAGCAATCTTTCTAAGTATCCTGCGCATTATTTTTCCACTACGGGTCTTAGGAAGTCCTGAACAGAATTGTATGATTTCTGGCTTCGCAATAGGGCCAATAAGGTCACATACTAATTGCAATATTTCATTTTTTATTAATTCTTGATTAATATCCGTTCCTTTCAAAGTCACAAATGCATAAATACTATTCCCCTTAATGTCATGCGGATACCCGACAACGGCTGATTCCGCAACATGTGTATGTTCATTGATTGCATTTTCTATCTCGGCAGTCCCTAGATTATGACCTGATACGATAAGGATATCATCTACTCGACCAGTGATGCGGTAATTTCCTTCTTCATCTCTGCGACAACCATCTCCAGTGAAATATTTGCCTGTAAAAGAACTGAAATACGTGTCTTTAAACCGTTGATGATCACCATATATGGTGCGTGCCATGCTTGGCCAAGGATAGGCTATGCATAGCCTTCCTTCAGCCACAAGTTCTGAGATGAGATCGCCTTTTTCATCCATCAGTACAGGCTGTATTCCTGGAAGAGGCAGCGTAGCAAACGTAGGTTTAGTGGGAGTAATCCCAGCCAATGCAGAAATCATGATTCCGCCTGTTTCAGTCTGCCACCAGGTATCCACGATAGGGCATTTCTTTTTTCCGATATGCTCATCATACCAGTGCCAAGCTTCTTCATTTATAGGTTCACCAACGGTTCCTAAAGTCTTCAATGAACTCAGGTCATGACCTTGGACAAATTCAGGGCCATATTGAGCTAAAGCTCTTATAGCAGTAGGTGCAGTGTAGAATATATTGACTTTGTGTTTTTCTACAATTTGCCAGAAACGGCTTACATCAGGATAAGAAGGAATCCCTTCAAACATGACCGTAGTAGCACCAGTACTTAGTGGGCCATATATGATATAACTATGTCCAGTAATCCATCCTATATCAGCTGTGCACCAGTACACATCCTGTTCCTCGTATTGGAATACGTTTTGAAAACTATAAGTGCTATATACCATGTATCCGGCACACGTATGCACCATCCCTTTTGGTTTTCCGGTAGAACCTGAGGTGTAGAGTATGAACAGCATGTCCTCTGCATCCATAGACGCTGCAGGACAGTCGTCATCCACTTTCATGAGTTCTTTATGCCACCAAACATCACGTCCTACTTTCATTTGAATAGGACTTTCAGTGCGCTTAAGTACGATTACGCGATGAACGCCAGGGCAACTTTCTAGGGCTTCATCGCTGATTTCCTTGAGCGGAGTGACTTTACTTCCCCTGAAACCACCATCAGCAGTGAGTAGGATTTTGCAATCCGAATCATTAATGCGATCAGAAAGAGACTTGGAACTGAATCCAGCGAACACCACTGAATGCACAGCGCCAATGCGCGCACACGCGAGAACAGCCACAGCTAGTTCAAGGACCATTGGCATGTAGACACATACACGATCTCCTTTTTTAACGCCATTTTCTTTAAGCACATTCGCGAATTGGCATACCATGGAATGAAGCTCTTTATAGCTCACATGCTTAGCAACTTCTTTGGGGTCATTAGGTTCCCATATGATGGCTGTACGGTCTCCGTTTTGACTAAGGTGTCTATCCAAGCAATTCTCTGTGATGTTCAACTTAGCGCCTTGGAACCATTTCACTTCAGGTTTGAGAAGGTCGAATTCAAGGACCTTATCCCAAGATTTTTTCCAGATGAAATTTTCTCTTGCATAGTCATCCCAGAATTGTTCAGGGTCCTGTATACTTTCCTGATAGGACTGCATGTAGTCATCAATACTTCGTATTCGGTAGTCTTTCATATAGCTTCGGTATAACAGAGGTGCAAGTATGGCATCCTTGAGTACAAGATAGAGATTCTGGGATCAGCTGTATTATGCAGGTATATATTTCATTGGCACGTGCGGAATTCCATCTTCAAGGTATCCATCTCCGCATATCTTGAATCCATGTGATTCGTAATAGGAGGCGAGGTGACTTTGTGCTGAGAGTTTTATCTTGTCCTCAGGAAATTGAGTTGCCGTAAAGTCCATTGCCGCTTTCATAATGACGTGGCCCAGTCCTGTTCCTCGGGCTTTAGGGCTAGTGACCACTCGGCCTATGGCTGCAGAATCTGGATATCCCAATCCTGGGCGCAGCACTCTTAAGGTAGCGAGGAGCAGCTTGCCTTCGTACATGTACAAGTGAAAAGCCTCAGGATCTTTTCCATCAATATCTTGATAGACACAATCCTGTTCCACGACAAAAACCTCAGCACGCAAAGCAGCAATGTCATGCCAAATCTGGGCCGTTAGTTCTTCAAATGGAACTATATGGATCTTTTTCTTCATTTAATTCACTTCGCGTATTTGTAATTCTTGAGTATAAATAAGGAAGGCCTGAATATCTTGATAGCCCATGTCTTTCAAGAGGCCAATATATTTCCTCATCTGGTCGCCATCCTTTTCTCGCTGTATCCCTGTTTTATAATCCAAAATGCGTGCCTTTATTCCATCAGGATGCAGATAAAGTCGGTCTATGCGGTTTAAATTTCCGTTGGGACTAAGAATCTCTTGTTCCTTTAAACAGGTTAAACCTGCTACCTTAAATCCAAGATTTTTTTCAAGAGTTAGAGCTGCTTTCACATTCTCTTCTAGTGCTAACCTTACCTGTACGTCTAGGTCCAAGGATGCCGTGAATGAATCAATGAATTCAGGTACTTGATCAGGTTCATCGCAGCGCTCTAAGATGTAATGCACGTGATCTCCAAATTCTCTTTCTTTAGAATAAGGACTGTCCTTCTTAGAAGTTGTACGTAGGATGCTGTGTGGGTCAGCTCTCTTCAAGGCTTTTAAGGGTTCTCCTAGCGCAGCCTTTTCTTTGCTTTCAACAGCTTTAATCTCACCCGAACTGAAGGATTCGCCCTTCATTCGGTCTTTTAAATGGCTTCTTATGTTTTCGTAAAGTGCACCAGACGCTACCAGATTTGCATATAATCTCATCTCAGGTCGAGTGCACGCGACATAAAGAAGATTAATCTCATCTAATATTTTAAGTTCTTCCTCATGATTATGCGCCTCCTCGAAGACAGTACCCTTTAACGCTGAACTCAGTTTTAAAGGGATAAAAGGGAAGGGTGTTTTATCCCAGTGGAACCACGCTTTTTTTACGTTTTTACCACTTGCTTTAATTTTCCAATAGGGTAGGATGACCACAGGAAATTGAAGGCCCTTAGAACGATGAATTGTCATCAAGTTCACCGCATCTGCTGCTGAATCTGCTTTGATGGAGAGGTTTTGTTTCCGATCAAAGAACTCAAGGAAGGCATCCAAGGAAGACTCTGCATTCATGCTGTGTGCATAAATCAAATCAAGGAGTTCTTGCACATAAGGATCTTGATCATCAAGCCATGTTTCTCGGCAAAGCCTTTCTGCTGCTTGGTAGATGTTTTCTTGGGTAAAATCATTCAGATTCAATGGGTAAACAGCTTCCTTGAATAGGGCTAGAAGAGCTTCTTTACCTCGTTTATGATAAGCTAATGCATGGATGTGATAATCCTTGTCTTTTTTCAGAAGGTGTAAGAGGTGTTGAAGGACAAAAAGGTCTGATTTTGGCCTCGCTTTCTGATACACGAATTGCAATAAATGAAGCAGTAGATGTACCTGATCATTGGAACGCAAGGTCAAACTATCCGATGAATTCACACGCAGGCCATTTGATTCCAGAAAACTGGCAATCGCTCTGCCATCAGAATTCTTTCTGACAAGAATTCCTATGTCACTTAGATTGTATCCCGCAACAATACAAGTGCGAACTTGTTCCAAACACATGTCTAAACAATCCTCTACCTTGAGAGTCTTCTCCAAGAAATTGAGCTGTACATATCCAGGATCACCCTCTTTTTTGACATTTTGCTTAACATCGGAGTACGCCTTTGAAAGATTCAAAGGAAGGAGGGAGGACAAGGAAAGAAAGACTTCATTATTGAATTGTATAATCGCTTCAGCCGAACGGTAATTATCTTGAAGATCTTTGTTCTCATGCTCTCTTGTGAGCACACTAGCAATGCGCTCTAGTTCAGCATCGCTATCCTTCTTGTGAATGTCAGGTAAGGCGATGATTTGCTCTACTTCGCTGTTACGCCATCGGTAAATACTCTGTTTCGCATCACCTACCAAGAGATTTCTAAATCCATTGGAAAGACTGTTGTCCAAGAGAGGGAGGAAATTATGCCATTGGTTCAAAGAAGTGTCTTGAAACTCATCAATCAAGAAATGTCTATATCGCTCTCCTAATCGCTCGTATATAAATGGGGAAGGATTCCCTCTCACTACCTCCGCAATGCGTTGATTATTTCCTGAAATAAGAGAGATGTCTTCGTCTTTTTCTAGCTGTTTAAGTAAGCGGAATAGTCTATTGGCAAGTAAAAGAGTTAGTCTGTCTTTGCGAATTTGATCAAACAGTAAAAGCTCTTTGCTCAGAGAGACCAACTCTGAATATACACCATCTATAAGAGGAGCTACGGATTCTGCAGATCCTTTGTTCTTGGAAGATTTATGTGCTTCAAGCGATGAGGCATCTTTTTTAACCTGTGCGACAGTTAAGACGAAGTTTTTACTTTGAAGATCCTTTAAAATAATCCCTGCTTTGGAAACGGATTTATCTGTGAAATCGTTTTGATCCACACCATGGTCATCCATAATATTTTTTCCAGCGGCCTGCAATTCAAGAATACGGGAACGCGAATTCTTGACCTTGTCCTGGATAGCTTTCATTCCAGCTTCAATGTCCTCATCAGAAATGGCGCCAAGTTCTTTCAACGCATTGGAACTCTCTTCTTTGAAAAGGTGTTTGCTTGCCTCAATAAGGGCTTTGCTCGGATTCCAAGTTTTCCCATCATCCAGCTCAGATATGGAGTAAGAGACCAATGCTTCAGTTATGAATGTATCCCTGCCTATGTTCTTCATCAGTTCATCAACCAGCAGTTCACTGATCCTGCTTTCATCCAATTCTACTTTGAAATCAAAGGAGAGACCGAGTTCCTTGCTGAACGACTTAAGGATGCTAAGAACAAAGTGATCTATGGTGCTTACATGTAGATCGGCATATTGGAATAGCATGAGAGAAAAGACCTTTGAAGCCCGTTTTTTGATCAGTTCAGGCTCGGCATGAGTCATTTTTTGAACATTCAACAAGAGGGCGGCTTCAGGCCCAGCGGTAATAAGTTGTTCCATGAAAAGCAAGATGCGTTCCTTGAGTTCCTCTGCCGCTTTATTAGTGAAAGTGATGGCCAATATCTTCTTAAAATAACCAGGGTCATCAGTCATAAGACATAAAGAGACAAACTCCACCGCAAGGGTATAGGTCTTTCCTGAGCCCGCAGAGGCTCTATATGTAACGAGGTTCTTAGTCATAAACTTAGCATTCCGATCTTCATTGGATTTCGCTCTCCAAATGTGTCGAAAAAAAGAGCCGTTCCATCATTCTGGGTTATATTTGACAGAATGCAGAGTAGATTCTTCAAGATATCAAGCTTTTTCCTGGCCTCTTGGATTCTTCTGAGTAGTATAGGCATGTCT
>CALFHF010000163.1 GCA_937875855.1 uncultured Flavobacteriales bacterium
AGGAAAACATAACTTGTTCTATGGATTGGAATCTATATTGGACCAAGTGAGTTCAACAGGCATAGATAAAAATGTTTTAACTGGAGAACAAACAATTGGACCTGCCAGGTATCCACAGGCTGATTGGTCAAGTCAAGGAATTTATCTCACGGATCAATTCATAGTCTCTGATGTTTTTCTCTTCAGCGCTGGCATGAGATATACTTATTTCAAGATGGATGCTGAGTTCGACACGACTTTCTATGCTTTCGGTTTTACAGAAGCAGGGCTTCAAAAAGGCGCTCCGACTGGTAGTCTAGGTTTTATTATTACCCCGAATAAAAACTGGATGATAAGCAGCAATTTCGCCACAGGATTCCGCGCTCCTAATGTGGATGATATGGGTAAAGTGTTTGACTCACAAGCCGGTGCTGTCGTAGTTCCTAATCCATATTTAGGCCCTGAATATGCCTATAACTCCGACTTCAGGGTTATGTGGACTGTGGAAGATGTTTTCCGAATTGATGTTTCTGGGTTCTATACCTTATTGGAAGATGCATTGGTGCGGAGGGATTTCCAATTAAGTGGATTAGACAGTATTCTTTATGATGGTGAGATGAGCAAAGTACAGGCCATACAAAATGCTGCTGTAAGCACTGTGTATGGACTACAAGCAGGCATGGAATGCAAGATGAGCAACAACTTAAGGTTCCTAACGCGTATCAATTATCAGATAGGAGAAGAAGAGCTAGATGATGGCACTAAGAGCCCTGCTCGCCATGCCGCACCTTGGTTTGGCATGAGCAGCGTGACATATAGTTGTAAACGATTTAAAGTGCAGACTGCCTTGGTATATAATGGAGCACGCAGCTTCGAGGACATGCCTTTTGAAGAACATAACAAACCGGAATTATATGCCAAAGACAAGAACGGTGATCCTTATTCACCTGGATGGTATATCTGGAATGTCAAAGCCGAGATGGCCGTCAATGACATCTTCGCTATCAATGTGGGAATAGACAATATCACTAATCAGCGCTATCGTCCATATTCTTCCGGAATGGCTGGGGCTGGCACGAATTTTATCCTTTCCGCTCGGCTGTCATTTTAATAGGTAATCAATACGCTCCGCGATACTTTCGAACGAACCATTCTATGCTTAGAAGGAGAAGTAACAAGAAGAAGATCCACTTAGATTCGATTAGCTCTTTAACTTGCTCAGTTGAATATATCATGGGGACTATGTCATTGTCACTTTTTAGATCTTCTTGAATGGTCCCGAAATCTCTCGCTAAATACATTTTTCCTCCGCTGCTAATTGCCAGTTTGAAGAGCAACTGATGGTCAGCCGAAGTATTACGTTCTTCTATCCTGATCTCTTGGATATCAAAACTTCCTGAAGCACGTATTGCGGATCCTGCAAATTCAGTGCTGGCATCATAGGTATACGTTCCGGCAGGTAATCTTCCTGCATTAAGGCGGTAAGACTTCCCTGATC
The DNA here is from genome assembly GCA_937875855.1 of uncultured Flavobacteriales bacterium. Taxonomy (GTDB): domain Bacteria; phylum Bacteroidota; class Bacteroidia; order Flavobacteriales_D; family JABDKJ01; genus JABDLZ01. Next base: position 1,478 of record CALFHF010000163.1, read on the forward strand.
TATTGAAAGCAAAATCATATACGTTATCACCTTGATCCTTGAGTTTAACATTCACCTCAGGTTCATTTGTCAATTCATAACTCGCATCATATAACTCCGCATCTATCAGGATGTCTTCATCTTCATCAAAGGTGGTCTTAGCGTAAACTCTGAAGAAGCGCTTGTCTTCTTTGGCCGACATATATTGAACCGCCTTTGTTATCAATTCATTGAATCTCTCGTGATTCCCTTTGGACATGAAATCGGCCATGCGCCATCTCCATAATCCCTCTCCTACCAGCACACTGCTCTTGAAACCGTTCACCTCCTTGAAAGCCCAAAGCGGCTGATTAGTATCCACAATACCTATGCGCTGATTAATTGCTGATTGACTACCATTTTGCAACTCAGCTTGACCAAATAAAGACTGAATGGGCGGTAATTCAGAGATCAATGTCTTAGCGTCCTCAGACCATTGGAATAAAGAAAAACCCTTGCTCGCTTTGGCAGTAGCGTCTGTAGTATTATTTCCACCGCGCACTGAGAACGTCACACCTAGTTCAGCACGTGACATGGCTAGAATATCCGTTCGTAATGTTTGAATGAGCCAGAGGGGAATTTTTTCGGCCTTGGCCTTTTCTATGGCTCCAGTAGTTCCCGCTTTTCTGCCAGGGCCACCATGGAGAATGACTAGATTGAAATCTTTGAAATCAGCATTGAAAGCAGAAGCATTCGCTACTATTACTTCATAGTTCTCGTTGCTGATAATTGCTTCTTTTAAAGCTGCAATATCAGGGTGCGGGGCTTCATGGAGAACAAGTATGCGCTGTCTTGAATCCAATACATCAATAAAGATGCGCATGTAATTATTGACCTTAGTCAGTTCCCCATCCAAAGCTGTTAGATTTAGATCAAAGTATTGACGTCCAACTGAAGATGCCTTAAATAGAAGCGGAACTGTAATCAAGAAATCAGTCTCATTGATATCCACTCGTCTTGAAGATAAAGTCTCCCCTCCTTTCTTGACAGTTAATGTACTCGCTTTTCCTTGGAGTCCATAGGCCTTGACGGTCACTTCTATAGGAAATTCATTGCCCAGATAAGCCAATCGATTATAGGCTACATCTTCAAGGATAAGATCTCTTCTTTTTGTAGTATCACCTTGGGCTATGGTGAACACAGGAATTCCCATACTCGCCACCTGATGCACTGGGGAAGCACCGCGGTTATAAATTCCATCACTACTGAGAATGATAGCGCCTATGTTTCTGTTCAAATTACGCTCATATAGAGAACGAAGCCCGTTCGAAAGGTCAGTCTGTTTTCCAGCAAAGTCAGGTCGAGAGTCACTGGGTTTAATATCTTTATCAAAGACATAAGTCTCTACATCATACTCTGATGAAAGATCTTCTTTCAGCTGATTCATTTTTTCTTGGAACTCAGTCTTGTAATACACTGAATCGGCTGATTGAAGAACAGATGCGCTATTATCCTGGGCAATGATGACAACAGGTCGCTGAACTTGTCTTTCAAAATATCTAAAGAAAGGGCCTAATAGGAGAAATGCAATGGTCGCTACAGTGACCGCACGCAGTGTACCGAGCGCAATCAAGAAGCCCTTAGAAAGGTCTTGAATCCGCTTCTGTCTCCAATAAAGTATAGCAGTATATACAAGTCCTAGGAGTATACACCCGAGGATCCAAACAGGATTATATTCGAATAAAATGTCCACTTTTCTCAGGTCAACATTCCCCCATCCACATTGATCACTTGTCCAGTGATATAACTACTTCTATCTGAAGCCAAGAAAAGAACCAGCTGTGCTACATCCTCAGGAGTTCCTCCACGTTTAAGCGGTATAGAGTTCCTCCATTCGGCAACTACTTTCTCGTCTAACTGACCTGTCATTTCAGTTTCAATAAAGCCAGGTGCTATGGCATTACAACGTATATTTCTGCTTCCTAGTTCAAGAGCGATTGACTTTGTAAAGCCTATGATTCCCGCTTTAGATGCAGCGTAATTCGATTGACCAGCATTACCCT
>CALFHF010000164.1 GCA_937875855.1 uncultured Flavobacteriales bacterium
GAGGGTCACTGCGGAAAAGACAAGACATATTCCTCCTTAGCTCAGCTGGTTAGAGCATCTGACTGTTAATCAGAGGGTCCTAGGTTCAAGTCCTAGAGGGGGAGCAATTAAAGGGTCATTCATAACGAATGGCCCTTTTTGTTTTACTCAATTCCGTAGTTAATCAGTGGGTCTCCCGCAGATGCGGGATCCTTGATGGGGAACAATTAAAGGTCATTCGTTATACCTAGATTTTTGTTTTGCTAGATTCGGGGCATGTGGCATCTTTATATCCTTTGGTCAGATCGCTCATCAAAATTCTACATTGGAATCTCTGAGCATCCTTTTACAAGGTTTGAGAGACATAATTCTGATTTAAATACGGGATACACTGCGCCAGGTCGGCCTTGGGTGCTGAAAGGAATTTGGGAAGCTGGCCCTCTCGAGTCAGATGGAGTAAAAGTTGAACGATTTATCAAGAAACAAAAGAATATCAAGATTATTCATCACCTCCTAAATGACGGTGAGCTGTACGGCCCTTTATCTCATCTTCAGAGGATTTCTCTTCAGTGATGAGTATAAAAGCCCAAACTAAATCCTCTTCCCGCTCTTATTTCATTATTTAGCCGTCCCATGTCCAGACTTGAACAGTTCAAACGCTATCTGGCTTTCAGAAAAGGAAGTCTCAATAGACATGGAGTGCATTCCCCTTTTGTCTTTGAGCTCATAGAGCAGGTACTCAGAAATAAGAAAAAGGAACCTGTTTTCATGGACATAGAAAAAAGAAGAGCTCGGCTTCTCAAGGATGAAACCTCCATATCAATGGATGACCCTGGTGCTGGATCTAGTACTTCCAAATCGGAGCGCAGGGTAAAAGATGTTGCCAGATTTTCACTTTCTAGTCCTGATCAATGCCGCATTCTGTATCGCCTTGTTGAACATTTCAAGCCAGAGACCTTACTAGAATTCGGGTCATGCATGGGAATTAGCACCTCTTACTTGGCCAAAGCGCATGAGTGCAGCGTCTATAGCATGGAAGGACATCCAGAACTATATAGGATCTGTGAAGAGACTAAAAAAGAACTGGGGCTTCATGTGAATCTCAAGAAAGGCTTATTCCAAGACATCCTACTAGAAGTCCTTGCGAATATGGGAAAAGTGGATATGGCTTTCGTAGATGGTCATCATACAGAAGAAGCAACTTTACAGTACTTCGATCAGCTCAAACCTCATATTCATGAGGATTCAGTCCTGATCTTTGACGACATACATTGGTCTGAAGGAATGGAAAGGGCTTGGGAAGAGATAAAATCAGATCAAGAAGTCACCTTGTCTATAGACCTATTCTGGTGTGGGATAGTGTTTTTCAAGAAAGGCCTCTCAGGCGAGCATTTCAAACTGAGGTATTAATTTTCATGAAGCTTTGAATCTGGAATTCAGGAGTCTCAATAATACCTCAGCCACTTCCAGAGCTCCTTATAACTGACCTTCTTCCCGTGCATCAAGATACCCACTCGGTATATCCGCGCTGCTAACCAGGTAGTTCCAATAAATCCTAGGATAAGCAGAATCATGGAGATAGCGATAGTGAGCCAATCCATTTCCTGGAACCCCATGCCCATCATCCCCACCTTGATCATCATGACAACGGGTGAAGTGAATGGAATAATGCTCGTCCAGAAAACCGCAGCGCCATCAGGATTCGAAATGGCCGTCTCAGCAACAATGAAGGCAAAGACTAAAGGCATGACTAACGGAATCATGAATTGCTGGGTGTCTGATTCACTGTCAACAGCTGATCCTACCGCTGCGAATAAGGAACCGTACAGCAGATATCCTCCTAGGAAATAGAACAAAAACATGCCTAGGATGAAGGGAATATTACTCTGGTGATAGAGCAAGAAAAACTCCTGAATTGCCTCGTTTCCACCAGCGAATTCATTCTGTAATTCATGCGCAGCGGATGGGCTCATCTGCTGCTCAATCAATACCGAAGGATCAGCAATCACATCTCCGAAGAAGAGCTGGGCTCCACTGAAAAGTAAGGAGGTCAATACAATCCATAAAAGAAACTGTGTGAGTCCAACGGCCGCCACACCCACTATCTTCCCCAACATGAGCTGAAATGGCCGTACAGAGGATATAATAACCTCTACTATCCTGCTGCTCTTCTCTTCCATCACACCGCGCATCACTTGAGCACCGTATAAGAAAATGAAGATGTAGATGATCATAGCCAATACCAACCCGACAATGAATCCTATCTCAGGATCTACCTGAGCTGAATCTGTTTTTTCTATGTCGAGCGGTCTCAGGTTTATCTTCGTCTTAATGCTTTCATAGGTCTCCCTACTTACATTGTTCTGAGTCAATTTCACTTTCTCGAAATTCTGTTCGAGCTGAGCTGAGATGTGTTTTTGAACTGAGAAGCTGGGGTGATCCTTGTAGTATATGTTCAAATTCTCAGCATAAATAGCCTCAGGAACCACATCTACTTTCAAGTCGTAGGTGCTCTTCTTGAAGTCATTATCACTCATAGGTCCTTCCTGCGCATGAAAATGCACGTATGGGCTATCCTTGAATTCATCGATCTCTAATACCTTCCCAAAGAGTCCATCAGGATCTGACAAGACCACTTCGTAAACCTTCTCGTCATTCTGAGTGAGATATACCGCTGCAGCCATGAAACCAACGAAAAGCAATGGGCCGAGCAAGGTCATGATCAAGAAAGACTTCTTTCTGACCCGTGTGCTGTATTCACGCGATATGATGAGCCAGACCTTATCCATGTTTCTTCTCGTTTTTTACCGTCCGTATGAAGATGTCGTTCATACTCGGGATTACTTCCCTCAATTGATTCACCTGCACATGGGGAATCACAGCCGTTAAAAGATCATTTACCTTATTGCCTTCGAGCATTCTCACTCTTGCTCTTGTCAATCCATCCTCAATTCCTTCTTTATCAAGTAATTCAAAACCTGTCCACAGTGCATTGGTGAATCCAAGAAACTCTCCTTTGAAATAGATGTCGTAGACATTCTCTTTAAAACGGTTCTTAACGTCTTTCACCTTTCCCTCCAGGATGACTTTCCCTTCATTGATCAATGCCATGTCATCACATATTTCTTCTACACTCCCCATGTTGTGCGTAGAGAGCATCACAGTGGCCCCTTCGGACCTTAATCTCAGGATTTCTGACTTAATCAATTCAGCATTGATGGGGTCAAAACCACTAAAGGGTTCATCTAAAATCAATACTTCTGGTTCATGCAATACAGTGGTGATGAATTGGACTTTTTGGGCCATTCCCTTGGAAAGGTCTTCAATAGGCTTAGCCCACCATTCAAGAATCCCGAATCTGTCAAACCAAGCGCGCAGTTTTTTTCTCGCCTCTAATTTGGACATCCCCTTCAGCCTAGCCAAGTATATGGCCTGCTCTCCCACTTTCATTTTCTTGTAAAGGCCACGCTCTTCAGGCAAGTAGCCTATGATACTGATGTCCTCGCGTTGCAGCGGCCTGCCATTAATCAAGACCTTTCCTTCATCAGGCCCAGTAATCTGATTGATGATTCGAATGAGGGAGGTCTTCCCTGCTCCATTGGGTCCGAGTAACCCGAAAATAGATTTCTCTGGTACCGTAATACTCACATCATCCAAGGCTCGATGATCCCGATAGCGTTTATGGATATGTTCAGCTCTCAATTCAGCCATAGATCACGAATCTAAGTATTGTCCAACGTTGGAAGATGGTTCTGTGAAGAAAGGTGAAGGAAGAATGATGACTGGTTTGAAAATCAGGAGATACGCTCTGTTTGAAAACTGAGCATAGAAAGGAATTCCTGTTCCCACTCCTGCGACATTCCTACCGATTGCAGGTGTTTTTTCGCTTCTCCTAAATAATGCTCTTGGACTTCTCTGACACGATCTAGCGCAGCTGTTTCTCTAAAAATACCTCTAATATCTGCGAGTTTCTCCTCATCTCCTCCTTTGACTTCGTAATGATCTAAGATGGTTTTGCGTTGCTCGTCTGTTGCCGCTTCTAGCGCGTAGATGTAGAGCAAGGTTTTCTTATTCTGAAGGATATCTCCTCCGCGAATCTTACCCATCTCTGCGTGCTCGGAAAAGGTGTCTAAGAGATCGTCTTGGATCTGAAAAGCTAACCCCATCTGCTCTCCGTAGGAGTACATGGCCTTTACTTTTTCCTCATCCAGATTTGCCACTAATGCGCCCATAGCTGTTGCTGCACCCAGAAGCACACTGGTCTTCAAGCGAATCATCTCTATATATTCTTCAGCTTTAACTGAATTCCTTTTCTCGAAATCCATATCCATCTGCTGACCGATGCAGACCTCTTGGGCAGTTTTAGTAAATAGACGAAGGATCTCCGTGGACTGTGCCGAGGGCTTAGAAGAAATCACCTCATAACTCAATGCGAACATGATGTCTCCTGAAAGAATGGCTTGATCTCTGTTCCACTTTATATGCACTGTTTCTTGCCCTCTGCGCAAGCTTGCCTCATCCATGATGTCATCATGGAGTAACGTGAAATTATGGAAGAGTTCTATGGCAGCTGCTATGTGCATGCTCTTCTTTGATGATGTGCCAAAAGCTTCTGCAGTTCCCAGTGTCAGAGCTGGGCGCATGCGCTTTCCACCAAGAGTCATGATATATTTTACAGGCTCATAGATGGCCCCTGATCGCTCAGACATAACGTTCTGAATGTATGTTTCCAAGGCCTCTTTATATGCCAAGAACTTCTTCATGAACCCATTATTTTATTCAGGTATTCCCCGTATCCGCTTTTTACCAATGGCTGAGCAAGAACTTTCAATTGAGCCGCATCGATGTAGCCCATTCGATAAGCCACTTCTTCAATACACCCGATTTTCATCCCTTGACGCTCTTCGATTACTTGGACATATTGACCTGCTTGCATCAAGCTCGCAAATGTTCCTGTATCTAACCAAGCTGTTCCACGACCCATCACGGCCACATTCAATTTTCCTCTGGTTAGGTATTCTCTGTTCACATCTGTAATCTCCAATTCTCCTCTATGGCTCGGCTTGATATTCCTCGCTATATCTACGACATCATTATCATAAAAATAGAGGCCTGGAACCGCATAATTAGATTTTGGTTTTTCAGGCTTTTCTTCAATAGAAACAGCCTTCATGTCTTTATCGAACTCTACAACACCGTAGCGCTCAGGATCCGAAACGTGATAGGCATAGATGACTCCTCCATCAGGATCATTGTTCAAGCGCAAGGTGTTTCCAAGACCTGTTCCATAAAAGATATTGTCACCCAAGATTAGTGCAACTTTATCATCTCCTATAAAGTCAGCCCCTATAGTGAATGCTTGAGCAAGTCCCTTAGGTTCATGCTGTTCAGCATAACTGAAGTTACATCCGAGGTTTTTTCCATCTCCTAAAAGATTCTTGAAATGAGGTAAATCCTTAGGCGTGGAAATGATTAAGATGTCCTTGATTCCTGAGACCATAAGTGTACTCAACGGATAATAGATCATGGGTTTATCATAGACCGGCATGAGTTGCTTGGAGATGACCAAAGTCAATGGGTGCAGACGCGTGCCAGATCCTCCAGCAAGTATGATTCCTTTCATAGGGCAGAAAATAAATGAGCTGTAAATCTAAGGGAAATCACTCCTCCCGTCTGATCTCTAAGGAATCAAGGTCAATGTCTTCTTCCTCATCCAGGATAACAAAGAGTGGTTCTTTGAGCGACCGTAAGGTCATTAACTTTTCAAATGAGAGAAGCAATGATGGCAAGAGCACTAGGTTAGAGAGCATGGCAACAAGCAGAGTGAACGAAGCCAATATTCCTATAGCCTGTGACCCCCCGAACTTTGATGACGTAAAAATGCTAAACCCGAAGAAGAGCACAATGGAAGTATAGATCATGCTCACCCCAGTTTCCTTCACAGCACGAATAACAGCTTCCTTCATACGACCTGCTCTAGCATCCAATTCTTGCCGGTACTTGGCCAAGAAATGTATGGTGTCATCGACTGATATTCCAAAGGCAATACTAAATACCAAGATAGTTGATGGCTTGATGGGGACTCCTGCAAAACCCATTAGTCCTGCTGTACACAATAAGGGAACCATGTTAGGCAATAAAGAAATAACCACCATCCTCACTGAGCCAAAAAGGATGTACATGATAGTCGCTATCACAAGAATAGCTAAGATGAGACTGGTCATCAGATTAGATACTAGATAGCGCGTTCCCTTCAAAAAAACGATGCTGGTACCTGTAAGTGTAATGTGATAATCCTCCACGGGAAAGATGGAATCAATGCGAGGTTTCATCTCTTTGATGATCTCCTCCATGCGCTCGGTGCCTATGTCAGCCATCTGTGCGCTGATTCTTCCTACTTGCTTAGTTGAATCAGTAAAAATCCCTCCTATTCCTCCGCTCCCTTCTTCTTGATGCATCAAGTAGGGAGATATGAAAGCCTTCTCCGTTCCTCTGATTAAGCTGTATTTCTCTGGGGATCCATTGTAAAAGGACTGCTTGGCAAATTTTACTGCATCTACCATGGACACGCTCTTGGAGAACTCAGGATAGGTGTGAATGAGCTCCTGAAGCTCTTCTATGCGCTTCAGGTTTTTATCCTTTACCGCTTGACCTTTTCGCTTTGTATCTACCAACACCTCGAATGGCATGACTCCATTGAAATTCGTCTCGAAAAAATGAAGGTCCTCAATAACCGTGTCTCCCTCAGGAAGGTCATCTACTATGTTTCCTGTAGTCTGAATCAGGGTGACACCGTAGACTGCAATTACTACTACAGTAGCAGCTATTATATACACACTTCTCCTACGACCTGTCACCCAGGTAACGAGTGAACTCACCACAGTATCAAGCCAACGTTTCTGAAGGTGCTTTAGATGTCTAGTCTTTGGTTCTGGGAGATACGAGAAGATGATTGGAATCATCAAGATAGAAAGCAGGAAGATTCCAAAGATGTTCAGGGAAGCTACTATTCCGAATTGCCTCAGGACATCGCTCTGTGTAAAAATGAACGTTGCAAATCCTAAGGCAGTAGTGAAATTGGTTAAGAACGTAGCATTCCCGATTTTAGAGATGACCCGCACCAAGGCTTTGATTCGGTTTCCGTGATTCTTGTATTCACTGTGGTATTTATTGAGAAGGAAAACACAGTTAGGTATTCCAATAACAATAATCAATGGTGGAATAAGCCCTGAAAGTGAGGTCAACTTGAAGTCTAATAGAGCAATAGTTCCCACCGACCATATCACTCCTACTCCTACTACTAGCAAGCAGAAGAATACTACTCTCACACTGCGGAAGAACAAGAACAGGATTAATGCAGTGACCAGCGCAGCCAAGAAGATGAACTTCGCCAACTCGCTTTTCACCTGCTTCGCGATATAGGTTCTGATGTATGGAAGACCTGAATAGGCCAAATCCATGTAGTTCTCCGAATAGGCATCGGTGAGCTCGAGAATCCTAATCATGACGTCTCCACGTGCCTCTGAATTGAACTTTTCCCCATTGACGAAGATCATCATCAAGGTTGCATCAGTACTATCATTATATAGAAGGTCCTTGTAAAAAGGCAGTCGACTCAAGTTGGACTTGACTGAGTCTACCTCAGCTTGCGTAGTAGGCTCGTTAGGGCTAATTAAGCGAAGCTCGAAACGCTCTTCTTTTTCATTCTTGATCAAATCGTAGCAATGGGCAATAGAGAACACAGAATCTACTCCCTCTATCTTTTTAATCTCTTCACCTAAGCGATACCAGGCTGCAAAATTATTTAGCTCATAAATTTGCTTCCCTTGAGTGCCAATGACCATGGCATTGCCATCTTCCCCGAACTCGGTAAGGAATTTATCGTACTCTAAATATGTAGAATCATCCTTTGGCAAAAGACCTCCAAAACGGTAGGTCTCCTTCACATTTTTAGCTTGGAATGCCATAAAAATGGTAATCCCAGCGAGGATGATTAGGATGAGGATCCTGTTCCTAAGTATGATACTGGCAATAGACTCCCACATGGGGTGCAAAGAAACGAATACTTGTCACGCATCCATTCCTGTATCTTCGAACCCTTATGATACCTTGGTCACATAGGCTAGCTTTTCTTAAAAAGCTTAGTCCCAGCAAGCTGAACAACGCGTTTCAGGTCTATAGGAGTTTCCATAATTCAAGGAAGAACGGAACTGCTAACATGAAAGGAATGCCTATTGCTCTGGCTATAGAGCCCACTACGGCATGCAATCTGCGCTGTCCTGAATGCCCTAGTGGGCTTCGTAGCTTCAGCAGAAATACAGGAAATCTGGACCAGAAGATGTTCGAGAAGGTCATAGAAAACCAAAAAAAGACCTTGGTCCATCTCACTTTTTACTTCCAAGGAGAACCTTTCATTCATAAAGGGTTTCTTGACATGGTCAAGTTCGCCTCTGATCGTGGCATCTATACGTCTACCTCCACCAATGCGCATTTCTTAGATGAAAAAACCTGCGAAAAAGTGATGGAAAGTCACCTTGATCGTATGATTATCAGCATAGACGGTACTGATCAAGAAACCTATTCCCAATACCGAAAAGGAGGTACCCTTTCTAAGGTTTTAGAAGGAACAGAGAACATGGTCAAGGCTCGAAATAATTCTTCCTTGAAAGGGCCAGAATTAGTCTTTCAGTTCTTAGTGGTCAAGCCCAATGAGCATCAGATAGAGGATGTGAAGAAGCTTGCTAAGAAGATAGGTGTGGACAGGGTAGCATTCAAAACCGCACAGCTTTACGACTTCGAACAGGGCAATGAGCTCATGCCAACTCAAGATAAATATTCACGCTATCGCTGGGATGCAAGCCTTCAGAAATTTAGGATTAAGAATACACTGGAAGACCAATGCTGGAAGATGTGGCACAGCTGTGTCATCACATGGGATGGTCACGTAGTTCCTTGCTGTTTTGACAAGGATGCGGCACACAGAATGGGTTCAGTTCAGGAGACTCCTCTTTCTGAAATATGGAAAGGACCTATTTATGATGCCTTCAGGTCCCAGATACTAGAATCGAGAGGACAGGTAGAAATGTGCAAGAATTGCAGCGAGGGAACTCGGGTTTTTGCTTCTTGAATTATACCGTCATGATGTCCTTCTCCTTGATGATAATCAGTTTGTCAACGCGCTCATTGAATGTGTCAACAATTCCTTGAACAGTGCCTTGAGCAGTCTTGGCAATATCTTCACTTAAGCCATCCTTCTCTAATTTCTTGATTTCATCCATCGCATCCTTTCTCGCATTCCTCAAACTCACTTTGGCATTCTCGCCTTCAGAATGAGCTTTTTTAGAAAGGTCTTTTCTACGTTCCTCGGTCAACATAGGCACTGATATGATAATCACTTCTCCGTTATTCTGCGGGTTCAAACCAAGATTAGCATATGTAATAGCTGTGCAGATAGGCTCCAGCATTTTCTTCTCCCATGCCTGAATTACTAAAGTGCGTCCATCGGTAGAATTGACATTAGCCACCTGACTCAGGGGTGTTTCTGTACCATAATAGTCCACTCTTACTCCTGAGAGCATGTTAGGAGAAGCTTTCCCAGCTCTTATATTGGCCAATTCCTTCTCCAAATGCTCATATGCTTGTTGCATTTGCTCTTTGGCCTCCATAAAGACCAGTTCTAATTCTTCAGTCATGCTTATGCCGTTTCAACAATAGTTCCTACTTCTTCTCCTTGAATCACCTTCATGAGATTCCCAGGGGTATTCATATTGAAAACAATAATAGGAAGCTTGTTCTCATTACACAAGGTGAAGGCTGTCATATCCATGACCGAGAGGCCTTTATCAAAGACATCTTGAAAGCTCAATTTATTATAGCGCACTGCAGTAGGGTCTTTTTCTGGATCAGATGAATAGATTCCATCTACGCGTGTTCCTTTCAAAATCACTTCAGCGTCTATTTCCACTGCTCTGAGTGAAGCCGCTGTATCTGTAGTAAAATATGGGTTTCCTGTTCCCGCCCCGAAGATTACGATACGTCCTTTCTCAAGGTGTCTCACGGCTCTTCTTCTGATATAAGGTTCTGAGATTTCCTTCATCTCAATGGCTGAGAGCAGACGGGTCTGCATGTTCATTTTTTCCAAAGAAGCTTGCAGCGCCATGCTGTTAATCATGGTAGCGAGCATACCCATGTAATCACCTTGGGTCCTTTCCATTCCGCCTTCTTCGGCTTGTATACCGCGGAAGATGTTTCCTCCTCCTATTACGATTCCTATTTGGACTCCGGCTTCATAGATGGCTTTGATCTCATTGGCATAAAGCGCAAGACGATCATTGTCTATTCCGAAACCTTTATTGCCCATCAGGGCTTCACCACTTAGTTTGAGAAGGACGCGTTTGTATTTCATATATCTGCTTGAATGGGCTGAAATTAAACAATAAAAAAAGAGGGGTGTACACCCCTCTTTCATTGAATTCACTACAAATCTATCGTCCTTACGACAATGAGAATCTTTTGAAATCTGTTACGGTAAGGCCTTTCTCCTCTCCGTCCAAGAACTGCTTTACTGAAAGCTTGTTGTCCTTGATAAACTGTTGGTTAAGAAGCGTAGCTTCCTTATAGAATTTCTGAAGACGACCTAACGCAATCTTCTCAGCCATTTCAGCAGGCTTACCTTCTTGGATAGCCAATTCTTTTCCTATCTCAATCTCTTTAGCGATAATCTCCTTAGAAACATGTTCCTCGTCCAATGCGATTGGAGCCATAGCCGCAATCTGCATAGCAACGTCTTTCGCGGCATCTCCTCTACCTGAAGCGCTTAACCCTACCAATGAAGCCACTTGGTTTCCTGGGTGATTGTATGCGTATGCAGTTCCGGCAGATAGTTTCCCGAATGATGAAATCTCAATCTTCTCTCCTATAACTCCTGTTTGCTCAATGATTTTATCAGCAATAGTCAATTTATCATCGAACTTAAGCCCTACCAATGACTCGATATCACTTGGCATGTTCGTCAAAGCGATAGATGCAATCTTATTAGCAAATGCTCCAAAATCACTATTCTTCGCAACGAAGTCAGTCTCACAGTTTACAACTACGATCACGCCATTTTTGGCATCTTCACTAGTCATAGCTACGACAAGACCTTCGCTCGCACTGCGATCCTCTCTGTTTGCGGCCACTTTCTGGCCTTTCTTTCTCAGGATGTCAATAGCTAGTTCGAAATCACCATTGGATTCTACCAACGCGTTCTTGCAGTCCATCATTCCTGCGCCTGTCTGTTGTCTTAACTTATTGACGTCAGCAGCTGTAATTCCCATCTCTATAAAATTGAAGTGATTTTTTATTGGTCTTCGTCCTCTGAAGGAGTCTCGACTTTAGCTTTGGACTTCTTCCTCTTGGCCTTAACTGTTCCTTCTTCAGAACCTTCTTTACCAGCTTCGACCTTCACTTCCTCCTTGCTATTCTCTTTCTCCTTAGCTCTCTCCTCTAGTCCTTCTTTAATCGCCTGACAAACAACCTCCATGATTTTCTCAATAGATTTGGTTGCATCGTCATTCGCTGGAATCGGGAAATCTACACAGGTTGGATCTGAGTTCGTATCCACAATTGCAAACGAAGAAATGCCCAATTTCTTTGCTTCTTTCACTGCAATATGCTCTTTCATCACATCCACAATGAAGATAGCATGTGGGATTCTGTTCAAGTCAGCAATAGAACCTAAGTTCTTCTCCAGCTTGGCACGAGTTCTTGAAATCTGTAGGCGCTCCCTCTTGGACATAGTCTCCATGGTACCGTCAATATTCATCTTGTCAATAGATGCCATCTTCTTCACCGCTTTTCTCACGGTTGCGAAGTTGGTTAACATCCCTCCAGACCAACGCTCAGTGACATATGGCATGTTCACTTCTTTCGCTTTCATGGAAACGATTTCTTTCGCTTGCTTTTTAGTAGCTACGAAAAGAATTTTCTTTCCTGCCTTTGCAAGGTTCTTCATCACGGCAGTAGCCTGATCAAGCTTTACAATCGTCTTGTTAAGGTCGATGATGTGGATTCCTTTCTTCTCTGTGAAGATGTAAGGAGCCATATTAGGATTCCACTTTCTCTTCAGGTGGCCGAAGTGAACTCCTGCATCGAGAAGCTCATTGAAATTAGTCTTAGACATACTTTATTATTTGGTTCACTTTCAAAATAAGCAGCCGGTGAATAGCTCTAAACAGAGGTTCCTCCTGACTTGGATACTGAATCCAGCGTTGTAAATATCAACGCTTGCTGAACTGGAATTTCTTCCTAGCTTTTTTCTGTCCTGGCTTCTTACGCTCTACCATACGTGGGTCACGCGTCATAAGACCGTGTACCTTTAAAGCAGGCTTGAACTCAGGATCTAACTCTACCAAAGCACGAGAGATAGCCAAACGTACGGCCTCTACTTGTCCTGTGGTTCCTCCACCATCTACATTCACTTTTACATCATACTGACCTTCAGTACCCGTTAATGCGAATGGTTGTTTGATTTTGTATTGCTGTGTCGGGATTGGAAAATACTCGTTACTATTCCTTTCGTTAATAGTGATATTCCCTTTTCCTTTGGTCATGTAGATTCTAGCAACTGCTGCTTTTCTACGACCTATTGTGTTGATGACATCCATGGATCTTGATTGATGGATTAGAATGTGTGAGTCTTCGGTTGCTGTGCTTCTTGGCCATGCTCGGTTCCTTCATATACATAAAGGTTCCTGAACAACTGGTAACCCAGTTTATTCTTTGGCAACATGCCTTTCACTGCTTTCTCGACCAAAGCAAATGGCTTGCGAGCATGCAGTTGAGCAGCAGTAAGTTCTTTCTGTCCACCAGGATACCCTGTGTGACGTATGTATGGCTTATCATCCCACTTGTTACCCGTCAGCGCAACTTTAGAAGAATTGATTACCACGACATTATCTCCACAATCTACGTGTGGTGTAAAGTCAGTCTTGTGCTTTCCACGAAGCAATCTAGCTACTTCGCTGGCCAATCTTCCAAGATGCTTGCCTTCTGCATCAATGATTAACCATTCTTTGGTGACGGTAGCCTTATTGGCTGATTTCGTCTTATACGTCAGTGTATCCACGTGATTCTATTTAAACAATGGGCATTTCCGCCCAAATGGGGTGCGAAATTAAGCCTAAAATTAATTTCTTCCAACAAAAGATCCTTAGAAATGCACAATAGATCAGCTGATTCGACTCTTTTCATGCCTTAAACCGCTGCTCCGGGGGCCCCGTGGCACTGCTTATACTTTTTTCCGCTACCGCATGGACAGGCGTCATTCCTGCCTATCTTCTTTTCTGTTCGGATAGGTTGGGTCACTTTTGCCTTGCGAGGGGCTTCTTGAACTGAATCTCCTCCAGATCTACTTCCTGAGCTGAATTCTGGCATCTCTGTCTTCGAAGTCTGTGCCCTTGAAAGGTCATCCTCCCCTCTTTGTGTGCTATCAGTTGTTCTAACTTGATTCTTTTGTTGCGGAAGCCCTGCTTTGATTAAGAATGAACAGACATCTCCATTGATCTTTTGAATAATCTTCTTGAAAAGGTCAAAGGATTCGAGTTTATAGATTAATAGCGGATCCTTCTGCTCATACCGCGCATTTTGCACACTTTGACGTAAATCATCCATCTCTCTCAAATGATCCTTCCATTCTTGGTCAATCATAGCCAACATCACTCCTTTCTCTACCTCTTTGATTAAGTCCTTTCCTTTGCTGTTGTATGCCTTTTCAAGATTTGCCACCACATTCAAGGTGCGTTTTCCATCAGTGAATGGAACTACGATATTCTTATAGCGCTCACTCTGATTCTCGTAGACATCTTTCACCACTGGCCACGTCATCTTAGCCAAAAGCTCTGATTTCTGCGAATAATGCTTACTAGCAGCATCGTAGATTTTATCAGCCACGTCATCTGCGCTCATCTTTTTGAAATCCTCTCCTCCTATTGGCGAGTTCATTGAGAAGGTGCGGAAGAGCTCGAACTTGAAGTCTTCATAATTGCGATCTTCATGATGCGCATAGGCTGTATTCTCGATCAATTCATTGAACATATTCGCAATCTCCAGCGACATACGCTCCCCGAATAAGGCGTTCTTACGCTTGCGATAAATCACCTCACGCTGCGTATTCATTACATCATCATACTCCAAAAGTCGCTTTCGAATCCCGAAGTTATTCTCCTCTACTTTCTTCTGAGCTCTTTCAATGGACTTGGTAATCATGGAGTGTTGGATGACCTCTCCTTCTTCAATTCCAAGACGATCCATCATACGCGCGATTCTATCAGAACCGAAAAGTCGCATGAGGTTATCTTCTAAAGACACGAAAAATTGGCTGCTTCCTGGATCTCCTTGACGACCAGATCTTCCTCTCAACTGCCTATCTACTCTTCGCGAATCGTGACGCTCAGTACCTATGATAGCCAATCCACCATCTGACTTAACTTGAGTGCTCAACTTAATATCTGTACCACGACCTGCCATGTTGGTAGCGATGGTTACTCTTCCCGCATGTCCTGCTTCAGCAACTATCTCAGCTTCACGCTGATGCAGCTTTGCGTTCAGTACGTTGTGGTCTATCTTCTTCATAGTAAGCATCTTGCTTAACAATTCAGAAACCTCTACTGAAGTGGTTCCCACCAATACGGGTCGACCTTTACCACTTAGATCTACAACCTCATCGATGATAGCTTTGAATTTCTCACGAGCAGTCTTGAAGACCATATCCTCTCTGTCATCTCTCACTACAGGACGATTCGTTGGAATAGCAACAACATCCAGTTTATAGATGTCCCAGAACTCTCCTGCTTCTGTCTCAGCTGTGCCAGTCATACCGGCCAACTTATGATACATTCTGAAGAAATTCTGCAAGGTCACCGTAGCATAAGTCTGCGTGGCTGCTTCAATCTTCACATTCTCTTTGGATTCTATCGCCTGATGAAGTCCATCACTGTAGCGCCTACCTTCCATGATACGGCCAGTCTGCTCATCAACGATTTTCACCTTGTTATCCATCACCACATACTCCACATCTATCTCGAAGAGCGTATAAGCCTTAACCAATTGATTGATGGTATGGATACGCTCAGATTTCACTCCGAAATCACGCATTAACTCATCTTTCTTGATCAATATTTCTTGCTCTGGCAATCCAGAATTTTCTATCTCGGCAATAGCAGCGCCCACATCAGGCATGATGAAGAAGGTAGGGTCGTCTTTCCCAGACATTAGGTCTACGCCTTTCTCGGTAAGCTCTATTCCATTGTTCTTTTCATCAATGGTGAAGAAGAGTGGCTCATCAGCCTTGTGCATCTCCTTGCTCTGATCTTGCATGTAGAAAGACTCAGTTTTGAGCATTTGCTGCTTAATACCAGGCTCAGAAAGGAACTTAATCAAAGCCTTATTTCTCGGCAATCCTCTGAATGCTCTGAATAGAGCTACTCCGCCTAAATTGATTTCTTCTTTGGATGCTTTTCCATCATCCAGACCTGCAAGTTTTTTCTTGGCATCGGCTAAGTAGGTGTTGACTAATGTCCTCTGTGCATTGAACAAGGCCTGCACTTTAGGTTTGAGCTCATTGAATTCATGCAAATCCCCTTTTGGAGTAGGCCCTGAGATGATTAATGGGGTACGGGCATCGTCAATCAATACCGAATCTACCTCATCTACTATCGCGTAATGGTGCTTTCGTTGTACCAGACTTTCAGGGTCGCTGGTCATGTTATCCCTCAGGTAATCGAATCCGAATTCGTTGTTCGTGCCGTACGTGATATCTGCCTGGTAGGCTTTCCTTCGATCGGCCGAGTTAGGTTGATGCTTGTCTATGACATCGATGCTCATTCCATGGAACTGGAAGATAGGTGCCATCCACTCTGCATCTCTTTTCGCAAGGTAATTATTTACGGTAACCAGATGAACTCCTTGTCCTGCCAATGCATTCAAGAATACAGGCAGTGTAGCGACCAAGGTCTTTCCTTCTCCTGTCTGCATCTCAGCAATCTTCCCTTGATGTAGGACAATTCCGCCTATCAACTGCACGTCATAGTGAATCATCTCCCATGTAACAGAAGATCCACCAGCAATCCAAGTGTTCTGCCAAATGGCGGTTTCTCCTTCGATGCTTATGTGATCGCTTATCGCGGCTAAGTCACGGTCAAACTGCTGCGCAGTCACCCTAAGTTCATTGTTCTCTGTAAATCTTCTGCTTGTGTCTTTCACTATAGCAAAAGCCTCTGGCAATACTTCAAGCAAGATAACCTCTAAGTCCTGATCGATTTTCTTTATCAGGTCATCCACCTGCTTATACAAAGCTTCCTTAGCTACTATCCCAATGCTGTCAGATTCAGCATCAGCTTTCATCGTTTCCACCTTTGCACGCTGCTCTGCCAATCCGTCCTGGATCTTCGTCTTAAGCTCTAAGGTTTTATTTCTGAGTTGATCATTACTGAGGTCCTTCAGCTTGATGCATTCTGCATTAATCAGTTCCACCAGAGGCTGTATGGTCTTCATGTCCCTAGTGGACTTGTCTCCGAAAATCTTCTTAAGTGAACGTGTGATCGACCCTATCATCTCTTTATCTCAAATGTGTATTACGCGCTATTCAAAAATCCGTCCTAAGCCTTTTCTTATGACATAAAGGCAGAAGGGGCGCCAAAGATACAAGCGCTATTGAAATGCAAAGCCCCGCGAATGCGGGGCTGTTAAATATCTTTCAAGAAAATGAGCCTAACTCAATATTCGTCCTCATTGAAGAAGAAATCCTCTTTAGAAGGATAGTCAGGCCATATGTCCTCGATAGCCTCAAGCAGTTCGCCTTCGTCCTCAATCTCCTGTAAATTCTCAACCACCTCAAGTGGTGCTGCAGTTCTCAAAGCGAAGTCAATTAATTCGTCCTTGGTAGCAGGCCAAGGCGCATCTTCTAAGTAGGAAGCTAGTTCTAATGTCCAGTACATGTGATAACAGATTAAACCTATATAGATTTTGACGCAAAAATAGATTTTTTGTCAAGCCATGAACGTAATTTTTTTTTAAATGTTAATTTACTGTCTATCAAGCACTTAGAAGCATGTCAAGTTTTTTTTGGTTGCCATGGGATCTGTTCGGCCCCTGTCAAAGAGGCTAATTTTCGGGAGAACATGAATACGAGGTCTGATAATCGATTCAGGTATCGTATAATTTTTTCGTCAACTTCATGCTCTTCAGCCATGCGCAATACTTCTCGCTCAGCTCTGCGACATACAGTGCGAGCAATGTGACAGGCAGAGACTGCTGGGTGACCTCCAGGCAAGATAAAATTTCGCATGGGCTCCAGTCCTTCTTCCATCTTGTCTATCCAATTCTCAAGATTGACAATGTCTTGTTCTTCAAGCACTGGTATGTTGAATTTCCCGGGCTTCTCCAGTGCCAAGTTAGACCCTATAGTGAAGAGTTTTTCTTGAATTTGAACTATTTCCTTCTTCCACTCCAAGGTGGCCTTGTCGTCTCGCAAGGCACCTAGCCAGGCATTCAACTCATCAACCGTTCCGTATGCTTCTATACGGATATGAGTCTTTGGAACACGTGTACCCCCTACTAAACTAGTTTGTCCCTTGTCTCCTGTTTTCGTGTAAATCTTCATGGCTTAGAATGTAATTGGTTCTGCGTTCACTTCGTCTGTTTCTAATACACCATCCCTGAGTCTTACAATGCGATGAGCGTGTTGAGCAATATCTTCCTCGTGAGTAACTAAGATTACGGTGTTCCCTCCTTGATGAATGTCATTGAACAAGGCCATGATTTCATAGGAAGTCTTCGTATCTAGGTTTCCAGTGGGCTCATCTGCTAAGATGATAGAGGGATTGTTTACTAGAGCTCTAGCAATAGCGACACGTTGGCGTTGACCCCCTGATAGTTCATTGGGCTTGTGATCCATACGGTCGCCTAATCCTACCATCTTTAGTACTTCTTCAGCGCGAGCTGTGCGCTCCTTCCTGCTCATGCCAGCATAGATCAAAGGCATGGCCACGTTTTCAAGGGCAGTATATCTAGGCAAGAGATTAAAGGTTTGAAATACAAATCCTATCTCCTTATTACGCACGTCTGCCAAGTCATCATCCTTCATGCGACTCACGTCTTTTCCGTTTAGCCAATACTCCCCTCTAGATGGGCTGTCCAATGCCCCTATCAAGTTCATAAGCGTTGACTTCCCAGACCCTGATGGGCCCATGAGCGCCACATACTCGTTTTTTTTAATCTCCAAGGATAGACCGTTCAAAGCTCGAACTTCCTGAGTCCCTATGCGATAAATCTTGAACACGTCTTTGACTGAAATGATTCTCTCCATATCTGCGAAGATAGCGTATGGCGCGACCTGTGAAAGGAATTTGCTGAAAGGTCAAAGTGATGGATAAAGGGATTCTTTCTGAAGTCACTGAATCTATATCTCCAGAAAAAGGCCTGAATCCATTAAGGCTGAATATACTACTAGGTGATGTAACTAACAATCGTTAGTTTTGTACAAAGAGCTCGACCTATGTCTAACCATTTTCATGATATCAAAGTAAAGTCAGTAGAGAAGACCACTCCTGATTGCGCTATAGTAAGCTTCGATATCAGCCCTGAACTCTCCGCTGATTTTGCCTTTAAACAAGGACAATATCTGACGTTGAAAGCGAAGATAGATGGTGAGGACGTTCAACGTTCATACTCCTTATGTTCCTGTCCCAATGAAGGAAAATGGCAAGTGGGTATTAAGGAAGTTCCAGGTGGAAAATTCAGCACGTATGCGAATAACGTACTGAAAGCTGGGGATGTTCTTCATGTAATGGAGCCCAATGGCCGTTTCTTTGTTGAGGTAGATCCTAAATCCGCTCGCAACTATGTGGCTTTCGCAGCTGGGAGCGGCATCACACCCATCTATTCTATCATCAGAACCCACCTGGAAGCTGAACCTGAGTCTACATTTAAACTGTTTTACATCAATCAAACCGTCCTTAGCATTATCTTACGTGAAGAGATTGAAGCCTTGAAGAATCGTTTTATGGAACGATTTGAAGTCTATCACTTCTTGACTCGAGAATCCCGAAATGTGCCCTTGTTCGATGGAAGATTGACGGAAGAGAAACTGGAAGAACTCTGTTCCAAAGTGATTCAAGTAGATCAGATAGATCATGTATTCACCTGCGGGCCTGAGGAGATGATATTCTTGATCAAGGATTTCCTTGTTGCCAAGGGAATGGACGAAAAGAAAATTCACTTTGAGTTATTCAATACGTCAGGTGCCAAATATGCGTTTAAGCATGATTACAGCAAAGAACTGGCGGGACTTGTCTCTAAAGTGACGATATTAGAGGGCGGAAAGACATTCAACTTCGATATTGCTCAAGGAAGTAATACCCTTCTTGATGCTGCCCTAGCGAGCGGAGCCGACCTTCCTTTCGCATGCAAAGGTGGAGTATGCTGCACTTGCAGAGCGAAGTTGATGGAAGGTGAAGTGGATATGAAAGTGAATTACGCATTGGAACAAGAAGAGGTGGATCAAGGATTCATTCTCACATGCCAAGCGATTCCTAAGAGTGAGATTGTAATTGTCGATTTTGATCAATAAGAGGATTATAAGTTGATAAAGATTATTAGTGATTATGGGGTACAAGAACTATAAAGACCTTGAGGTATATCAGAAGGCTAGGGTCTTCAGAAACGAAATTGATGACTTGTCAAAGTCCTTTCCTGCCGAAGAGAAGTTCAACCTTGTTGACCAAATTATCAGAGGCAGTCGAGCAGTAACTGCGCATATTGCAGAAGGTCATGGGCGGTTTCACTACAAGGAATACATACAGCGTTGTAGAACAGGTAGGGGTGAATTAATGGAAACAGATGACCACCTTACTGTCGCTCTTGACTGACAGTGCATTGACCAAGAGACCTACTAGAATTTTGAAAAGAAACTTTACGAAATAGAAAGAATGTTGAATGGATACATCAGTTATCTCCAGAAGAGACTCACCGAATCGAAGGAGCAGATTCCTTTGTAATCCTTTCAACTTGTAATCTTATCATCATGACACAGAAAGAAATAAGCTTAGAAGAACAGTTCCAAGCCCGCATAGACCGAGGTGAGAGCATCGAGCCTAAAGATTGGATGCCTGAGAAGTATCGAAAGACGCACATCAGGCAGATATCTCAGCACGCTCATAGCGAGGTAGTGGGCATGTTGCCTGAGGGAAATTGGATTACCCGCACACCTAACCTACGAAGGAAAGTCGGGCTGCTTGCCAAGGTTCAAGATGAAGCCGGGCATGGACTCTATCTTTATTCAGCCGCAGAGACTCTTGGTATCTCTCGAGATGAGATGTTCGAGCAATTGCACACAGGAAAGGCCAAGTACTCTAGTATCTTCAATTATCCTACCCTTTCTTGGGCTGACATTGGTACAATTGGTTGGCTGGTAGATGGTGCCGCAATCATCAATCAAGTGATGCTCACACGCACAAGTTTCGGGCCCTATGCTCGCGCCATGGTGCGCATTTGCAAGGAAGAAAGCTTTCATCAACGACAAGGTTATGAGATAATGATAGGACTGTCACATGGAACACCTGAGCAGAAAGAAATGGCGCAAGATGCATTGAACCGATTCTGGTGGCCAAGTCTCATGATGTTCGGGCCTAAGGATGACGAATCTCCGAACACTGAGATGAGCGTCAAGTGGAAGATTAAGCGCAAGACCAATGACGAACTTCGTCAACAGTTCATAGATATCACCATCCCACAAGCAGAATACCTCGGACTCACTGTTCCAGATCCTGATTTGAAATGGAATGAAGAACGAGGACACTATGACTTCGGGGCGATAGACTGGGATGAATTCTGGCAAGTAGTGAAAGGAAATGGTCCTTGTAATAAGGAACGACTAGCAGCTCGAAACAAGGCATGGGATGAAGGAGCATGGGTGCGCGATGCGGCTCTAGCTCATGCAGAGAAGAAAGCAAGTAAGAACGTATCAAAAGTAGCATGATGAGTAAAAATAATGAATGGCCCATCTGGGAAGTATTTATCCGAAGTAAGAACGGATTAGAGCACCGTCATGTAGGAAGTCTGCATGCTGCAGGAGAAGAAATGGCACTTGAGAACGCAAGAGATGTATACACCCGAAGACAAGAAGGTGTAAGCATTTGGGTAGTGGAATCTAAACACATTCACGCTACTAACCCATCAGAGGCAGGAGAGCTTTTCGAACCAGCTGCTGACAAGGTGTACAGGCATCCTACGTTTTATGATCTACCTGAGGAGTTGAAACACATTTAGGCTTCAAAACTCAAAAATTTAAGCGCTATAATCTTGAATCTGGAACCTTGAATAATTCACTTTACATCTACCTCCTCCTGCTCGGAGACAATTCCTTGATCCTAGGGCATCGCCTCAGTGAACTCTGTGGTCATGGCCCCAACTTGGAGACTGACATCGCCTTGACAAATCACTCCTTGGACCTATATGGACAAGTGCGCAGCTATTATCAATATGCCGCTGAAGTGAAAGGAGAAGGAACTGAAGACAGCATTGCCTTTTTGCGCAATGAAAGACAGTATTACAATGTGCTTCTAATAGAGCAACCCAATTCGGATTTCGCACATGTTATCTGTCGCCAATTCCTCTGGGACGCTTACCATCTTCCGCTGATGCGCTCATTAATGAAAAGCAAGGACGATCAGATATCAGCCATAGCAACCAAGAGTGAGAAAGAGGCCAGTTATCACCTCCGTTTTTCTAGCGAATGGATGAGAAGATTAGGTGATGGAACCGAAGAAAGTCATGCAAAACTGCAAGCAGCATTCGATCATCTTTATCCTTATTCTTTCGAGCTTTTCAAGGAAACCGAAATAGAGAAAGAGATGAAAGAAAATGGAATTGGCGCTAATCTTTCCTTGATCCAAACTGAATGGAAAAAGACTACTGAATCTGTATTTGAAGAAGCGAATCTGAAACTGCCTGATACCCCGCCAGCTTTGACCAAAGGAAAACAAGGAATTCATACAGAAGCCATGGGGTTTATCTTAGCTGAGCTTCAATATATGCAACGTGCTTATCCAACTATGGAATGGTGAGGATTTTCATTCAAGGTTCAATATTTAAGGTTAGGTTGGATCTCTTTGTGGATCTTCAGATTTCCTGCGTTATCCTGACGCCATAGGCTTCATCTTTGATTTACGATATACCTCAAATTGATAAATATCTCCAACATATCACCCGAGATCGAAGATATCCTCCAAACAGTATATGATCCAGAGATTCCTGTTCTCACGGTGCTTGACATGGGCATCATGCGCAGAGTGGAACAAGAAGGAAAAAAAGTTACGCTCAACATCAGTCCAACATACAGCGGATGTCCTGCCATGGATATGATCGCAGATGATTTGAAAAAAGCATTTTCCGAAAAGGGATTTGAAGCAGAAGTGAAACTCGTCCTCTCTCCAGCTTGGACTACAGACCAGATTTCAGAAGAAGGAAAACGTAAAATGCGCGAATACGGTATCGCTTCACCTCTTGACCCCACTGCTGATAAAGATGCGTTAAGAGGAGAAAGCAAGAAAGTGAAATGCACGCAATGTGGCTCTATGAATACCTTAGTTGTCAGTCAGTTTGGAAGCACTGCATGCAAGGCTTTGTTCAAGTGCAAAGATTGCTTAGAGCCTTTTGATTATTTTAAGTGCCTTAGGTGATTCAATATTTAACCACTTCATTATTCGAAATTCAAAGTTGATTGAACACAGTCTCACTTATCTACACAAACACAGGAATATTAAAAATTGAACCTTGAATTTTGAATCTGGAATGAATCGCATTGGAATTATAGGCTCTGGAACCATGGGCTCAGGCATTGCCCAAGTTGCCGCCACATATGGCTGGGAAGTCAAACTCTTTGACGCCCGTGCAGAAGCCTTAGCCCACAGCCGCAAGGCTCTGGAAAAAGTCCTTACTAGACTCCTTGAAAAAGGAAAGATGGACGAGACTAAGAAGTCTGACATTGAGTCTAAGATTGACTACGTGACAACCATGGGTTCTTTCAAAGATTGTGACCTCATCATTGAAGCCATCATCGAGGATCTAGACATTAAGAAAAAGGTATTCAAAGAAGTTGAAAGCATTGTTTCAAAGGACTGCATCATTGCTTCTAACACTTCTTCTCTAAGCATTGCCTCGCTTGCTTCATCATGCTCATCGCCTGAGCGTTTCATCGGCATACACTTTTTCAATCCTGTCCCACTGATGAAGTTAGTAGAGATTATCCCTGCTATTCAGACCTCAGAGGAGACCAAGAAAAAAGCAATATCAATCATCGATTCTTGGGATAAACTTACTGTGGTTGCCAAGGACACTCCTGGCTTTATCGTAAACAAAGTAGCTCGGCCATTCTATTCTGAAGCATTGCGCATCTATGAAGAAGGCATCGCTGATTTCGAGACGATTGATTGGGCGATGAAAGAACTTGGAGGTTTCCGCATGGGGCCTTTTGAGTTGATGGATTTCATAGGAAATGATGTGAACTACGCAGTGACTGAATCAGTCTTTGCAGCCTTCTATTTTGACCCACGATACAAGCCTGCATTCACACAGAAGCGATTAAGCGAAGCAGGTTGGCTTGGAAAGAAAAGTGGAAGAGGCTATTATGATTATAAGGAAGGGGTGGAAAAGTCAGCACCGCGAGAAGACACCCCTCTGGGTGAAAAGATCGTAAGCCGAATCCTAGCCCTACTTATCGATGAAGCTGCTGATGCGGTGATGTATGGTGTCGCATCTCGAGACGATCTAGACACTGCCATGACTAAGGGAGTGAATTATCCAAAAGGCCTTCTCGCCTGGGCTGATGAAATCGGTATCGCTGAAATCGTGAAAAGATTAGATGACCTTTATGCGCACTATCATGACCCCCGTTAT
This sequence comes from uncultured Flavobacteriales bacterium, assembly GCA_937875855.1. Classification (GTDB taxonomy): domain Bacteria; phylum Bacteroidota; class Bacteroidia; order Flavobacteriales_D; family JABDKJ01; genus JABDLZ01. Next base: position 23,914 of record CALFHF010000164.1, read on the forward strand.
CGATGCTCTGGCTTGCTGAGGACCATGGCTTATGAACAAAAGACATTCTATGAAACAAGCAGATAGGACGTGAAGCTTCACCTCTCTAATCGTTTCCACTAAAAGACAAAATCAATGAACAAACTTGAGAACTACGTACTTGGAAAATGGACTCCCGGTGACGGAGACGGAACTCCACTTCTGAATGCTGTGAACGGTGAACTCGTTGCTACCGTCTCTACTAAGGGATTGGACTTCAGTGAGATGCTCGCTTATGGCCGTTTAAATGGAGGCCCTGCATTGAGGAAAATGACCTTTTGGGAACGTGGAAACATGCTCAAGAAGTTGGCCTTATATCTCACCAAACGTAAAGACAAGTTTTATGAAATAAGTTATAAAACTGGAGCCACTAAAATCGATTCTTGGATAGATATCGAAGGAGGTTTTGGGAATCTATTTGCCAATGCTTCTTTACGTAGGAATTTTCCTAATCAGCCTTTTCATATAGACGGTGACCCTATAGATCTTTCTAAGGGAGGTCAATTCATGGGGCATCACATCATGGTACCCAAGGAAGGTGTTGCGATTCACATTAACGCATTCAATTTCCCTGTATGGGGAATGCTTGAAAAATGTGCAGTGAACTGGATGGCGGGGATGCCTGCTGTGGTGAAGCCAGCTACAGCAACTTCATACCTCACTGAAGCCGTGGTTCGTGACATCATTGAATCAAAAATTCTACCTGAAGGTTCGTTACAGTTAATCTGTGGTTCGGCACGCGGGATTTTGGACGGTGTAGCGTCTCAAGATGTTGTCACATTTACAGGTTCAGCTACGACAGGAAAAATGTTGAAAGCTCATCCTCGCATTATAGAGGAGTCTGTTCCTTTCAATATGGAAGCAGACAGCTTGAACTGCACTGTTCTTGGTGAAGACGCAGTTCCAGGCACTTTAGAATTCGATCTATTTGTCAAAGAAGTGCGCAAAGAAATGACTGTGAAATGCGGTCAAAAATGTACTGCCATCCGTAGGATATTTGTACCTGAAAACCTCTTGGAAGATGTGCAGATTGCCATTGGAAAAGAGCTTGGAAAAGTCACGATAGGAGACCCTTTGAACGAGAATGTTCGCATGGGAGCATTGGCCAGTAAAGATCAAGTAACAGAAGTGCGCGAACGTGTCGCTGAGATTACTGCTACAGGAGAGATTGTGTATGGTGATCCAAGCAAGGTAGAACTCATAGGAGCAGATGCTGAGAAAGGGGCTTTCCTCTCTCCTATTCTTATTTTGGAAAAATATCCACACAAGAACAGGGCGGTCCATGAAATAGAAGCCTTCGGTCCCGCTAGTACTTTAATGCCATACACTGACATCTATGATGCAGTGGAGTTAGCCAAGATGGGCAAAGGTTCTTTGGTTTGTTCTATCACTACGAATAACGACAAAATTGCGCGTGAATTCGTGATCAATGCAGCCAGTCATCACGGTAGAATTTTGGTCTTGAACAGGGATAGTGCAAAGCAGAGTACAGGCCATGGGTCACCTCTTCCTTCACTCACGCATGGCGGCCCTGGTCGTGCAGGCGGAGGCGAAGAGATGGGCGGAATGCGAGGCGTGAAGCACTACATGCAACGATGCGCCATCCAAGGAAGCCCGAATACTGTAACGGCCATAACTGGAGTCTATCAAGCCAATGCGAAGTACCTCGAAGCCAAGAAGCACCCTTTCTCCTATCACTTTGAGGACATTAAACCGGGTATGAGTCTGCGCACCCATAAGCGGACTATCACCGACACTGACATCATCAATTTCTCTAATCTCACTTGGGATCATTTCTATGCTCACACAGATATCACTTCGCTGGAAGGAAGCATCTTCGAACAGCGAACAGCACACGGATACTTGCTGCTTGCAGCGGCCGCAGGCCTCTTTGTGTATCCGAACAAAGGCCCTGTTCTCGCGAATTATGGCTTGGAAGAATGCCGATTCACACGTCCTGTCTATCACAATGATACAGTCTATGTGAGACTCACGTGTAAGGAGAAAAGAGAGCGAGATGCTAAAGGGAGAGAGCATCCATCAGGTATCGTGAAGTGGTTTGTGGAGATGTTCGATACCGATGACGAACTCGTATCAGTAGCGACCATTCTGACTATGGTAGCTAAGAAGAGTCCTTTCATGGAATTGGGCAAAGAAAACATCGCTTTAGCTCTTTCTAAACTGACCGATAAAACCAAACCAAGATGGGGGAATTTGACTCCACAAGGAATGGTAGAGCATTTGGAAGATGCCTATAATTACGCAATGACTGATGAGCTTAGAGAAATCACTACACCAGAGCGCGTCTTGGAAAGATACACAGAGTCCATTTTTAATCACATTCCATTCCCTCCTGACACCTCAGCACCCTATGGAAAATGGGATGGTGTTATGCGTCATGCAGACTTAGTAGCGGCTAAGAAATCCCTTCTCGAAAAGCATGATTCATACATAGCGTATATGAAGGAACATCCCGAACATACAGCCATTCATATAGTGTTTGGTCGACTGAATAAATACGAATGGGACCTCGTTGCGAGGAAGCATTATACGCATCACTTTACACAATTCGGGCTCCTTGGAGAGGTTCAAGATTCTAACTTCAAGATTCAAAGTTGAATCGGAGAAGAACCCTTTGAACTATTAACTTTGAATTAAGCGAAACATGAGCGAAACACCATACGTCACTGCAAAAGACCTCCCTACAGGAATTCGAGAGATAGAATTTTTTCATCCGGCTCATAACTCTCTTCCTAGCGATATCCTCGCAAAACTTTCGAATACCATCACTGAGGCTGGAAAAGACCTTTCTGTGAAGGTTATTATCCTTCGCAGTGGCGGAGATAGAACTTTCTGTGCCGGAGCCAGTTTTAATGAGCTCATCGCTATTGAAGATTTCAAGACAGGAAAGCAGTTCTTCTTAGGCTTTGCTCATGTAATCAATGCATGCCGCACCTGTCCTAAACCTATTATAGGTCGCGTCCAAGGAAAGGCTGTAGGTGGTGGTGTGGGATTAGCCTCAGCTGTAGATTATTGTTTCGCTACGAAATTTGCAGCTGCGAAATTGAGCGAACTCGCTGTAGGAATAGGTCCTTTCGTTGTAGGGCCAGCAGTTGAAAGGAAACTAGGTCTGTCTGCTTATTCGCAGATGACTGTGAACGCTACTGAATTCTATTCAGCAGAGTGGGCCAAAGAAAAAGGACTGTATGCTGATGTCTTGGATAGCATTGAAGCAATGGATGAGGCTATTATGGTCCTTGCCCATAAACTCGCTGAATCAAATCCTGAAGCCTTGAGACTTCTCAAAGAAGTATTCTGGACAGGATGCGAAAACTGGAATGAACTGCTTGATGAGCGCGCAGCTATGAGTGGAAAATTAGTTCTAAGTGACTTCACAAAAGAGGCTTTGAAGAGATTCGCTTGATTCAATTTCTATTGAATTATTGCGACCTTGGCCCAAGACTTTGACCAAGCAAACCCTATAAATCCCCCTCACATTGGCACTTATCCACGAATATGAAGATCAAGGAAATGTCCTTTTTCGAAACAGAAGCTGGCTACCTATCCTGATTCTACTTCCTGCATTATTGGTCTATCTCCATCATCAAGGTCGGCTCAGTGATACTGAATTAATGTATCAGGATACCATTCGTTACATCTCTGTTTTCATAGGTCTTTTAGGTCTTGGAATCAGGATGCATGTCGTGGGGCACAGTGCTCCCAACACTTCAGGTAGAAACACGAATGAAGGCCAAGTGGCTGATTCACTGAATAGTACAGGTATGTACAGCGTGGTACGCCATCCGCTTTATTTGGGAAATTTCCTCATGTGGCTCGCCCCTGCTATTTGGACTCTTGACCTCTGGTTCATCCTCTTTTTCATCGCTTTATATTGGCTCTATTATGAACGCATCATGTTCGCTGAAGAAGCCTTCTTAAGAGGAAAATTCGGTGCGACTTATGATGTTTGGGCCAAAGGTAGACCACCATTCATTCCAAGATTATCAGGTTATGTGAAGGCTGATATTCGATTGAGTTGGAAGAAAGTCTTGAAAAAAGAACGCAATGGTTTCGCAGCCTTATTTGTGATTTTTTGGGCCTTTGACCTTTTGCCAAAAATCATTCATGGTCAATGGAATGGGCTTGAAATGAACTTCTGGACCCTTTCAGCTATTGGGTCTATGGCTATATATCTTGTCTTGAAGGCCTTGAAGCGAAGCGCTTTATTGAAGGAGTGATTTCTATTCACATTCCATCCAAGAACAATTCTGCACTCGCAGGATTCGTTGCCAAGGGAATATTATGGACATCACATAAGCGCAGGAGCATCTGCACATCAGGTTCGTGAGGATGCATGCCAAGAGGATCTCTGAAAAAGATAATCATGTCTAATTCTCCAGTGGCAAGCATAGCCGCTATTTGTGCATCCCCTCCAAAAGGGCCAGAGAGTAGACTAGTTACTTTGAAACCAGCCTTTTCTAAATGCTTTCCTGTGGTTCCGGTTGCATATAAATCAGCTTCTTTCAAGTGTGCTTTATTGCGCAGCACGAAGGATACCAGTTCTGCTTTTTTTCCGTCATGGGCTATTAATGCTAATCTCATGGCATCAAAGGTAGTTGCCTCTTTGTTAAGTTGTTATTAAGCTTTCATTGCCCTTTAAGATTACGTTCCTATGCGACCCTGACCAAAATACCTCTCAGGCAGCTAATAAAGCTTTTTAGAATCTTACTTTTGTATGCCGAAAAACAAGCACAATGAAGATATTGGTCTGCCTCAGTAAAGTTCCCGATACCACTACGCGTATCGCCTTCATCGATAACAACACCAAATTCGATGAGAAAGACGTTCAATTCATCATCAACCCCTACGATGAATGGTATGCTCTCGTAAGAGGCCTTGAGCTGAAGGAAGCCAATACCGGAACAGTAACCACAATTACTGTAGGCGGAGCAGATACTGATCCCATCATACGTAAGGCCCTTGCTATAGGAGCTGATGATGCGGTACGAATAGATAGCCCAGCTAGTGACGCGTATTCTACTGCGTTCCAAATCGCTGAATATGCAAAGGACAAAGCCTTTGACATGATTCTTTTGGGCAAAGAAACCATAGACTATAACGGTTCTCAGATAGGCGGAATGGTCGCTGAGATGCTAGATCTTCCTTTCATTTCTCTTGCTTCCAAGTTGGACATTGCCGGAGGAAAAGCAACGATAGAGTGTGATATTCCTGGCGGAACGCAAGTTTTAGAAGTAGAAGGAGCGTTCGTTCTGAGTGCTGCAAAAGGAATGGCCGAACAAAGAATCCCCAACATGCGCGGAATCATGGCCGCGCGTTCAAAGCCGCTAAATGTTATTCCAGCAGTCGCAGTAGAACCCTTGACCAAGACTGAATCCTATCAACTGCCTCCAGCCAAGGCTGGCGTTAAACTAGTAGACCCAGACAACATGGCCGAGTTAGTCAGACTCCTTCATGAAGAGGCCAAAGCAATTTAAGCACCCGATAATACAAGCAAGAAATGTCAGTACTCGTTTTCAGCAATCCCAATGAAGGTTCTTTCGCAAAATCTGCCTTAGAAGCTTGTACCTATGGCGCCAAAGTAGCTAAGGCTCTTGGCACAGATTGTCATGCCGTAACGTATGGGCAAGTTTCCGATGCGGAAATCGCCAAGCTAGGTGCACATGGTGCCACCGTAGTGCACAAAGCAGGTAGCCTTGAAACTCCTGACAGCGGCCAGCTCAGCAAGTTGATTGCAACTGCAGCTGCAGCATGTAATGCAGATGTCATTTTATGTTCCCATGACCTTACAGGAAAGGCCGTTGCTCCTAGACTAAGCGCTCGCCTGAAGGCTGGATTGGTCACGGGTGCCAATGCTCTACCTACTACCGATGGTGGATTCAAAGTGAATAAGCCTGTTTTCTCTGGAAAAGCCTTCGCTACTGAAGTCATTACCTCCGCTAAAAAAGTAATCTCCCTTATGCCGAATAGCATTCCGCCAGAAAACACTGGGGGAACAGCTCAAGTTCAAGAACTCGCAGGAGACTTCGGAGCCAAGAAAGTGACGGTAAAAGAGACCAAGAAACGTACTGGAACTATTTCATTACCTGATGCAGAGAAAGTAGTCTCAGCAGGAAGAGGATTAAAAGGTCCTGAAAACTGGGGAATGATAGAAGAACTTGCTTCTTTGCTAGGGGCTGCAACAGCTTGCTCGCGACCCGTGGCGGACATAGGCTGGAGGCCTCATCACGAGCACGTGGGTCAGACGGGAGTAGCTATCAGGCCTAATCTATATTTTGCTATTGGAATTTCTGGTGCTATACAGCATTTAGCTGGTGTCAATGGTTCTAAGGTCATTGTAGTCATCAATACAGATCCTGAAGCTCCTTTCTTTAAAGCCGCAGATTATGGCGTGGTGGGAGATGCATTCCAAGTAGTACCCAAGCTCACTGAAGCTTTGAAAGCATTCAAGGGTTGATTTTAGTATCTTCGTAAAACGTTCGCTGGGCTACCCCGCTCAGCACCTTCATTGCGCATGGAAAAAAAAGGTTTGGAGATTATCGGGCTGTCCTACAGCCAGACACAGACGGGTGCGTATGCACTCATTCTGAAAGAGGTGGATGGAAAAAGAAGACTTCCGATTATCATTGGAGGATTTGAAGCGCAAGCCATCGCTATCGAGATGGAGAAGATGACTCCTAGTCGTCCATTGACCCATGATCTTTTCAAGAGTCTTTCTGAAGCATACGATATCTCATTAAAAGAAATCATCATATATAACCTGATGGAGGGCGTGTTCTTTGCTCAACTCTTGTGTGTAGATGGAAATGGAGTGGAACGTGAGATAGATGCGCGTACATCTGACGCTGTAGCCCTAGCCGTGCGTTTTTCATGCCCAATCTACACTTATGAGTTCATATTGAGCTCTGCAGGAATTATCTTGGATGATGATCTAGCTTCAGATAGTCTTACTGAAGCTCTTCCTAAAATGGAAAAGATTATAGAAAAACCAGCTTCTGACACTAAGAAAAACCTAGATAACCTGAACATTGAGCTGCAAGATGCCTTGGACAGAGAAGACTATGAACGGGCTTCCAGAATTAGGGATGAAATAAACAGCCGCTCCAAAGATAACTGAGGCGATTTCCTTTTCTTATACTTGATGCTCAATTCGACCCATGAAAAGAGTATTTACCCTCTCCGTCATTCTATTTATAGCCTCAGGGCTTCACGCTACTGATGGCTCTGCAGCCATGGATGTTCTCGGTAATATTGGCCGAGGCCTTATCGGAATAGCGGCATTGGTAGGACTTGGTTGGCTTTTCTCCAGCGATCGTAAGAATATTCCTTGGCCATTAGTAGGGAAAGCCATCGTCCTTCAGATTTTACTGGCACTGTTAATTCTAAAAGTCTCTTTCGTAGCGTCCATCTTTGACTTTTTCAGTAATGCCTTTGTCAAGGTCATCTCCTTTACACGATTCGGAACTGAATTCCTCTTTGGCTCTTTTGTAGACCAGGGCATAATGGCGAACGGACTTATCAACTTTGCCTTCACTATCCTTCCTACCATCGTATTCTTTGCCGCAATCTCAAGCCTGGGGTACTACCTTGGTCTACTCCAGAAATTCGTTCATGGCTTTGGATGGATCATGCAGAAGACCATGAAATTATCAGGTGCTGAAAGTCTTGCGGCTGCAGGAAACATCTTTCTTGGACAGACAGAATCGCCACTCCTAATTCGCCCTTATCTCGCAGGAATGACCAAGTCAGAAATGATGTGCCTTATGACTGGGGGAATGGCAACAATAGCCGGAGGTGTGCTCGCTGCCTATATCAGTTTCCTTGGTGGGGACGACCCGGTACAACAGACTCTTTTCGCTAAGCACTTGCTTACGGCTTCGTTCATGTCAGCTCCAGCAGCCATCCTTGCCGCTAAGATGCTCGTTCCTGAGAAGGAGAAATTTGATAGCAGCATGATTATCAATAAAGAGCGTATAGGCAGCAATGCCTTAGAAGCCATTTCAAATGGAACCACTGATGGGCTTAAGCTTGCCATCAACGTAGGAGCTATGCTGCTCGTATTCACTGCGCTCATCTATATGGCCAATTACATCCTTGGTTTTGCAGGTTCACTTACAGGTCTCAACGCTATGATTGAAGCAAATTCAAATTATGACACGTTGAGTCTTCAATTCCTCCTCGGCTACCTCTTCGCTCCTATTGCATGGATCATAGGAGTGTGCAAGGATGATATGATCCTTGTAGGACAGCTTTTGGGTGAAAAAACAATTCTCAATGAGTTCTATGCCTATGTGACCTTGGGGAATATGAAGAATTCTTCACTCTTCACTGAAGAGCGTTCCATCATCATGGCTACATATATTCTTTGTGGTTTTGCCAATTTCGCTTCTATAGGAATACAGATTGGCGGAATAGGAGCATTAGTACCAGAACGTAAGGCTATGCTCAGTCAGTTAGGTGTAAAAGCCCTTATT
>CALFHF010000165.1 GCA_937875855.1 uncultured Flavobacteriales bacterium
AGCTGGAAGATGATGCTGCAGCGCTGAATACACATGTCTTTATCGTTGTTCCAAGTGCTCTTCAATGGCCTGTTCTATGGATACTTCTTCAAGATTCCACCCATCAACGTAGAGGAAATATGATCTACGGTATCACACCAAGATTTATCTCTCAACAAGTCTTCACGAAAACCTATTCATCCTTCTTGCCAATGCTTTTTTCCAAGGGAAAGGAATTCCATAGCCACATATTGATATTCACGCTCTGGCTGATTCCATCATTCCATCGCAAATTTTCTTGGATCCGTGGCGTGTTCTTTTGCCGAAGCTTGAATAAAAGGTTTCGATATCTCCTTACGAAGTGGGGCTTTAAGACCATTATCACATACTTCCCCTTCATTTACCGCGCCATGCCTTCGGCTAATTCTTTGTCCTCATTCTGTCTGAACTCTTGGCGTAATACACTGACCTCTCTGTGGACACTCATCTGGAACTGGATACCATGGTTTTATTCTTTCCTAATATCATGAACTGCACTACTCCCCTCAAGTAACCCCAGCCATAGCTGAGATGAATTAAGAAAAAAGTGATGGGTAGTAGCAAGATGAGCAGTGCATTTTTCTCTTTCAACATTATATTGAAACTGAACAGATATGCTCCGGCAAAATATATCAGGGCGCCCAGTCCAAAAAAGGGCAGGAATACTTTAGAATACATGCAAAGCAAAACGCCCAGAATAATCATAGCCACGAAAATGGGTGGAATGAATTGTCTCCAGGTAGCTGCATGGCCTAGTTTCTTATTGACTAATGGTTTGTAGAAGCCATATTGATAAAACATCTTCATCATCTTTCCCCATTCAGGTCTAGCTGAGTATGTGATTTTCAAACTTGGAATAAGCAGAATCTTACCTCCCTTGGCAATCAACCTAGCGTTCAACTCATCGTCTTGATTACGCACTAGATCTTCATCATAATACCCTATCCTGTCGAAAAGATCACGCGGATAACAACCATACGGAACAGTGTCTACTTCTTGGATTTCTTCGGATTCTAGGCGATACTCTGCATTCCCTATACCGAAGGGATGACTGGTGGCCAAGGCAATAGCAAGGGCTAGATCAGTGTCTGCTCCTGGAACGGTTTTCCACGCTCCACCTACATTATCCACATTGCGTTCGCATAAAGTATTGACCAAGGTGCTGATGTAATTATTAGGATAGCGAGAATGGGCATCCATTCGAACTATGACTTCTCCTGAGCTCGCTTTAATCCCAATGTTCATGGCATGAGGAACCACTTTATAGGGGTTATTCAAAAGCTGAATCCAAGGATGTTTCTCAGCGTATTGCTCTACTATCTCTCTTGTCTCATCCTCACTATTGCCATCTACTATAAGAACTTCAAGTCGTTCTTGCTTTATGTCTTGAGATAGAAGGCTCTCTATCATCTTAGCTATGAATTTTCCTTCGTTATACGTAGGAATCACTACTGATATCTTACACTCTTCACTTATCAAGATTTCAGAAGTTTAGCCAAATGCCCAAGCCATGATTTCTTTTCAATGGAGAAAAACGTGTGAATTTTTCCACCAAACCCTCTGAAGAATCGCTCTATTTCAGGAATCATAGATCCCTCAAAATCGAAGATGGTATTTCCTCTTTCTTTCGCATCCAGCATGGCTTGCCATAAGATGCTCGCTCCTCCTCCTTCATGCGCTATTTCTGGATCATAGCCTCCCATGAGATAATAGCTCCGCTTCTGATCCCAGACTACGATTCCGCCAGCAATGTCCTCTCCTTCTTTGACACAGATATACATCGTTCTATGGTCAATCAATAGCTGAGAATTTAATAGGGCATTCATAATCTCATTATCAAGGCGTATTCCTTGACGCTCAATAGTCAGAAGCAATATCTTTCTGAATCGCTCTTTATCCGCACACACTTCCACTCTTAAGCCATCGTCTTTACCCTTGCGAATGTTCTTTCTACGTTCTGGACTCATGGAGCTCATGAGTTCATCCTGAGATTTTGAAAGGTCAATAAGATAGGTGTGCCTTGGCTTTACTTGAAAACCAGTCCAGGTATATGGCTGTGAATCAGTGTGTGATGTGCTCAGGCAAATATCCAAGAGGGCATCATTCTGCTTTCGGAGGAACTCAGCCAAAGTCTGATGCAGCCCTTTCCAGAAGGACTGCTGACTTTCTACTTTCTGAGACTCGGAATAACCCACCAATCCTATGTGGGGCGCAAATGGGGGAGTGATGCAATAGCGCAATCCCATTTTGCTTTTCCTGAATAAGAGAAACGTACCAATGGTAAGGTCTGCCTTTCCTGTAATCTTAAAGGCTTCTACCCTGCCTTCATAGATTCCTGCCCATTCCATCGTACCGAAAAGCGTGGCCCCATCATGTATAGAAGGTAGCATTTCAAGGGATGTAGGATGAATTTCCATGAGCTTAGGCTGATTAGAGCGAGTAAGCGAATCTACTAAAAGCATGGACTAAGAAATGTGTGAGAAGATCATTTCCTGAAAAGGAGAATACTACTTTCGCAATGCACGAATCGAGCGCTCTCAGCTTAAGGCTTCGTCATAATCTCGAGAAAAGACGATTTGAAAAAACTACGAATAGCATTGGTCACGGCTTGGTTCCCTCCTACGAATGGAGTGGCTGTGAATAGGATGAAATCCTTTGCTAAATACCTGCGTGAAGATCATGTGGTCGATGTGTTCACCTTGGGAGAAACGGATAAGGTACAGGAGTCGGCAGAGGGAAGTGTGTATTATCTCGCTTCTAATTCTATCCTGCAAGCTATAAAGCATCGTAGCGGTGATACTAAGCTCATACACCACGGAAAGACCGTCTTGAATGTCTTGGCTAATAAGTTGGAACTCTCAGAACTCAGCGAATGGAAAAAGCGAGTCATCGCTTCAATTGAGACAGCTCATGAAGCTACGCCTTATGATATTGTTCTTAGTTCGTATGCTCCTTTGGAAGCTCATGATATCGCATTGGCATTTAAGAAAAAGTATCCTTCCCTGAAGTGGATTGCAGATATGCGCGATGAGATGAGTCATAATCCTTTCTTCTCAGGACATAGTAAGGTGCGACTTGCATTGAAAGAAGCTGAATATGTTCCATATGTGGATGCCTTAACCACAGTGAGTGATCCTATTCTTCAAGATTTCAAAACCATATTTACGTCTACCAAATTCTTCGAAGAAGTTAGAAATGGTTTTGATCATGAATTGAAAGCCGTGAGCGTAAACAATGAAAAATTCACTATGGTTTTCGCGGGAACGTTTTATGGTAAATTAAAGCCTGATCATTTCCTCAAGGTACTTTCAAACCTAGTCCAAGAGCATCGTATTGGACATGATGTTCTCATTAAATTTGTAGGAACACATCATAATTTCCAGATTCCGAGTAATCTTATTTCAATGATTGAATTCGTTCCAAGACTTCCATATATTGAGGCTGTGGATCAGATGAGAAAAGCAGATTGTAATTTACTCTTCTGCCCGCCTTTCGAGGCTAAGGGAAGATTTACTGGGAAGCTCTTTGACTACCTTTCTGTAGAACGACCCATCCTCGCAATGGTAGATAAAGAAGATGTGGGGGCCGAGCTCGTCCTTGAACACAATGCCGGTCAAGTGGCTGATTTCTATGACGAGGTTGAGATCAAAGATGCCTTTTGCATTATCTATGACAACTGGAAAAACAAGGTCGAATTCCAGCCTGACGCTTCCAAGACTTCATCCTTACATCGCTCGCATCAAGTGAGAAAACTTAACGCACTCATCCAAAGGATATTCGCCTCATGAAAATCTTGATTGTAGGTTCGGAGTCTATCCATGTCTCTTCATATATCAAGCGTTTGCTTGAGCTGGAGACCGAGCTATACTTGCTCGCAGAGACTAAGTGTTATGAGGATTTAGTCAAAGAAGTGGTCGTGATTCCGTTTAGGACAATGGACCCGGTTTCCATCTATCGTTCGTATCAGAAACTAAGTCAGATGATAGCTAAATTAAAACCCGATGTGGTTCATATTCATCAAATCAATAGAATGGCTTATT
>CALFHF010000166.1 GCA_937875855.1 uncultured Flavobacteriales bacterium
GAAGTGGCACTTGATGAAATAGCATTATCACCTTCAACTCCATCTAAAGCAACCCACTTGTTACCTAGACTAGAGGAGAGATATCCTACGCTGGCTCCGATTCCCAATTTACCTAATCCGACATTCTTTAAATGATAAGAAAAGTGTCCTCTGAATAAGGTGTTATCCTGCTGTCCCAGTTTATCCGAGTAAACAGTCAATCCTGCTCCACTATTAATTCTACTGATAGGCATGTGTCCGTTCACCATTATAGTCTCAGGTGCTCCATCGAAACCAGACCACTGCTGACGATAAAATCCTGTAAGACATAACTCATTCGCAATTCCCGCATAGGCAGGATTTATCGAGAGCTTATCGAACATATATTGTGAGAATTGAGGGTCTTGCTGAGCACTTAAACTCAGCATTGTACAGACGGAAAATAAGGCGAAGATCTTCTTCATTGCGCGGTTTCAGCGAGGTTATCTTGTCACGGTTACGTTCTGTTTACGGTTTCAATGTTCACAGAACAGCCGCTAAGATAGCTTTTTTTCAAATCCACCAAATTTTCTACTTGACATGTGTGATAATTCTACCCTAGAAAAAGTGCGAGCTATTGTATTGCTTCAGAAGAGTTTCTGATACGTCTGCAGCCATATCTCAGGTAATTCATGATCACAGGCTGCCAGATAGTCCTCATAAGAACAAGGTAGTATATGTGCTCTTTTAAATCTATTGCTGTCAGAAGGAGGGTAAGGAACCTCTAACCACCAGCGTTCTGTGATGTTGCTCTTATAGAAAATCAACTCATGATCTTCTTTCGTATTTAGGCGATAGCGCGTAAATTGAGTGGAGTCAAGATTTACATCTTCCCTTTGTCTTCTGCTGAATCCATCTATGAAGCACCATATAGCCTGAGCAATCAACTGAGCCGATTGTCCTCTGTCATCATAACTTGGGTTGAACTCAAAGAATCCCAAGCAGGTTAAGCGATCATTAGTCCCTGCATAAGAGGCAAGCTGACACAGTTGTTCTCCATACAAACCATTAGGCAATGGGAACGCATGCCCAGGAGAATCACTTTGTCTCACTGATCTCATGTCTACAGTGAAAAGGTCTGCATTGCGGACCAAGGGCTCTGCGGACAATACACTAGAATTTACTTCGCCCAGTCGTTGTGTATTGAAGAGCATTTTCTTCATCACTTTAGACATCTCTGCATTGACCAAGTATGATTGGAAAGCCAAGTTGGTATAATCAAAAAGGAATCCTGGCTTATGAAGAATGAGTTTGCTAAGGTGATTCGAAGAATCTAACTCTTGATCTACATCACCTAAATCAAACACTGGGTCCACATGTAATATGTTGCACATGCGTTCTAATTTGCAGTAGGCCTTGTATAATGCCAAGCTGCAGTGATCAGGACCTCCAACAACAATAGGGATGATGTTTCGCTCAATAAGAAAAGAGGTTGTCATCTCGAGCGCGAATAGCGTGTCCTCTAAGCTATGTCCTGGTCGTATATCTCCGAGGTCAATAATCTTCAGGTTTTCAGCTTCATGATAAAGTTGATAGAGCTTTTCACGAATGGCCCCAGCCCCAGCACAGCAGCCTTCATTAGCTAGACTCTGTCTTCCTTCATTCACTCCTATGAGTGCTAAGTTCATGCCCTTCAGCTCTTCATCCTTTCCGCTGAAGAGCTTAATCATTTGTCCAATAGATCCAGTTCCTGAACGAGCACGTAACTCTTCAGCTTTTTTAAACGGATCGATATAGATGCTCAGGTCGCTCATTTTTTCTTCTTTCCTCTTGCTTTCTTTTCAGGCGCGGCTGCTGCCAATTCAAGACATTGTTCTAATGTCAAACTCGCTGGCTCAGTTCCTTTGGGAATCTTCACGTTCTTTTTTCCGGCTTTTATATAAGGGCCGAACCTTCCATTCAACACTTGAATATCAGGATTTTCATCAAAAGTCTTGATGAACTTATTTACATCAGCAATTTTCTTGGCTTCATATAATTCAAGGGCTTGAGCCAAGCTGATGTCGTACACATCATAATCTACATCCTTTGGCAAAGAGACAAATGTCTTTCCTACTCTCACATAGGGTCCAAATCTTCCTACGGCAGCTACAATATCTTCTTCACCACTTGTACCTAATGTTCTTGGTAGATCAAATAGTTTGATGGCTTCTTCCAAAGTAATCGTCTGAATGCTCTGCTCAGGCCTCAGTGACGCGAAACGAGGTTTTTCCTCATCTTCTACTCTTCCTATTTGAATCATAGGTCCATATCGTCCTATGCGCGAGATGATCTCTTTCCCACTTGCTTCATCTATTCCTAGTATTCGCTCCCCTGTTGCCTTCTCACTATCTTTTAACGTAGT
>CALFHF010000167.1 GCA_937875855.1 uncultured Flavobacteriales bacterium
GGATTTCGTTTCAATAGACAGAGACCAATATTAGACTATATCGTAGATTTCATGTCAAAGGAGCTTTAGCTGGTAATTGAAATTGATGGCGTATCACACTTGTTTTCTGATATTTCAGAAAAAGACAATGAAAGACAACAGAATTTGGAAGCTATAGGATTCACTGTCATTTGGTATTCATCTTCTGAGATGCTGAAAAATATTAAAGGTGTGAGTAGTTCTATTCAGAATAATATGAGAGCAAGAGCAGAAGAATTAGGTCTCGGAGTCATTGAATAGATTGATTATTGAAGTTAGACCTGTGCGCCACAGTCCTCACCCGTCTGCACGCTAGTCCGTTTGCAGCCACCATCCTCATGGAGTGACAAGATTCGAAGCACTTCTGTCAATTATTCTCAGAAGTACGCTGGTTTGTCTCCCTTCGGAGGGAGTACCTCAGAGCGGATGAGCGATGAGGGGAGGGAGGAACGGAGTCTGGTTTTCAAATGAGCATTGCAGATAGCGCTTCGCGCCACAGTCCTCACCTGTCTGCACGCTAAGCCGCTTGCAGCCACCCTCCCCAAGGAGGGACAAGAACAAAACGCCATTCTCTATTCTCCATTTCTCCAGCTATAGTTATCTTCGAATTCAAATTCTATTCAACATGTCCTACAATTTCAATATAGGTGACGTAGTCAGCTTTCTTTCTGAAGTCGGGACGGGGAGAATCCTTTCATTTAAAGATGATGGGATGGTAATGGTAGAAACCCAGGAGGGTTTTGAAATGCCTTTTTCTAAGAGTCAATTGGTTCCACGCTTTGATTTGGAAACGGAAGAAAAAAAGATTGTTCTCGAACAGAAAGTCGAGAAAAAAACTCCTTTAACCAGCTATCAAGGCTTCAAATTAAACATGAAAGTTACCATGTCACATGAGGACATGGATGGAATCGTTGTAGGCTTCAATGAAGATAAAGGACTAATCCAAGTGGAGTGGGAAGATTTGATAGAGCAATGGTATCGCCCTCAGGAATTAGTAGCCATGGAAAAAGCTCAGCTCGAACAGATTAATGAGAGCATGAGCACTATGAGCTTGCAAGACATTGGAGAAAAAGAGGTGCGACTCGGAAGTCAAGGCGTTATGACCGACCGTAAAGACAGCGGAGTGTGGGAAGTCGACTTACACATTCAAGAACTGGTTGATAACAGCTTCGGGATGATGAATTATGAGATTGTTCAAATTCAGCTAGATCACTTTGACAAGAAGCTGAACGAAGCCATGAGTAAAGGCCTGAAGAAGATTATATTCATCCATGGTCGGGGAGAAGGGAAACTACGTGATGCCCTTCGTCAAGTGCTAGAGCGCTATCCGAATTGCGAAGCTATGGATGCGGATTATCAACGCTATGGCGTGGGAGCTACAGAAGTGAGGATTAAGTTTAAGCGTGTAGAGGAAGACTAGCAGTTCTGCAAAGTGCTAAGTTGAGTAGGTTTTCATTCTCATCCCAAGTTCCTCATTTTCAAGGCTTTTAACTTTATTCACACTGCAAAGATTTAATCTGAATATGTGGACAAATAGCTATCTTCGTGGACAATTAGGGGAATGTCCTCCTGGTCTAAATTAACATCGAGAGCAACATAATGGGTAGATCGCAAGAAAGCTTCAGCAAGAGGGAGAAAGAGAAGAAGAAACAGAAGAAGAAAGAACAGAAGGCCAAGCGAAAGGAAGAACGCAAGGGCGAGGATACGTTCCAAGAATTCACGTACGTTGATAAAATGGGAAATTTCCATAATACTCCTCCCGAGGTAGATCCAGAAGAAGAAATTCTTGCCGAGGACATCATAATAGGTATTCCAAAGAAGGAAGTAGGCGAAGAAGATGGTGACAAGCACTCCAAGATAGGTATCGTGACTTTCTTCAATGAAGAGAAGGGCTATGGATTTATCAAAGTGGAAGGTTCACCTGAAAGTATTTTCAGCCATATCAATGGTCACGTAGATACGATTAAGCAGAACGATCGCGTGAAATTCCAAGTAGAGATGAGCCCTAAAGGACCAAGTGCCTTTGACGTGCGTCTGAAACCAGCAGAGAGTTAATAGTTTATTGACTTTTTAAAAAATTGAGAGGGCCCCGCGTAAAAAGTTGGGCTCTCTTTTGTTATGCCATAGCCTCATCAGAAAACATTTTCAATAGATGTACCTTTGGCTCATCAATCGAACCTTATGAGTATCAAGTCTAAACTGGTCCTTGTTTTTTTAGTCTTGACCTTGACCGCCTGTGTTAAAAATCCTGTAACGGGAAAAAAGCAATTCGCTGTGATGTCTGAAGCACGTGAGATTGGGCTGGGCGCTTCCTATGACCCGCAGATTGTAGCTGAATTCGGACTCTATCAGGATTCTATCTTGCAGAACTACATAAATGTAAAAGGGAAAGAGATGGCCAAGATTTCCCATCGCCCTGAGTTGGATTATAAATTCAGAGTAGTTGATTCGCCTGTTGTGAATGCCTTCGCTGTTCCCGGTGGCTATATCTACTTCACTCGTGGTATCATGGCTCACTTTAATAATGAAGCTGAGTTCACTGGAGTGCTCGGCCATGAGATAGGTCACGTTACCGCTCGTCATACCGCAGTAGCACAGCGTAATTCCACGTTTGCACAACTCGGGCTGATCGCAGGGATGGTCGCATCTCCACAAATTGCACAATTCGCTGAGCCTCTTTCCTCAGGCATGGGATTGCTGTTGTTAAAATTCGGAAGGGATGCAGAGAGCCAGTCAGATGAATTAGGCGTAGAATACTCTTCCAAGATAGGCTATGACGCCAGGGAGATGTCTTATTTCTTTGGAACATTAAATAGACTCTCAGGAGGCCCTGAGGGACGTGTTCCTGAGTTCTATTCTACCCATCCAGATCCATTGAACAGAAAAGAAGAGGTGTCCCATCTCGCAAGTGAATGGCAGGAGAAACTTCACATGACTAGTCCTAAAGTGAATAGGAATTCATACTTGCAAATGCTCGATGGATTGGTGTACGGAGAAGATCCAAGACAAGGTTTTGTAGAGAATTTCACCTTCTATCATCCGGTATTAAAATTTCAGTTCCCGGTGCCGAATGATTGGGCCTATCAGAATTCTCCTCAGCAATTCCAGATGGCACCTAAGGATGGAAAAGCCATGATGCTGTTTACCCTAGCACAAGGAGAGAGTTTGGAAGCTGCCGCTCTAGCCTTTGCTCAGCAATATAAAATCATTGCTACTTCCTCTAAGAACGTGACTCTTCATGGAAATCCTGCCTACGAATTAGTAGGTCATCAAACTACGGAGGCTGCCCAAGGAGATATTCCTGCAGGAACGCCTGCAGTAGGAGTCAAGATTATCTTGATTTCTTATGATAGACTGATCTATATGATCTTAGGTGCAGCCGAATTTGCTGATATGGGCACCTATATTCCTCAGTTCGATGGCACCATGAAGAATTTCAAGAAATTGACTGATCCAGATAAATTAGGCAGACTTCCAGAGCGTCTTGGCTTGTATACTGTTTCACACGCAGGAACGTTGGAATCTATCTTAAGCCAAAAAGGAATCCCTGTTGCACGCCATAGTGAATGGGCGATTGTGAACGGAATGGAGTTGAGTGAAACCGTGCCAACAGGCACCATCATCAAAGTGATCAAATGAGTAGAATGAACCCCGAAGGGCCTCAAAATCCAGATTGGAAAACGGTAAAAGAATACGAAGACATCACCTTCAAGAAATCGGGCGGAACAGCGCGTATTGCGTTTAATCGACCTGATGTACGTAATGCTTTTCGTCCAAAGACTACCTCAGAATTATATGACGCATTTTATATTGCTCAAGAAGATACTGAGATTGGTGTAATTCTACTAACAGGTGAGGGGCCATCTTCGAAGGATGGTGTCTATGCGTTCTGCAGTGGCGGTGATCAAAGCGTACGAGGCCATAAGGGCTATGTGGGAGAGGATGGATATCATCGCTTGAACATCCTGGAAGTCCAGCGATTAATTCGTTTCATGCCTAAGGTTGTTATTGCTGTGGTTCCGGGATGGGCTGTAGGTGGTGGGCATAGTTTGCATGTAGTGTGCGACCTTTCGTTGGCCAGTAAAGAACACGCCATCTTCAAACAAACCGATGCTGATGTGACCAGTTTTGATGGTGGATATGGATCTGCGTATCTCGCTAAAATGGTGGGTCAAAAAAGAGCAAGAGAAATCTTCTTTTTAGGGCGTAATTATAACGCTCAAGAAGCATATGAAATGGGTATGGTCAATGCCGTTATCCCTCATGCCGAACTGGAGTCTACAGCCTATCAATGGGCTCAAGAAATCCTTGCTAAATCTCCTACGAGTATTAAAATGCTCAAGTTCGCTATGAACCTTACTGATGATGGAATGGTGGGGCAACAAGTCTTCGCTGGAGAAGCTACGCGCTTAGCCTATATGACTGATGAAGCGAAGGAAGGAAGAACTGCGTTTATGGAGAAAAGAAAACCTGATTTCGGGGATTCTAAATGGATTCCATGAGGTTTTAGGCAATAATCACTAGTTTTTAGGCAATAGTTTTTTTTGGGATTGAGATAACTTAATTATCCATTCTGATTCCCCGCGTTCCCCAGCCATTTCGACTTCGCTTTGCTGCACTCATTGCATCGCCTAAAGGGTGGTCCACGCAGGAATTTTCTAGCTTATCCATTATCCATTATCCATTCTTGTACCCTGAGCTTGTCGAAGAGCCATTATCCATCAACTTCTTTCCTCAGCTAATTCCCTGTACATCTTATCGTAAGCCACTACAGTGTTTTTCACGTTTAGATGATTCTGGATGTGGGCTTTAGCACCTGCTTGAAGTCTTTTGAGCAATTCTCGGTCATAATAGAGACGTTTAATAGCCTCAGTTAACTCCGTTGGGTTCTTCATTTGCACTACCAATCCGCTTTCTTCATGGATTGCCAATTGACGGTTTCCGGGAATGTCTGTGATGATAACTCCTCGAGCTAGCGACATGGCTTCTATAACGGACTTGGTGATGGATTCACCTCTGATGGAACTCAATACAAAAACATCACTCATGCGCACTATGTTCAGCGCATCGTCCCTGAATCCTGTGAATATAACCTTGTCTCGGTTGTTTCCTCGGTTAAGTATATCCACGTTCTCTTCTGTCTCCATATCTCTTCCTACAATAATCAATTTCAAATCAAGGTCTGCTGGCAGCAGATTCATGGCTTGCATGAGATATGGAATGCCTTTCATGGGACGGTTGTTCGCCACATTGACCAGCACAAGGGTACTCTCCGATAAACTGAATTCCTTTCGGTCAGTGGGAGTAGTATCTTCATACCAAGAGGTATCATGACCCTTATGAATGCTGCGCGTTCTGGTTTTATCAATGAAGGGTTGCTTCAGGAATTCTTGTTCTACGCCAGGGCTATTGCAAACGATTCTGTTCACTTTAGGATGCATGTATTTAAAGTATAGCGTAGGATCGTACCAATGGATATTCCCAGTGAATCCTCGATATAGGCATACTTTTACGTTCAATCCTCTGATGGCCCTAAGACCATTCACAGAAGCGCGACTGTTATAGAAATGAACGATTTGAATCCTCTCCTTAATAATGGTATCACGGATCCATCTACGCGCTTTTTTATCGTATTTCGTTTCGGGGTGATACGGGACGATTTTCGCTCCGGCATCTTTGAAACGCTGAGCGTATTCAGCATCAGGGTAAGTCATTACTGTAATCTCATGGCCCATTTTTAGGAGTCCCATGAAGATTTCAGCCTCAGGGCGCACTGAGTGTGTGTTTTTATAATCACTGACTACGAGTATGCGAAGTGGATCGTTCATTGACACAAAGAAAAGAAGGAGATTTGATTAGACACGTTCAATTGAAGAGGGAAGGGCATAAAAAAATGCTTGAATCTATAGATCCAAGCATTCCATTATAATGCGTTAAAATGTTCGAACAAGTTATTTGTTCACGAATTTTCCATTCTT
Source organism: uncultured Flavobacteriales bacterium (assembly GCA_937875855.1). Taxonomy (GTDB): domain Bacteria; phylum Bacteroidota; class Bacteroidia; order Flavobacteriales_D; family JABDKJ01; genus JABDLZ01. The sequence continues at coordinate 5,997 of CALFHF010000167.1, forward strand.
TGACTCGCCCAGGATGGTCACATCCTTAACTTTTTCATAGTCTTTGGCGGCTTGATGCATTTCCTCTTCAGTATCTCTACGGATACGGATACCTACCTTGGAACCTTTATTTCTTACTTCCACATAGTACCCATCTCTGAGGTCTTTCGGTCTTGTTGACGGTCTTCCCATAAAATTGTGCTTTCGCTTTCTTGTTCTCCGCTAATATAACAGATTTAACAAGTGAGCTAGTTTCTTTTTTGAAGAAATATCAAGAACCATACCTTAATTACTAGGATTCTATTTTTCATGAATAGCTTCCATTTCATGACAAGTAATGCTTAAATCGTCAAGCTGGACTGCCATTTTCACTTCTTTGCGTCATAATGGCATTTATATATAGATGGTATGGCATTTGACTTTAGCCAGTCAGAAAAAGAATTGAAATCTTACACGCTATGCAACAAGGTACTATCAATGTTCAGACCGAGAACATCTTTCCCATTATCAAGAAATTCCTTTATTCAGATCATGAGATCTTTCTGAGAGAATTGGTGTCCAATGCTGTGGATGCTACTCAGAAACTCAAGACACTAAAGAATATAGGTGAGTTGAAGGCTGATATCACTAAGCTGAAAGTGGAGGTGATTTTGGACGAAAAAGCAAAGACTTTGACCATCCGCGATAACGGTATAGGGATGACAGGTGAGGAGATAGAGAAATACATTAATCAAATCGCGTTTAGCGGAGCTGAGGAATTCGTCAATAAATACAAGGATAAGAGCGAAGCCATCATTGGACATTTTGGTCTAGGTTTCTACTCTGCTTTTATGGTAGCTGAGAATGTAGAAATCATCACTCGTTCTCAATTGCCTAAAAGTACACCAGTGCATTGGACATGTGACGGTAGCCCTAATTACACCCTTGAAGACACTCAGAAAAAGAGCAAGGGAACTGATATCATTCTGCACATTGCTGATGAAAGCAAGGAATTCCTAGACAAAGCAAGAATCCAAGGAGTACTGAATAAGTATTGCAAATTCCTTCCGGTTCAAGTGGTCTTCGGGACGCGTTCTGAGAGTATTGAAGATGGAAAAGACGAGAAAGGCGAGACCAAGTGGAAATCAGTAGAAGTTCCTAATGTGATTAACAATACTGAACCTGCTTGGACTAAAGCTCCTGCTGATTTGAAAGATGAGGATTATAACAACTTCTATAGGGAGTTATATCCTATGAATTTCGAGGATCCTATTTTCCACATTCACCTGAACGTGGATTATCCTTTTAATCTAACAGGAATCCTGTATTTTCCTAAGTTGAAGAACAACCTGGAAGTGCAGAAGAACAAGATTAATCTTTACTCTAATCAGGTGTTTATCACCGATAACGTGGAGAACATCGTTCCTGAATTCTTGACGCTATTACATGGGGTCATTGATTCTCCTGATATTCCGTTAAACGTTTCGCGTTCCTATTTACAGAGTGATCATAACGTGCAGAAAATCTCTAACCACATTCAGAAGAAAGTGGCTGATCGTCTAGAGAGGATGTACAAAGAGGATCGTGCTGATTATGAGCAAAAATGGGAGGATATCCGCGTATTCATTGAGTACGGAATGTTGACCCAAGAGAAGTTCAACGAGAAGATGGACAAGTGCTATCTCTTGAAAGACAATGAAGGGAAATTTCATACCGTGGAAGAATATAAAGCGAAAGTGGAAGTTCTTCAAAAGGACAAGAACGGTAAAGTGGTTATGCTTTATACCCATGATCAAGAAGAGCATCACGCGCTCATTCAGCAAGCTAAGAACCGCGGATATGATGTTGTATTAATGGACAGCCCATTAAGCAGCCATATTCTCATGAAGCTAGAGAGCAAGCACAATGACATTTCATTCGTGCGTGTGGATAGCAATTCTGTGGACAAACTGATTGATAAGGGAGAAGATGTTCCTAGCAAATTGAGTAAAGAAGAAGAAGAGGCATTGAAGCCTATGATTGAAGGATTCGTGGACAAGAAGAAATACACTGTTTCTGTGGAAGCCATGAGTGAGAATGATGCACCTATGCTAATCACGCAGAGTGAGTTTATGCGCAGAATGAAAGAGCAGCAGATGTCGGGTGGCGGTGGTATGATGATAGGGCAGATGCCTGAGTTCTACAACTTAGTCGTGAATGCAAATCACCCAGTTATTGGTCAGATCAGTGCATCCAAAGATGAGGCGCAGAAGAAGGCTTTGATAGCTCAATCTATGGATCTCGCCATGCTAGCCCAAGGAATGCTACGCGGAGAACGATTGACTACATTTATCCAGCGAAGCCTGGAATTCATCAAGTAAAGTGACACTTTTTAAACCCTGAAAAAGTTATATAAATGAGAAGATTATTAATCACATTGGGAGTCGTTTTTGGACTCTTAATTTTGGGATATTTCATGTTCAAGGGGTCATACAACAGGATGGTCGAAGAGAATGAGACCGTTAAAGGCGCTTGGGCTCAAGTAGAAGATCAGTATCAGAGACGTCATGACCTGATAGGCAATTTGGTAGAGACCGTGAAAGGATATGCCAATAAAGAAGAAGATATCTTGGTTCAAGTCACACAGGCTAGAGCAGCAGCTATGGCGGCTATGCAAAGCACCACGTCTGATGGTCAACCAGATTTAGCAGCGATTCAGCAAAGCCAATCCAAATTAGGAGGGGCTATGCGTGGCATGTTTGGTTATACGGAGAACTATCCTGACCTGAAGTCCTCTAAGTTGTTCAGTGACCTACAAGCTCAGATCGAAGGAACTGAGAATAGGCTTTCTACAGCCCGTTCTAGGTTCAATGACACAGTGCAGGGCTACAACAAATTAATCCTCGCTTTTCCGAATAATTTCATCGCTGGAATGTTCGGATTCAAAGAGAGAGACTATTTCAAATCAGTAGATGGAGCCGATACTGCTCCTGAAGTAAAATTCTGACCCCCTCGTGAAGGGCTATTCTGAATTCTTCAGTCAAGAGGAACACCAGGCCATTCTGGATGCGATAAAAATCGCTGAACGAAAAACCTCGGGCGAAATACGTGTTCATCTCGAAGACAGATGTGACCTCTTTCCAGAGGATCGCGCGGCCTATGTTTTCGACAAACTGGAGATGTTTAGCACAGCAGACCGTAATGGTGTCCTCTTCTATCTGGCAGTTCAGGATAAACGATTTGCAGTGATAGGCGATCTGGGAATTCATGAGCGTGTGGGAACAGCGTTTTGGAAAACACTTCGGGATGAATTACAGGCTGATTTCAAGCAGGGGAACTTCAAGGATGGTCTGATAGGTTCTATTCACAAAATGGGTGAGCGACTTTCTCATTTCTTTCCTTATGAGCGAGATGATGTCAATGAACTTTCTGATGAGATAAGCAAGGGAGACTTATGATGAAAAAGACAGGCATACTATTACTCTTCGCGCTCAGCGTGTTCAGTATGCCTGCTCAGGACGGTTGCATGCCTGCATTACCTGATGAAAAGACGCAGGATAATAAGCAGGTATTCGACTTCGCTCAGCTCATTCCTGATGCCCAAGAGCAAGCGCTAAATAACAAGCTGGTTCAGTTCTACCGTGAAACTTCGAATCAAATCGTGGTTATCATCACTGATGAGCTCTGTGGTTATGAGGCTTGGGAATTTGCTACTCGCCTTGGAGAAGCTTGGGGAGTAGGAAGGGCTGATGAAGATAACGGAGTAGTTTTAGTGTTGCAGCCCAAGAGGGATGGTCAAAAAGGACAAGTTCACATTGCCACAGGACGCGGATTAGAAGGTGCCATTCCTGATGTTTATGCCAATAGAATCACGGATGACGCCATGATTCCTTTTTTCAAGAAGAACGATTATGTTGGCGGGCTCAATGAAGGAACAGGTCTTATTATGGATTTGGCCAAGGGAGAATACAATGAAAAAGTAGCCCAGATTCAAGGTAGCTCAGAAGAAATGCCTCCTGAGTTCATGTTTTTCGTTCTTATCATACTTATTGTATTCGGAATCTCTATTTATAGCTATCAAAGTAGGGTGAAGAAGTATGCCGTTGTGAATAAACTGGCCTATTGGACGGCTTTTTGGATTCTTATGAATCAGCATGGTCATAGCGGGAGGTTCGATGGTCAAGGCCGTGGAAACGGAGGCCTTGGAAGTGGGGGATTCGGAGGAGGATTTGGCACTGGAGGCTTTGGTGGCTTTGGGGGGGGAGGCTTTGGTGGTGGTGGAGCGGGGGGCTCATGGTAATCATATCTTTGATTTTATTTGGCCAATATTTCTTTCTATAGCTTCCAGTATCAGCATGAAAATGTAACATTGCGAATTATCTTTTCTGCGTATCTTAGACTACTATGTCCGATCTGAATTTACCAATCGAAAAAGCCCTTAACAAAGCGGATATCCTTACTGAGCTGAGGTCCTTTATGGATCATGGTGATGTAGATATGTTTGATCGTGATATCTCCTGGTTGCGATTCAATAGAAGGGTACTCATAGAGGCGATGGATGAGAACATTCCTCTCTATGAGCGCATTAAGTTTATGGCTATTTATTCATCCAACATGGATGAGTTTTTCAGGGTTCGTTTTGCCAATATTCGCAGAATTGCACGTCTAGCTAGAGCTGGAAAGAAAAAAATAGGAAAACTTGCCGGATTTCCTAATCCTGAAACCTTAATCAAGAAAATCCTTGAAATAACGCACATTCAACAAGAGCTTTATAGTCAGTGCTATAAGGATTCTATTATTCCTGCATTGTATAAAGAAGGAATCGTGCTCTACATCACTAAGCACATAGCAGATCAACACAAGGAATTTGTTGAAGAATTCTTCTACTCTCAGGTCCTGTCTTTTTTGCAGCCCGTAGTTCTTGAAGGAAATGAGGTTCATGAT
>CALFHF010000168.1 GCA_937875855.1 uncultured Flavobacteriales bacterium
ACGTAAGAGAATGAAAATCATAGCGCTAAAGTTCAAGAAGGATGACCCACCATAGCTGAAAAATGGCAGTGGAATTCCAATTACTGGCGCTAGTCCTATTGCCATTCCTACATTGATCAAGATGTGCATGAAAATAATGCTCGCCACAGAGTACGCGAAGATTCTCGTGAAGGCGGATCGCTGATTCTCTGCCAAATGTATAATCCGCAAAAGTAAGCCAAGAAACAGCAGTAATACCAAACTAGAGCCCACGAATCCCCATTCCTCTCCTACGGTGCAGAAGATGAAATCAGTACTCTGCATGGGAACGTATTTATACTTGGTCAAAACTCCTTGAAGAAATCCTTTTCCAATAAACCCTCCTGACCCTATAGCCGTCTTAGACTGTGTGACATTGTATCCTGCACCACTAGGATCTTCCATGTGCCCGAAGAGGACATCAATTCTTGTTTTGTGGTGAGCCTTGAGGATATCATCAGAATTATAGACGAAGGATATAGCCCAAACACTCAGTAGACTGGTAACCACAACCAAGATGAGCGATTTAATATTCCCCTTTCTAAATCTGGGTTTGACAAATCGTTTGATGACAATAAAGCTCAGAACACCCGCAATCAGAATTCCCAACGTTATAAAGTTCTCAGCACCTATTATGGTTCCTTCTATGGGCTCCCATTGGGTCTTGATGAAGAAGAGCGTGGTTAGCGCTATAAAGAGTAATCCTATTCCAAGAAAAATGACATTACCTATGAGTCCTTCTCTATACATCACAAGCAGGAAACCCATGAAAACAAGCAATGTACCAGGGTCGGGCTGTAAAAGAATCAAGACAGATGGAATGCCAATTAGGAGCGCAGAAACCAACAATTCTTTGGTTCCCTTTACTTTCATGTTGATATCAGAAAGGTAGGATGCGATGACCAAAGCGGTCCCTATCTTGGAAAACTCTGAAGGCTGTATCCCAAAGCCCCCCAACCCGAACCAAGATTTAGCTCCGTTCACTTCTCTACCAAATACCAATACTGCTATCAACAAAATCAGCACTATTCCATAAAAGATTATTGCATTCTTACGGAAGAACTCTCCATTGAACAGCAGCAGTCCAATGCCCATAACCAAGCCTATGCACATCCAAATGAACTGCATGCCATATTCTCTGGATGTATCGAAAATATTCGGATAGTCAATGGAATAATTTGCTGCATAGATATTCACCCAACCCAAGAGAACAAGGGTCAAGTAAATGAACAGCACTGGTCTATCTACTGTTCCTAATATTTCGCTTCTAGTGCGCATGCATCAAGTCAGCTTCATACATTTTCTTTTCAATAGCAGGTCGAGTAATCGTATCCGTAAGGTATTTCTCTATCATCAAACTCGTGATAGGTGCCGCCCATGTAGACCCGAATCCAACGTTTTCTACATACACTGCTATCGCAATCTTAGGATCATCCTTAGGTGCGAAGGCGATAAATATAGAGTGGTCCTTTCCGTGTGGATTTTGTGCCGTTCCTGTTTTTCCGCAAATAGTAATGTCATTGAACTTCACACCACGTCCTGTACCTTGAATGATTACTTGCTCCATCGCATCTATCACTATGTCGTAATAGGGCCTATCTATGCTGGTCTGATGCTTTACAAAGTACGTACTATCTGTTATGGGCCTGCCATCTATGGCCTTGATTACATGCGGTGTATAATACCAGCCTCTGTTAGCAATAGTGGCGCAGTAATTCGCCATTTGCATAGGCGTAACTCCTAGCTCTCCTTGTCCAATGGCCAGCGAGATGATGGTATGTGCTTTCCATCTTCCTGATCCGTAATAGCGGTCATAATAACTCACTGGCGGAACTAAGCCTTCTACTTCACCAGTCATGTCTGTTTGCAATTTAGAACCCAATCCGAATTGCATCACATAACTTCTCCATACTAAATACCCTTCCTCTGCCGTGGGTTTAGATTCTAAAATCTCCCTAAAGACATTGCAATAATATGCGTTGCACGAAGTCATAATAGAATAGTCCAATTTAAGTGGAGAAGAGTGACTGTGACATCCTAATTTTCTTCGACCAAAAGAGTATCCATTGTGACAGGTATAACTGGTATTCGGATTCAATGTGTTGGTCTGTTGACCTATAAGTGCATTGAGTAATTTAAAGGTAGAACCCGGAGGATATTTTGCTTGTAATGCCCTGTTAAAAAAGGGTTTTAACGTATCGCTCAGCAAGATGGAATAATTATGTGAACGCACTCGTCCCACTAAAAGATTAGGGTCATAGGCAGGATTGTTCACCATGGCCAGTATCTCCCCTGTTGCCGGTTCAATGGCCACTACACTTCCTCTTTTATTCTGCATTAATGCCTCCCCATATTTCTGCAGTTCGACATCCAGAGAACTCGTGAGATCCTTCCCACTTACCGACATGGTATCATAGATTCCTTTCTCGAATTTCCCACGCACATTATTATGTACGTCTACGAGCATAATCTCTACCCCTTTCTTTCCTCTCAATGATTCTTCATAGACGGCCTCTACTCCATTAGCCCCTATGTAATCTCCTGAATGATAATAGGAATCCTCCTCTATTCTTTTCTGACTTACCTCACTGATGTATCCCAAGACATGCGCTGCGATATGATCAGGATAGGTACGCATGGAACGGACTTGGCCATAGAACCCCTTATAAGACCCCAGAGCCTCAGCTATGTTAACATACTCATCACTTGGAATTAGTTTCGCGATGGCCGTTGGTTTGAAGTTGCTGTAGGCCTTTGCTTTATTCAGTCTTTTCTTGAAGTCTTGTGGCTCTATAGAAAGGAGTTTGGCCAAGGCTAATGTATCCAAGTTCTCCACTTCACGCGGAACCACCATAAGATCATACACTGCGATATTTCCTACAAGCAAGCGTCCATTCCTGTCATAAATCACTCCTCGTGAAGGATATTTCGTTACCGATCGCTCCGTAATATGGGCAGCCTTTATTTTCCAATCCTCATCGAGCACTTGCAATTGGAAGAGTCTGCCAATGAACAAGAGTGTCACCAACATGAAAAGCACTATGACCAATAAGCGTCTGTCCTTTAGATTCATGGTTAAACTTTAGCCTTATGTGCAAATAGATAATCGATAATCAAAATAGTCACTAATGTAAGTATGGTGCTCAATCCTGCTTTTAGGATGTTGTCAAAAAAGTAGGACAAATCAAAGGCCTCTAGCGTATACAGCCAGAGGCTATGAACGAAGAGCAACGCAATGGCATAGCGCAAATACCAGGATAATCCAAGACTACTGATATTCGGTCTATCTGTGAAATCATAGTCATCTCTAGGCGTCAATATACGAATGACCAAGGGCCGTGAATAAGCCAAGACAACCGCAGCCGAAGCATGGATACCCGGTGAGTTATAGAACATGTCTACTCCTAATCCAAGGAAGAAAGCAATGACCATATCCAAGATTCGTGGAGACTTGATAGGCAATAAGAGAATGACTAGAACATAGAGGTTCAAATGGCCGTATCCCCCAAAGATGTCTAGGTTGATGAGCAGAAGTCCTTGGATTAAAAGCAATCCGAAGAATCGTAATACTATGGGAACGATTTCTCTAATCATTGGGTAATGAATTGATCGAGTGAATCTATCTCGCTAGACATTCTGTCTTTGACCAAGAGCACAGTATTCAGTCTAGCCATATCCACTCCCAGTGCTATGGTCAAGGTATAGAAGTCTGATCCTTCTTCGAGTTCTACCTCTGAGATGGTCCCTATTTCAATACCTGGAGGAAAAAGCGAACCCGCTCCCCGGGTTACTACAGGCATTCCTACTTTCACCTTAGCCTCTTTAGGAATCTCATTCAGGAAGGCATAGCGGTAGTCACCGCCTTTCCAGCTGAGCACACCGAAATGTCCAGTCATTGGAAGCCGCGCTGATACTTTGAAATTTCTGTGGATGATAGGCACCACTAAGCTGTAATGCTCTGTTACTTTCTCCACTCTTCCCATCAGTCTCATTCCACTCAAGACACCCATGTTCCGCTCTACTCCGTGAAGGCTTCCTTTATTCAAGGTCACGTAATTATCTATCTCGGTCTTGGTGCTGTTGAGTACCTCAGCGTATTGGAATGTATAGCGTTTCGCATAGAGCGTGTCATCGATGATTGCATATTCCTTGTCTACTTTCTGATAGCTTATGGGACGATTATCCATAAGAAGAATATTCTCCTCTTTTAGGATATCATTGGCATCACGCAGAGAAAAATAACTGTATAGTTTATCCCTTTGTTCAAAGGCTGCTCCGGTCACAGAATTTATAGAGCTCAGGACAATAGTGCGTTGGAAGACACTCTCTCTGAGAATCAGACTGAAACAGAACAGTTGGAATATCAGAAAAGTGATGAGGTACTTGTAGGAATCTAGGAACCGAAGAAAATCCCTCATATCATATTAAGCTTTTCAAATCAACCTCCCATGAGGAATTGGAATTTGCCGATGTTCTTCAATGCTATGCCTGTTCCTCGTGCTACGGCTCTAAGTGGATCCTCAGCTACGTGTACAGGCAATTTCGTTTTCAATGAGATTCTTCTATCTAAGCCTCTCAACATGGAACCACCTCCCGCGAGGTATATACCAGTGCGATAGATATCGGCCGACAGCTCTGGAGGGGTATTCTCCAATGCGCTCATGATTGCCTCTTCTATCTTGCTAATGGATTTATCCAAGCAATGAGCAATCTCTTTATAGGAAACGTGAATCTCCTTAGGAATACCAGTCAAAAGGTCTCTTCCTCTCACCGCATAGTCCTCTGGTGGATGCTCCAAATCAGGCAAGGCCGCGCCCACTTCTATCTTAATCAACTCAGCTGTTCGCTCTCCAATTAATATGTTGTGCTGCCTCCTCATGTACTCCTCAATGTCCTGAGTGAATTCATCTCCAGCGATACGTATGTTCTTATCACATACGATTCCACCAAGTGCAATAACTGCAATCTCAGAGGTTCCTCCTCCTATGTCGATAATCATGTTTCCCATAGGTTCCTCAACGTCTATACCGATACCGATAGCAGCTGCCATGGGCTCGTGAATGAGGTAGACCTCCTTAGCTCCTGCATGTTCTGCGCTGTCACGTACTGCACGTTTTTCTACCTCAGTGATACCTGACGGGATGCAAATCACCATACGCATACTCGGTGTGAAGAAGCTGTTCTTGAACTTGATCATCTTGATCATCCCCCTAATCATGGCTTCAGCCGCTTGGAAATCAGCGATCACTCCATCCTTCAAAGGACGTATTGTCTTGATATCCTCATGGGTCTTACCATGCATCTGCTGGGCTAACTGCCCTATCGCAATATATTTTCCTGAACCTCTTTCCATGGCCACTATGCTGGGCTCATCCACGACAACCTTGTCATTATGGATGATCAGCGTGTTAGCCGTTCCTAGATCGATGGCAATCTCCTGTGTGAAGAAATCAAATAGCCCCATACTCCTTGTTGACTCTTATTTAATGATGTAACCGTATTCCTTCAAATATAGAGCCTTAATATACCGCTATCGTATTGAATTTAAACAGTAATGCACCTAAGCCTATTGAAAAGCCCTTAATGTTTGAAATGTCTGATTCCTGTGAAGACCATGGACATGTCATGAGCGTCACAAAAATCTATACTTAATTGATCCTTTATAGATCCTCCTGGCTGTATCACGGCACGTATTCCAGCTTTATGCGCAATCTCTGCGCAATCAGGAAATGGGAAGAATGCATCAGAGGCCATGGCCGCTCCTTCCAGGCTGAAGCCCATCCTTCCCGCTTTGGCAATGGCTTGGCTCAGCGCATCCACACGACTCGTTTGGCCTGTTCCGCTGGCCAGTAATTGCCCGTTCTTCGCCAAGACGATTGTGTTCGACTTGGTATGCTTGCATATCTTCGATGCAAAGATTAGATCCTCGATTTCTGACTCGCTACAGGCTTTTTTCGTCACCTGTTTCAAATCTTCTTTTGCATCTACTTTCTGATCTCTTTCTTGAACCAATATTCCGTTCAGTGCTGATCTATATGTCATCTCAGGAAGTTCAAGTTCCTTCTTTTTCAAGAGAATTCTGTTCTTCTTGGACTTCAATATCTCTAGCGCTTCTTCTTCAAAACTATTGGCGATTACTACCTCACAGAATAATTCATTGACCAATTCAGCCGTATAGCGATCCATCTTCTGATTACAGATGAGTACACCTCCAAAGGCAGAAACAGAATCCCCTGCCAACGCGTCCATATATGCTTGTTTCAATGTCTCTCGTGTCGCAAGACCACAGGCATTGTTATGCTTCATGATAATGAATGTAGGCCCTGCATCTTTAAAGTCATCAATGAGCTTGACCGCGGCATCAACATCCAAAAGGTTATTGTAAGAAAGTTCTTTGCCATTCAATTTGTCGAATAACGCATCCATATCTCCAAAGAAAGATCCTGACTGATGCGGATTCTCTCCATAACGCAACACATGCTTCTTATTCAATTCCACTGCACGAGGCGCTCCATGGAAATATTCAAAAATGGCAAGGTCATAATGCGAACTCACTGCAAAGGCCTTCTTCGCCATGAGCTTTCTGAATTCGAGAGTCGTACTTCCTTTTCCTTTTCTCAATTCAGTACCTAACGCATGATATTGGTCTCTGTCTGAAACGATGACCACATCAATGAAATTCTTCGCAGCCGCTCTAATCAGGGAGATTCCTCCTATATCTATCTTTTCTATGATGTCCTCATGGCTAGCTCCTGATGCTACCGTCTCTTCAAATGGATACAGGTCCACAATGACCAAATCCATTTCTGGAATTTCATATTCCTCCATCTGCGCGATATCTTCTTCCTGTTTCCTACGACCCAGAATCCCACCGAATATCTTCGGGTGCAAGGTCTTCACTCTTCCTCCAAGAATAGAAGGATAGCCAGTCAGGTCTTCTACTTTATGAACAGGAACATTCATCTCTTCAATGAATCGCTGCGTTCCTCCCGTGCTGTGGATCTGCACTCCGGCATCATTCAATAAGTGTATGATAGGGGCAAGACCGTCTTTATGGTACACGGAAATCAACGCATTCTTGATCTTTTTCTGGGACATGATGGGGTATTGTAATGAGGGGAACAAAGAAAGGCATTGTGAATGGCCTATTGAAGGTCGTTGGCATCTTTTAATTATTAGTTGAAAAGAATCTTCTTTGAGCAAGAAACTGCAATTCTAAGAAGAGGAAACAAGGCTATGAAGAAATTTCCTAGCATTGCTTTTGGTAGCTTTGGGCTCGCTTAAAAAGGAAATAAATTCAATATGAAGACTCATTTAGTTTCAGGTGGTTGCGGTTTTGTAGGAAGAAATATGGTCAAGAGACTCTATGCTTCTAGTGATGCTCAAGTGCTCTTCATAGATGACCTATCCGTAGGAACCCATCCTAGCACTTGGCTTCATGAAGATTTAAAATCCAAGAACAAAGACCTTGAGATTTATGGCGATGGGCGCTTGCTCTACCTCCAAGGGGATTTCAGAGACGTGGTCCGTATGTTTATTGAGGACAAGGATTGGTTCTCTAAGAAGTACGGAATCCAGATTGATGGCTTTGCAGATGTCTTTCATTTTGCAGCCATAGTAGGTGGTAGGTCTAAGATAGATGGTGATCCTATGATGGTCGCGCTGGACCTAAGCATAGATGCCGAATTCTTTTACTGGATAACCCGACAGAAGCCTGAGCGCGTGCTTTACCCAAGTTCTTCAGCGGCCTATCCCATCAACAAACAGACCGAAGAGAATACACTGCAGCTTAAAGAAAGTGATATTGATTTCAATAACATGGGCCAACCTGATATGACCTATGGTTGGTCAAAGCTCACGGGCGAATTCCTCGCTAAGATCGCTGCCTCCCACTACGGAGTTCATATTACCTGCATTCGTCCCTTCTCAGGTTTCGGGGAGGATCAGGATCTCTCCTATCCTATTCCTGCCATTGCCCTTAGAGCAGCTTTGAAAGAAGATCCATTCGAGGTTTGGGGAACCGGATTGCAGGGCCGTGACTTTGTACATATAGATGATGTCTTGGATTGCACCCTCATGGCTATGGACAAGATTCATGATGGAACCGCCATTAATATTGGTCTAGGAGAATTAACCGACTTTATTTCCATCATCAATATCTTCTGTGAGTTCGCAGGATATGACCCTGAGATTAAGCGTCTCTTGGATAAGCCTGTGGGCGTGCATTCTCGTTATTGCGACATGAGCTGGGTGAAGGAGAACATAGGTTGGGAACCTAAAATTCCTATGCGTGAAGGATTGCGTAGAGTCTATGAACAAGCATTGAAGAACATTGCCCAGAATGGCTAGGATAGTTTGTTTCGGGCCAGGGCCTCGTTTTAAAGGAGGCATTTCTAATTACACCACATCCTTGGCCAAGGCCTTTGATGCTCAGCCTGAACATGAGACCTATATCATCTCTTGGAGCCAACAGTATCCTGCCATCGTTCCTCGTGAATTTATAGATGATAAAAGCAAAAAGGATTTACTAGAAGGTACCCGAATTCAAGTAGAATACCTCTGCGATTATAACCGACTTGGGACTTGGAAAAAGACTGCACAGCGCATTGTAGAGCTAAATCCCGAGCAGGTAATTATTCAATGGTATAACGCCCAACAAGGGCTTCCGCTTTCTCGTATAAGAAAGTACATTGAACAGCATTCCAAGGCTCAAGTGATCTTCGATCTTCACTTTGTGGTGCCCAAAGAAAACAGCCGCATAGATAGGTGGTTCACCAAGCTCGGACTCAAAGGTGTGCAGCATTTTATAGCGCATGCATACAGCACGGTAAAAGAGCTGGAACAATTATTTCCAGGAGAGAAATTCCAAGTCTCTGAAGATGGCACTGGCTCTGTTCAAGGACAACGAAGTGTCATCAAACTTTATCATCCCATTTACGATCTCTTTCAGGCTGACCCTGCATTTGACTTGCCTGCTTTCAAGAAGGAGCATAACCTGAAGGAACATGTCTTCTTGTACTTTGGTTTCATTAGAAAATATAAAGGACTGCATGATGCCATTCGCGCGTTTGCTGCCTTGAGCAAAGAGCGTGATGATGTCTCTCTGATGATTTGCGGAGAATCTTTCTGGAATACTCTAGATAATTCCAAATTCTCGAACAAAGTGAAGACCGTTGTTTTTTCATTGGTCAAGAAACTCTTCATGAAAAAGGAAGACGATGAGAAAGACTACCGCCCTTTAGAATTGATTAAAGAATTAGGCATTCAAGATTGTGTGCTCTTAGTCAATGAATTCATTCCCAATGAGGACGTTCCTAAGTATTTTCAAGCGGCTGACAGCATCATTCTCTTTTACGAAAGAGCGACTCCCAGCGGTGTAGAATCCCTTAGCTATAATTTCGATCTGCCTATTCTCGCTACGCGCGTTGGACATTTTCCTGAGACTATTAAAGATGGATTCAATGGCTATCTCGCTAAGCCTGCTGATATTCAAGACATGAAAAACGTGATGAATAAAAGCATCACTGTTCCCATTGAAAGAAAGAACGTGGCTGACTCAGCGAAGCACATGAGTTGGGAGAATTATGTGAAGGCGATTAGGAAGCATTCTGAATAATCATTCTTCTCAACTTCCTATAAGATCTTGTCCTTCCTTATCTTCACGCTATGAACAGGACACTTATCTTTTGTTTGCTCTTTCTATGGAGCTCTACTTCTTTACTCGCTAAGACCGAACTCATGGCTGATCCTCCACACTGGTGGGTGGGCATGGCTAATCAACATGTGCAGCTTATGGTTCGCGGTGAGAACATTGGAGCTCATACTGCCAGCGTTGATTATGATGGTGTCACTTTAATTCTTACTCGTTCTGGGGACTCTAAGAATTATCTTTTTCTTAATCTAGAAATAGCTCCTACGGCTAAGGCGGGTGTAATGCTTATCAAATTCAAATCTCAAGGCAAAACGCTCAAGTTCTATTATGAACTCAAGCAAAGAAAAAAGGGAGCTTCCTTGAGCGGAGGTTTTGATGCCTCTGATGTCATTTACCTCATCACGCCTGATCGTTTCGCAAATGGAAATCCTGATAATGATCAGGTGAACAGCATGAAAGAAGATCCTGACCGTGCATTTCATGGAGGCCGTCATGGAGGTGACCTGCGAGGAATTATAGATCATCTTCAGTATATAAAAGACATGGGATTTACTGCCATCTGGCTTAATCCTATTCTGGAAAATGACATGGAGAAATGGTCATATCACGGTTACTCTACCACTGATTTTTACAAGGTAGATCCGCGCTATGGAACACTAGAAGAATATCATGAACTCTGTGATAGAGCGCATGAAATGGGATTAAAAGTCATTGCTGATATGATAGAAAACCACTGCGGAAGCAATCATTGGTGGATGAGCGATCTGCCCTTCAAAGATTGGATTAACAACGATGGAAAGTATGTGCAAACCACACATCGCAGAGAAACGATTCAGGATCCGTATGCTTCTGCTTCTGACAAGAAAAAACACAGCGATGGCTGGTTTGACAAGACCATGCCTGATTTGAATCAGCGTAATGCGTTCATGGCTGAATACCTGATTCAGAACAGCATTTGGTGGGTTGAGGAAGTAGGATTAGACGGCATCAGACAAGACACCTATCCCTATCCTGACAAGACCTTTATGACAGCATGGAGCAAGTCGATTATGACAGAGTATCCAAAGTTTAAAATAGTGGGTGAGGAATGGAGCTTGAACCCGAACATTGTTTCCTATTGGCAAAAAGACAAGGTGAATTATGATGGCTATGTCTCCTATCTCCCAAGCGTAATGGACTTCCCTTTGCAAGCAGCACTGCGCAATGCATTACAAGAAGAAACTGGAGCATATTCTGAGAAATTCGCTGATCTCTATCGTTGCTTGGCCAATGATTATCTCTATCCGTACCCGAAGGACTTAGTCATCTTCGCTGATAACCATGACATGGATCGCTTCTTCACACAGGTGAATGAGGACTTGGATATGTGGAAAATAGGCCTGTCCTACCTAGCCGTTACGCGCGGAATTCCACAGTTCTATTATGGAACTGAAATCCTAATGAGCAATGGAGATGATGGCTCTCATGGTGTGATTCGTTCTGACTTTCCGGGTGGATGGGCAGGAGATCGCGAAAATGGTTTTGAGGGAATGGGATTGACTGAAGAGCAAACTGATGCTCAGAATTTCATGAAGAATCTACTTACGTGGAGGAAGAATTCCAAAGCTGTTCATGAAGGAGACTTGATGCATTTCGCTCCGCTTTTTGCCGGCAGACGCTATGTACTGTTCAGGTTCACGAAAGATGAGAAAGTTATGTTGGTTATCAATAAATCAGACAAGGCAGATCATCTGGATCTGAAGGATTATGACGAAGTGCTTCAAGGAAACCGCGTGGGCACTGATGCGTTGACCAAGGAAAAAACCAACTTCGAAAAAGGCCTTGATGTTCCTGCGAGATCAGCCATGATAATCCAGTTCTTTTGAAAGAACCTATCTTGGAGGAGAATCAATCTTAAAGACACTATGGATTTCGACAAAATCATTGAAAAGAACGAGCTCTGGGTTCAAAGTAAACTAGATCAGGACCCTGATTTCTTCAAGAAAATGGCAGCAGGCCAAAGCCCTGAAGTACTGTATATAGGTTGTTCTGATAGCCGAGTCACAGCTGAGGAAATCATGGGAGCTGAACCAGGAGAGGCTTTCGTTCATAGGAACATCGCTAATATGGTGATTAGCATAGATCTGAATGTGATGTCGGTTTTACAGTATGCCATAGATGTGCTTAAAGTGAAGCGCGTGGTCGTATGCGGACATTATGGATGCGGTGGTGTATTGGCTTCTCTGCAAGCAGCCGATTTGGGTATTCTAAATCCTTGGCTCAGGAACATCCGTGATGTGTACCGTATCCATCGCAATGAATTGAATGCTCTCACTGATTCACAGCAAAAAGCCGATCGATTGGTAGAGCTCAATGTGAAGGAACAATGCGTGAATGTGATCAAAACAGCTGCTTTCCAAAAGGCTGCGAAATCACGTGGTCTCACCGTTCATGGCTGGGTTTTCGATATGTCAACAGGAAAGCTGAAAGACTTGGACATAGACTTCGAAACGCATTTGAAAAACATCATGGAGATTTACGATTTGAATTGATAACTGCTCCTCTGATGTTCTAATTTCCTTTGTTTTCTCAAGTAGGTGTTTATACTGAAAGGGCTGTTTTTGTTCAATAAAGTGATACAAAATCAGATTTCCTGCGTATAGACTATGTGAAGAGAGAAGTGAAGTGGGTTTTGTGTAGCGTTCTGAAACATATCATAGTCGTCATGTGTGTTCTGTTGTTTCATACAGCAGAAGCTACTAGCTACTATGTAGACTCTCAATCCCTTGCCCCCAATGAACTTGGGACTCTTCTTTATCCTTGGACGACTATAGATCAAGCAGCATCTTATCCCCTTCTTCCTGGTGACATCGTATATATCAAGGCAGGAAATTATGGCTCAGAGAGTGTGTGTTTCTTCAGTTCAGGCATAGCAGGATCTCCTATTATCTTCCAAGGATACCTCCTAACACTGGGCGATGAACCAGTAGCATCAGAACCTAGATTTACTTTACATTCTACTGAGATGCCAACCTTGAACGGTATGAATCCAAGTACAGGTATTGCTCTTGACTTGTTGGATATGAACAGATTCCAAAATGAACGAAGCACCTCCTTCAAAATAAACTCTGAATTCAACTCCTTCTCGCGGCTCCTGAGTATTGAATGTCAGGACAATTAGCTGTTCCGTATTCGAGTGAATAAAATCACTTTCTCCAATATTTTTCTCAGCCAGAATAACTTCACCATGCTCAGCTGATACTTCCAGTCTTGCAAAAGAAAGACCCGTTGTGCTAGATTCTAGCCTCATTTTGAATTCAACTGAAAAATCACCTTCTGGCACGCTTATCTTCGGCCCGTATACCACGAAAATATTATGGAGCTCTGTATTATCCACAATGCTAAGACCACCTGCTTCACTTGTTAAAATATGTTCTGAATCTTTCAGAAAGAGCATGTCAGTTGCTTTGAACATCATATCAAATGGAGTAATCTTATACTCACAAAGCCATGAACCTCCTATGCGGAACTCATCACCTGACCTGATTAAATGTCTTCCAAACTGAACTATACGTTCAGGAAAAGTATCTAGCCACATGTCTCTGATTAGAAATAGTCTAGGTTGTGCAAAGGCCAAATTGACCCTATCTGGGTTCTTTTGTTCCGCATATTCATGCGGAATGGCAATTATTTGTTCTGGATTTGCAACGCTGCTAGAATAGGCGTTCCAATACTCTGCTATGATTCCAATTTCTCCCAGTTCATTTAACTCACTAACTATACTAAGCTTTGACGTCAAGCTTTTGGGATAGACATACGCAAATCCATATATTATGCTGACAATTCCCACTGTAAGTGCTAGACTGACTATGCTCTTAACCAATCTTGTGTACTGATTAACCATCCTAGAATCCAGCCAAATAAGGAAAGCCAGCCAGAAACTGATATACACTCCTACAAAATAACGTTGCGCAAGTTCATTTAAAAATGCCCAATTTGATATCAAAATCAAGAACAAGGATAGTATCCCATCAGCGATGAAAAGCTTCGCTACATCCAGTTCAGCCTTCTCATTACTAACTAGTCGTTTAAAAACCAGAAATAAGCAGCTCAAGCAGCAGCAGACAGGCGTAGGTAGATATGAAAAACTCATGATATGAGAAGGTGATTACCTCACCTAGGTAGTGAACTAACATGATTACGGAACTCCAGAATTCCGCTGGGGAATTGAATAGGACTGTATTGTAGATATATCCTGAAGAGACCACTGCATGAGACTTCATAAGATAAATGATGTATGCACTTAAGGTAGATCCTACTATGATTGAACTGTATTCAAATACACTGATTCCAATCCCTCTCTTGCTCATAGAATAGAATGCAAATACGAGCACCACTCCCACTGTGACTACTGCAGAATCAGTGATCCAAATAGCAGAAGTAAAAGCTAGCCAAGCTATACTCATCCATGCCAAGCTTTGCATTTTCTTATCAGGCATATGTAGATTCAAATATCTACTGATGGCAAAAATGCCTATTGCCATGAGGCTATACTGAAGCCCAAAAGAATACCTAACAAGGCCAAGAAATGGTGATATAGGGAGAAACCAAACTATGGCGAATGCAAGTCTTGAAAAACGCGTTTTCAAGAACGTAGCGAATGCTAAATACCCCAGGATCAAAATAAAACTGTGAACAATGGTTTCAGACCAAATTGCTGATATTCCTACTGATTTGTGCGGAATCTGCCCTAGAACAGGAATAATGGAGCCCACACGGTCTTGTCCCCAGAAATATAAGTCTTGTGGAAATCGAAAATCATGCAGCATTA
>CALFHF010000169.1 GCA_937875855.1 uncultured Flavobacteriales bacterium
ACGTTGATGGGTGGAATCTTGAAGAAGTATCCATAGAACAGGCCATTGAAGAGCTTCGGAAAGCCTATCAACTTGGACACAATTAAAGAAGTTTAATTGAGGTTAGGATCCTCTGGGAAATTGGCAAAGTAGGATTGACCATCACCTTTATCACGCAATACTTGAGCCCAAAGGTCATTGTCCTTTGTATCCATGATATCAGTTCCTTGAGCAGGTAGGACGAGCCAAGAACCTTCTTTGAGTTCACCTTCTAGTTGATTCTCTACCCAACCAGAATAGCCAATAAAAAAGCGAATCTGTTTCTCCTTGATTTCGCCAGCTTTGATTAATTCCTTGAGCACATCGAATTCACCTCCAATAAAAACACCAGGAATCACTTCACGACTGCCTTCTAGTCCTGGTCCGAGGGTATGCAGGTAGAATAGGTTTTCATTCTTCACAGGACCACCTACACTGATGCGGCTTTTCATACGAGGAAGATCCTCTATGACATCCTTAATGTTTACGTCTATATACTTGTTCAAGACAAAGCCAAAGCTTCCTTCTTCGCCATGTTCACAGAGTAAAACGACAGTTCGCTTGAAATATGGATCATCCATAAACGGCTCTGAGACCAGAAGGCGTCCTCTGGCCGGAGTTAATTTATTTTGTGGATGAAATTCAAGCATGTGTTCAAACCTACAAATGATTCATAGAATCACAAATGAAGTGGAATCTATTTTATATACGGTAAAAAGAAGGATGTAGTTTTATAACCATCAATTTATGAATCATGAGCGAAGGATTAGAAGAGCACATCAAATCAGAACGAAGGGACTTTCAAAATGAGGCTTTGGAAGAAGCGTCTATGCAAGAAAATCCCATGGCACAGTTCAAGCTTTGGCTTGCTGAAGCCATAGATAACAAGGTACAAGAGCCTTATGCTATGTGTATTTCCACCATAGGACAGGATGGTTTTCCTTCCTCCCGCATGGTCTTCTTTAGAGAGATGGATGATGAAGGGCTCATTTTCTATACGAATTACAAGAGTAGAAAGGGCCAGGAATTAGAACAGAACTCTAAAGCAGTGGTGAATTTTCACTGGGAATTGATGGATAGGCAGGTGAACATGAAAGGAGAGGTACACAAAGTGAGTAATGAACAATCAGATGCTTATTTCAATTCAAGACCAAGAGAGAGTCAAATAGGAGCATGGGCATCAGACCAGAGCCAAGTTCTAGGAGATAGAACTGAATTAGAAGCACGAATTAAAGCGCTGAGCGAACGATTCGAGGGAAAAGAAGTATCGAGACCAGAACACTGGGGTGGGTATGTCATACGAGCAAAGGAATGGGAATTCTGGCAGGGAAGGAGTAGCCGACTTCACGACAGGATTCGATACCGGAAGGACGAAAAAGGGAATTGGCAGAAAGAACGATTGAATCCTTGAAAAAGAAGCCCCAATCCAAGGAGGACTGGGGCTTCATTATAGTTTTGTAAGAAGTATTACTTCTTTCTTCCACCGTCAAGCTGACCCTTCAAGGTGTCTAGCTCGTCCCACCTAACAGCAACGTCAAGTGTAGCTTGTTCTGGCCAGGCATATGGATCGAACATTTTGTAACGACTTCCTGTAGATTCTAGAATCTGTTCTAGACTATCCACTTTGTAAGTTGAAAGCGTTGTATATGAATCAACACCTGCTTCAGCTAAGACTTGAGAAAGCTTAGGGCTTCGTTAAATCATCACCGCCAGCTTTCTTGGCAGTCTTTTTTGCTTTCGCTGGAGCAGCTTTTGGCTCAGTAGCTACTTTAGGTGCAGCAGCTTTAGCAGCTACTTTGGGTGCAGCGGCTTTAGCAGTTACTTTAGGTGCAGCGGCTTTGGCAGCTACTTTAGGTGCAGCGGCTTTAGCAGTTACTTTAGGTGCAGCGGCTTTGGCAGCTACTTTAGGTGCAGCGGCTTTGGCAGCTACTTTAGGTGCAGCGGCTTTAGCAGCTACTTTAGGTGCAACAGCTTTAGCAGCTACTTTAGGAGCAGCAGTCTTAGTTGTTTTCTTGGCTTTAGCTGACTTTGGATCCTTAGGTTCAGTGCTAGCTGCAGCGGCCGTTCTAACAGAAAGAGGAACGAATGCCCCTATGCCTTTATCTGTCCTTGGACGTGTAACACCCCAAGATTTTCTGACTCTTTTGCCTTTTTTAGAACGGATATCTCCTTTTCCCATGAATACTAGAACTTTAAATTGATTTTTTAGGAGTGCAAATATACACGATTCCCTTATGAATGTATCTCCTTGAAACGTTCTTCTAACAAACTGGCCTGTTTCAAGCTCTTTCTAAGCCAGTCAAGCAGCACATCTTCTTGAGCTGCAGTATGAAGTTTGAAATCCACCTCTGCTGATTCAAGGCGGGTTCTGAGCCTATTCAAGATGATTCCAGCGGATACACTCAGGTTCAAACTTTCAGTAAATCCGTACATAGGAATACGAAGCTTATGTGTGCATCTTTCCATAGTATCTGCTCTCAAGCCGTCTTTCTCTGTTCCAAATAGAATGGCTATGGGCTTGTCTAACGGAAGATTTTCAGGAGAATAGGCATCAACATGGGGAGAAGTTGCTACGAGAGTATAACCGTGTTCGATTAATGTATCCAAGCATCTAGGGCTATTATCTCCTTCACCTCTATATCTATGTAGATCAAGCCATTTAGAAGAACCTTTTTCCACCTTGGGATTGACTTCATAGCGGTGTTTGTTCTCTATGATGTGGATATCTTGAAACCCGAAAATATCGCTGGTCCTTAACAGCGCACTAGCGTTCTGAGGTTGATAGATGTCCTCTAAGACGGCAGTTACATGTCGACTTCGCTCTGCTACGCGCTCCTGTAATAGCGTCCAACGGTCTTCCATAATGAAGTCCTTAAGAAAGGCGATCAGACTAGTGTTATATCGTTCCATAGAGCATTAAATAAGAAGGGCCACCCACAAATGGATGGCCCTTTGAATTTCCTATCGCAGGAATCAGACTTTCGAAGCGAGGTCAGATCCTGGCTTGAACTTAACTACGTTCTTAGCCTTGATAG
The DNA here is from genome assembly GCA_937875855.1 of uncultured Flavobacteriales bacterium. Lineage (GTDB taxonomy): Bacteria > Bacteroidota > Bacteroidia > Flavobacteriales_D > JABDKJ01 > JABDLZ01. The sequence continues at coordinate 3,054 of CALFHF010000169.1, forward strand.
TGATTTCTTTCCCAGTTTGTGGGTTACGACCTTTTCTAGCAGCCCTACGGGTTACTGAGAAAGAACCGAATCCAATAAGAGAAAGACGGTTTCCTTTCTTAAGGGTCTTAGTAGTGTTGGTCACGAAAGAGTCCAACGCTCTTTTTGCTTCAGCTTTGGAAATACCTGCATCGGTAGCCATTGCTTCAATCATCTCTGCTTTGTTCATGAGATTATCAGATTTAAGGTTAATAATTCGCTAATGCGATTTCAGGGGCCAATATAGAACTGAATTGCCTGTCACCCTACGCACATGGGCATTTTACCCCCTATTTTGTGGATAAACGCCCTATTTTGTTGATAAAGCCGAGTGAAATGTGGGTCAATCAAGGGATTCAAGCCTTTTTAAATTCCCTTTCCACCTACTTCCAAGGTCAATGGAACTGCCAATTAGGGTCTAATTCCCACCCATTTAGCAAATCTTTGATGCTCATTCTGCGTTTTCCGGCCACTTGAAGCTCTAAAATGGACAATGATTCGCCCCTTGATCCTATATATAGAAAGGTCTTTCCGTCACTTTTAATTATTCCAGGAGATAGACTTTCACCCTCCACCTTCTCCACTTTGAAGAATTTAACAGTAAGCTCCTCCTCATTTGTGTGAAGAATACTGTATGCACTTGGGTAAGGACTTAACCCTCGAATCAGATTTTTAATTTCCGTTGAGGGCTTAGTCCAATCTATCCTACGGTTTTCATTATTCAATTTAGGAGCATGGCTTGCCACTATGTCATTTTGTGGTTGAGCATTCGCACTTTCTTCCTCTATGGCATTCACAGTCTTGACTACGAGCAGAGCTCCTAGGAGCATCATGCGATCATGCACTGAGCCAGCATCTTCATCTTCATGAATAGGCATACGCTCCTGAAAGAGTAGAGCGCCTTTATCTATCTCCTCATTGATATAGAAGCTAGAATACCCAGTTTCTTTATCTCCATTAATAACAGCCCAGTTGATTGGGGCAGCACCCCGGTATCTAGGTAATAAGGAACCATGCAGATTAATTGTGCCTTTGCTCGGCATCTTCCATACTGCATCGGGAAGCATCCTGAAGGCCACTACTACAAAGAGATCTGCTCGCAAGCCTTCTAAGGCTTTAAGGAACCCGGAGTCTTTTAGCTTTAGAGGTTGCAGGGTAAGGATATTCTTGCTCAGTGCATATTCTTTCACAGCAGAGGAATGGACTTTCCTTCCTCGTCCAGAGGCTTTATCTGCAACGGTAACAACACCGACCACTTCATGTGATGAGTTAAACAGGGCATCCAGACTAGCCACTGCGAATTCGGGAGTACCCATGAATACTATCCTCATTGTACAAAGGGGTCTTTGCTCAGTCCTATTTCTTCCAAGGTACTTCCTGACTTCAGGTCAGTTATGCTGATGTTCAATGGGCCCAACATATGTTTCTGAGCAACCAAGACCCCTGTATGAAGTTCTGTCCAATCTTCCCAGCTCACTTCCAAGCCTGGAACTGGAATGATATCTACCCACATCCGATAGGCATATGGAAGGCCGTCTTCATTGATAAACCATAAATAGGAATCACCAGGGGTTACACCGCCACTTGGATATGTGACAAGTAAGGCAGATCCTTTATCTGAATCCACTAATTTTCGTTGAACTCCGTCATCCATAACCTTAAGTGGAGCTATGAGCCAGAAGCTGTCATTGCAGAAATTCGACCATGCTTTTTCTTGAAGGCGCTCATATTCGGAGTCAGAAACGACTTCTCCATGTTCTATGGCCCAACCACTGAGATCCTGGCTATGCAGCACAACCTCAGCATTATCGAATGAAATATGAATCAAAGAACGGCTGCGGTCCCATATATAAGTATTGCGTTCAGCGAAGGACCATGTAAGGAAGCGGGTATCATTCCAAGCTTGCTCATTTACTTTGACCATCATTTTAGATGCTAAGGCATCTGCCTCTATCCCCGCAACACCTTCAGGCAAGCTCATCCCCATGGCTAAACGCACATAAGTGATCCCACAAACAATAACAATGACTAGGACGCCAAATATCCATTTCAGTAATTTTTTCATTCAAAAAGGGGTTACCAGATGTGGTCTTCGTCAGCTTGCCAGTGACCATTCAAGCGAAGTAATTGCTCAAGGACTTCGCGCACGCAGCCAAGTCCACCTTTCACAGGAGAAATATAGGAGCTGATGGCTTTGACCCCTTCAGAAGCATCCTGAGGACAGCAAGCAAGTCCAACATTCATCATAACTGGAATGTCAGGTATATCATCACCCATGTATAGCACATTAGTAGGATTTACATTGTGAGTTTTACAAAAATCCTTGAAGACCTTTAATTTATCGTGGGAATTCAAATAAACGTCATTCACACCAAGCCCTTTGAATCGAGCTGCTACTGCTTCAGAACGACCACCTGTGATTATGGCTATTCTATAGCCTTTCTTCACAGCTAATTGGATAGCATAGCCATCTTTGACATTCATTTTCCGCATGGGTTCTTGGCCCTCCATGATGTACAAGGTATTATCCGTAAAGACACCGTCTACATCAAATA